>JABXIW010000107.1 GCA_013372875.1 Gammaproteobacteria bacterium | reverse complement strand
ATGGTGAAAACCCGAACCGTTTGCAGCATTACTACCAATATCAGGTGGTGATTAAGCCATCGCCTTTAGAAATTCAAGAAATGTACCTAGGCTCGATGAAAGCCCTGGGCATTGATCCGCTGGAACACGATATTCGCTTCGTTGAAGATAACTGGGAGTCACCAACGCTGGGTGCATGGGGCTTAGGTTGGGAAGTTTGGCTCAATGGCATGGAAGTGACGCAGTTTACCTACTTCCAACAAGTGGGTGGTTTAGAGTGTAAGCCAGTGATGGGTGAAATCACCTATGGTCTGGAGCGGATTGCCATGTATTTACAAGGCGTTGATTCGATTTTCGATCTAGTTTGGACTGATGGCCCATTAGGCAAAGTCTATTATCGTGATGTATTCCATCAAAACGAAGTAGAACAATCCACTTACAATTTCGAACACGCCAATGTAGAAAAATTGTTCGAATTTTTTGATTATTGCGAAAGCGAATGTGCCCGATTAATGGAGCATAACTTGCCATTGCCTGCGTACGAAATGGTTTTAAAAGCTTCGCACGCTTTTAACTTACTCGATGCGCGTCATGCGATTTCCGTTACTGAAAGGCAGCGTTTTATTTTGCGGGTGCGCACACTCGCTCGCTCTGTTGCAGAAAGCTATTACGCAGCCCGTGAGGCCTTAGGTTTTCCGATGCTTAATAATGTAGAAAATAATAAGGAGAGCAACTAATGAACAAGCATGACTTATTATTTGAATTGGGCACCGAAGAGTTACCACCGAAAGCCTTAAAGAATTTACGCGATGCTTTGCGCGACAATGTGGCAGCGAATTTGACTGCTAACGATTTAGAATTTGAATCAATTGAAGCTTATGATGCGCCGCGCCGCTTGGCGTTGATTGTGCGCCAGCTTGCCGATGCTCAACCAGATAAAAATGTTGAGCGTCTAGGCCCAGCGGTAGCTGCAGCCTATGATGCTGATGGTAATGCAAAACCTGCAGCAGTGGGGTTTGCCAAATCTTGTGGCGTAGAAGTTGCAGACTTGCAAAAAATTGCTACCGATAAAGGTGAGCGTTTAGGCTATACCATTGCGCAAAAAGGTAAAGCGTTAGGCGAGCTAATTGAAGAAATTATCAACGGCGCATTGAAAAAGTTGCCGATCCCAAAAGCTATGCGCTGGGGTGATCGCAGTGAGCAGTTTATTCGCCCTGTCCATTGGGCCGTGTTATTGCAAGGCGATCATGTTTTAGACGCGACCATTGTTGGCGTTAAAACAGGTAGGCAAACTTTTGGTCATCGCTTTATGGCGCCTGCGGCGATTGAGCTTAATTCTGCGGATGAATATTTGCCAAAATTGAATGCGGCCAAAGTAGAAGTCAATTACGAGGATCGTAAAGCAGCGGTTAAAGCACAAGTAGAGGCGGAAGCAGAAAAGATTGGTGGTATTGCACAAATTTCTGATGATTTGCTAGACGAAGTAACAAGTCTGGTGGAGTGGCCAGTAGCTTTGACAGGCAAGTTTGATGATGAGTTCTTGGCGGTGCCACAAGAGTGTTTGGTGTCTTCGATGGCCGAGCACCAAAAATATTTCCATGTGCTGGATAAAGACGGCAAGCTGTTGCCGAATTTTATTACGGTGGCCAATATCGAAAGCTCGAATCCAAATAGCATTATTTCGGGCAATGAAAAAGTAATTCGCCCTCGATTAGCAGATGCCAAGTTCTTCTTTGAGACTGATCAAAAAGTAACTCTTGAAAGCCATCAAGAGCACTTGAAAAAAGTGGTATTCCAAAAAGATTTAGGCTCAGTACAAGATAAAGCAGAACGAGTTGCAAAAATTGCTAAAGTTATTGCCCCGCAAATTGGAGCCGACGCAGAACAGGCAGAAAAAGCTGGCTTGTTATCTAAATGTGATTTGGCAACAAACATGGTGGGTGAATTCGATAAACTGCAAGGCATTATGGGTACTTATTATGCGCGCCACGATGGCGAGAACGATAATGTCGCTATAGCCATGACCGAGCAGTATTTACCTAAGTTTTCTGGCGACAAATTAGCGCAAAACCCAGTAGGTCAGGTAGTTGCGATTGCTGATCGAATTGATACGCTGGTTGGGATTTTTGGTATTGGTCAAATTCCAAAAGGCTCAAAAGATCCTTTTGCTTTGCGTCGCTCGGCAATTGGCTTGATTCGAACATTAGTTGAAAATAGTTTACAGGTTGATCTTAAAGATTTAATCTGTTTGGCCGCTCAAAACTTAGCTGGAAAATTAACTAATGATAATGTTGAACAAGACGTTTTTGAATTTATTTTAGAGCGTTTTAAGGCTTGGTATCTTGATTCAGGTGTAGACGCCAACACTATCAATGCGGTGTTAGCGTTAAAGCCAACTGCGCCACTTGATTTTGATGCACGAATTAAAGCAGTGCAGTTCTTCCAAACCTTGGCAGAAGCTGAAAGTTTAGCTGCCGCCAATAAGCGGGTAAAAAACATTCTTGCTAAAGCTGATATTAAAGTTGCTGATTCAATCAATGTTGACATATTGCAAGAGGCTGAAGAAAAAGCGCTTGCCGAGACAATTACCGATGCTGAAGCAAAGCAAGCAACTTTAGAGTCTTATCAAGATAAGCTAGCTCACCTTGCCAGCTTACGAGATGAGGTTGATGCTTTCTTCGATAAGGTCATGGTTAATGCTGAAGATGAGGCAGTAAAAGCTAATCGCTTAGCTATGTTGAAAAAGCTGCAAACTTTATTTGGTTCGGTGGCTGATATTTCATTATTACAAAACTAATGATCGATTGGTCAAAAATTAAAGTTGTTGTTCTGGATCGTGATGGAGTCATCAATCACGATTCAGATGCTTATATTAAATCCCCTGAAGAGTGGATTCCGATTGCAGGAAGTCTTGCTGCAATTGCAAAATTGAACCAAAAATACAAAGTAGCGATTGCTACTAATCAATCGGGCATTGGTCGCGGTTTTTATGACGAGCTAGTCTTGGATTCCATGCATCAAAAAATGCAAATCTTATTAGCAGACAAAAATGGCAATATCGATCACATCGAATTTTGTCCGCACCATCCTGATGATGGCTGTGATTGCCGTAAGCCAAAAACCTTAATGCTGCAAAAGATCGCTGATAAATTTGATTGTGATCCGAGTGAGATGGTGTTTATTGGCGATTCTAAATCCGATTATGAGTGTGCGCTTGAATTTGATTGTACGTTTGTCTTGCTGCTAACCGGTAAGGGTTTGAAAACCTTAGAAAAACTTGCAGGCAAAAAGATGCAAGTGGAAAAAAGTTTAGCCAAATTGGTGGAGACAATTGGCTAAACAATTAGTCATTGGTACAGGTAAGTTAGGTAAACGCTTTTACCATTATTTAGAGTCATTAGGTTTATCCGTTATTACTTTATCCAAGTCTGCAAAGCCTTGGTCAAAAAACCATATCCAATGTGACTTATTGGCAAAAGATTTTGTTCTGCCAACATTGCCTGAAGTAGAGAACCTTTACATTATATTAGCGCCAAGCGAGCGAACAGAAGCTGCTTATAAAGCGACTTATATTGATGCGGTTGCTAATCTACTCAAACAGCTTAAAGTGCAACAGCCCAAACTGCACTGCACTTTTTTATCCGCTACCAGCGTTTATGGCTCTCGACAATTAGGCCTGATTGATGAAGCCTCTAGCCCCCTGCCGGATAATTTTCGTGGTGAACTTTTACTAGAAGCAGAGAAACAGGTTAAAAAATTAGCACCCTCAAGTTCTATCGTTCGCGCATCGGGTCTGTATTCACGTCAACGCCCAAGGCTGACGGAATCTTTGACCAATTCAGAAAATATAAGTAACCCAAAATGGTTGAACTTGATTCATGAAGACGATTTATGCCATTGGTTGTATCAAGCTAGCTATAATCAATGGCCGTTATCCATTGCCAGTGATGGTGCACCATTTACGCGAGCTCATCTGCACGAGGAAAAATCGAAAATTCAGGATGAGCATTACCGGCAATTCAAAAGCCAATACCTAGATTTCATTCAATTAAAAAATAGTAGCTTTACAGAATGGTTAAAAGATCAATAGCTCATATTTTTTTACAATTACTCATACTATTTTTAGTGTAAGGCGCGTAAAATTGCGCCACTTATTTTGAGAGAGATTAAGACAATGAAACTTACAAAGATATTTTTAGCGGTAGCTGCCACAGTGGCTATGGGTAGTGCTAGTGCGTCAGGCCTTCTAGGTGATGCACCAGAAGAAGGTTCTAAAGGTAATTTCGATTTAGGCTTCGTGACGACTTCGGGCAATACCGATACCACTAGCTTAAATGGCGCTTTAAATTACGTAACTCGTATTTCAGAGCCTTATGCAATGGGCTTTACGGTTACCGGTTTGAATAACGCGACTGATGATGTTCGTTCTGCAGAGCGTTATACTTTTGCTTGGAACAACCGTTACGACTTGTCTGAAAAAGACTTTTTGTACGGTACTTTAGATTACGTTAATGATTACTTTGGTGCTTATGATTACCAAACAGGTTTATACCTAGGTTATGGTCGTCAAATCTTTAGCGATGATACGGGCCATTTATCATTAGGTATTGCTGCTGGTTATCGTATTAATGCAGTATTTGTTGGTGACGATGAAAAAGAAGCCGTATTACGAGGTGACTTAGACTATGCCTACAAAATTTCTGATAATGCGGAATTCACTCAAAAGCTAACCGCGATTTTCGGTGAAGAAGTCGATACCTACACTTCTGAATCAGCGATTACCGCTAAGTTGTCTGATAGCTTGGCATTAAAAGCAGCTTACTTGGTTAATCACAACTCAGTAGTACCGCTAGGTCGTGACAAGACGGATACAACGGCTTCAATTGGGGTTAGTTATAGCTTCTGATAGGTAGGTAATAAAAAGGCCATCATTCGATGGCCTTTTTTTGTTTCAATCAAATTTTAAATATCGCTATCACTTAAATGCTCATTCTTAATGCGCACATAATTATTGGCTGAATATTCAAAGAAACCAATTTCTTCTTCGGTAAGTTTTCGGATTTTCCGGGCGGGGGAGCCGACCCATAAGTAACCGCCTTCGAGTTCACGTCCTGGGGGCACTAAGCTGTTGGCACCGATAATAACGTGTTCGCGAATAATGGCACCATCCATTACCACTGCGCCCATACCAATCAAGCAGTTATCTTCGATATGGCAACCATGCAATATGGCTTTATGGCCAACGGTAACGTTATCGCCCACCACCAGATCGTAGCCGCCTGGATCGAAGGGGCCATCATGAGTGACGTGACAGACGGTTCCATCTTGAATACTGGTGCGTTTGCCTATGCGAATCGAGTGTACATCACCACGCAGTACAGCCATTGGCCAGATGGAACTATCTTCGCCTATTTCCACATCGCCCAGCACCAATGCGGTCGGATCAACGAAAGTGTTATCTGCGATTTTAGGTATAAATGATTTAAATCGACGTATGGCCATAAAAGGATCGATAAGTGGTTAATTGTTGCCATTTTAGCCGTATTTTGGGCTTGCGCAAATAACATTTTCAGACTATTTTGGACATTGAGGAATAGCTGGTTTATGCTTAATCAGTTTTATTTGGAACTAGTTAACAATCTATAGGGAACCTAATCGCTTTGATGTCGAATGTACCGCCGATTCCTGAGTCACTGCTGCAAAGCATTTGTCAGCAGGATTTTGTGGCGATCTTGATTTGTAATCGAGACGTGGTGATTAAGGTTTTCAGTCATAATCATTCCCTTTCCGCTTCCAAACTAATGGGGCTCGAGTACCGCAAATGGTTGCCCAAAGAGCTTTTGAATGGCAATGCTAAGCGCTCAGTGGTTAGCCTGCCTGACGTGGGTTCAGACAGTGAATATGTGGCGTCGATTATTGATTTGCCGAAAGGTAAGTCTTTATTTGAAACCGCTATTACCTTGCAGTCGGTGCCTGCCAATTTGTTGGACAGCGCAGCGGATATCAATAAAGTTGATCTGTATCAAAAGACCCTACTAAGTCAGCTGCCGATATGCCTTTTCCATTTGGACTATCGCACCCAACTATTTACCCAAGGTTTAGAAGATTTTGCGGCGCTTTTAGGTTATAGCGTTGACGAAATCGAAGCGATGCCGACAGGTGTTTATACCCTGATCCATCCAAATGATATGGGCATTGTCGAAGATCAGGAAAAAGCGCTTGCTAACTCCAAAGAAAATACCCTGATCGGGGTTAAATTTAGATTACAGCACCGCAATGGTTCTTGGCAGTGGTTCCAAGTCAATAGCATTATTGCCGAGCGCAACGAAGCGGGCGAGCCGATCAGCGAGATTGGCGCCATGATGCCAGTATTCCAGCCCTTGTCGGAATATGAGTCGTTACGACAACAAGAGCGCTACTATAAAAAGCTAGTGGAAAATAGTTACGACTGTATCCTGGTTTTTGATAAAGATTTTAACGTGACTTATATGTCGCCATCAGTGACCAAAGTGACGGGTTATACCGAAGAAGATCTGATCGGCAAGCGCTTTGGTCCTTATATTTATGAAGAAGATCAAGAGGATGCGGCGGCGCACATTAAACTAGTGGCCGAGAGCCCTGGCATGTTGTCCGTGGTTGAAAGGCGCGTTAATCATAAAAAAGGCCATGTAATATGGATTGAATCGCGGCTTGCCAATCACTTAGATGACCCTGCGATCCAAGGGGTCACTATTAATTTTCATGACATCACAGAGCGTAAAAAGTCAGAAAGCAAGATCCACACTTTGGCCAACTATGATCCTTTGACCGAGCTACCAAATCGCTATCTGTTGAAGAAGCGTTTACTCAAAGGTCTAGCCGATGCTAGTAAAAAGTCGACCAAACTAGTCTTTATGTATATCGATTTGGATCGTTTTAAAGAGATTAACGATACCCTAGGCCATACCGTTGGTGATGCTTTATTAAAAAGCGTTGCCAAGACCATTCAAGGTTGTTTGCGAGATTCGGATACTCTAGCTCGGGTTGGTGGAGATGAATTTGCCATAGTGTTACCCAATTCGAGTGAAAAGGAAGCCGGGGCAATTGCGACGCGCATATTAGAGCAGTTTAGAACGCCGTTTAAAGCCGATGATCATACGGTGCAAACAGGTGCGTCCATAGGTATCAGTATTTATCCTAAGCATACTGAAAAGTCAGAAGATTTATTCCGCTTTGCTGATATTGCCATGTATTCGGCTAAGCAAGATCGCAACTCTTATGAGTTTTATCAATTGCGTCATACCGAGCAAGAAAATAAGCGTCGTTCAACTGAGAAGAAATTAAAGCTGGCCATTGCCAATGGCGATTTAAGACTTTATTACCAACCGCGAGTGGATATTCAAACGGGCGTGATAAAAAGTGTTGAGGCTCTTTGCCGTTGGTACGATCCTGATTCTGGCGATGTTTCTCCAGGGCTGTTTATTCCAATTGCTGAAGAAACGACATTGATCAACGATTTAAGTAAATTGGTTACTAACATGGCTTGTCGCCAGGTCAACGAATGGCGCAATATGGGTATTGATACCACAGTGGCCTTAAATCTATCGATTAAGGACCTGAAAAATTTCAATATTGTACGTCAATTCTCGGATACTATGGCGATGTACAATTTAGAGGGTAATTCCTTAGAAATTGAGATCACTGAAAGTGCGGCCATGACGGACGTCTTAAATACGGTCAAGGTCTTAAATCAGTTTAAAGAGTTAGACATTAAATTATCAATTGACGACTTTGGTAAAGGTTATTCGTCATTGGCCTATTTAAGTCAGTTGCCAGTGGATAATCTAAAAATCGATATGTACTTTGTTTCACAACTGGGCAGCCAAAAGCGCGATCGTTTGATCAATGTGAATATTATCCGCAGTATTATTTCATTAGCGCAAAGTTTGGATATGGCTACCGTTGGCGAAGGTATTGAAACGGTACAGCAAATGTCGATCTTAAAATCACTCGGTTGTGATATGGGGCAAGGAATGCTGTATTGTCGTCCTATGTCCGCCAATGCCATCACCGATATCTTAAAACAAGGCATCATTTCATTCCCAAGTCATTAATAGCGGATTCTTGCTGAGCCTAGGCTTTATTCGGCTAACAATTCTGTTATTCTTGCTGCAAAACTTAATTTTATAAATTAATACCATGAACATAGCCATTGCCAGTTGCGCCGATTTGCCAGATTGGGAAAAAGACGACTTACCTTTTTTTGCTGAACTAACAAGACGCAATATTAACTACGATATTCTTGCTTGGGATTCAGTAACCGACTGGGCGCAATACGATGCTTGTCTTATTCGCACCACTTGGGATTATCAAGAGCGTTTTGCTGAGTTTGTTAGTTGGATTGAAACGGTATCGAGCCAAACTAAGTTATTGAATCAGAAAGATATTTTGCTTTGGAATAGCCATAAAAAGTACCTAAAAGATCTTGAAGAGGCAGGTATTGCGATTGCTCCTTCCGAGTGGTTATTAACCGCTGGTGATTATGATATTGAGTCCATTATGCAGCGCCGAGGTTGGGACAAGGGTTTTATTAAACCTTTGATTGGTGCGAATGCGCGCGAATGCTGTCGCTTTGAAACTAGCCCAGAGGGTTTGGTGAAGGCGCAGCAACATGTGGTTCGCTTAACGCCACTTGAAGATCTAGTATTGCAACCCTATCTTAATAGTGTTGAAGAGTTTGGTGAAACCTCGGGTATCTTTTTTGACCATCAATTCAGCCATGGAACTCGCAAAGTGCCAGTCAAAGGTGATTTCAGAGTGCAGGATGATTATGGTGCTAAAGACTATCCCTACGAGCTGAATGAGCAAGAAAAAGCAGTCGCGGCTAAGGCTCTGGCGTGGGTGGAGAAAAAATTTGGGCGCTTGTTATATGCCCGAATTGATTTTTTGCATGGTGAAAATGGCGAAGCCTATTTAAATGAAATGGAGCTTATTGAGCCGTCTTTGTTTTTTAGGCATGGCGGAACAAAGAGCTGTGAACTATTAACGGAAAAATTACTAAAATATATAAAGAACTAGGAGAAACTGATGAAGAGAATATTATTTGTACTGGCTTTCATTGCGCTGGCGGTAGGCGGCTTTTATGCTATGTCTAGTGCTTTTAAAGGTGCAAAAGAAGGAGCGAAGAAAGGGTGGGAAGAAAATTGTTATACCTGCGATAAAGATGAGGATTCTTCTAAGGAGCTTCAAACTGAAGCGGCTGAAGTTGATGATTCCAAAGCCGAGTCTGATGCAGTTATGGTGAAAAATGAAACTGTCGAAAGTGATGCAGCTTCAGATTATTCGCCAGCAATGTGGAAAATTGAGCACAATGGCAAAACTTCGTATTTGTTCGGTTCAATCCATGTGGGTGACAAGAGTATGTATCCATTACCGCAAAAAGTTATGGATGCTTTTGCTGCATCGGAGGCTCTAGCGGTTGAGGCTGATATTACTAAAGTTGACCAAATGCAGATGGCGCAAACGGTACAACAATTAGCTTTAGATCTAGAAAATCCACTACCGACCGTGTTATCTGAAAAGACCAAAGCGAAATACGATGTTTTTTGCGAAACCCAAACCGCCACTTGCAACATGGTTAAAGTATTTGAGCCCTGGATGGCTGCGCTAACCATCGAAGTGATGGGTGTGATGAAAGCGGGTTATTCGGAAGAATTGGGTGTGGATAAATTCTTTATTCGCGGTGCTGAAAATAAAGAAATCGTCGAGCTGGAGTCGGTTGATGGTCAATTAAAAATGCTCGATCAAATGCCTAAAGAGCTACAAGACTTTATGGTGTTGGGCGCTATCAGTAAAGATGCTGACGATGTTGAGAATCTGATGATTGCATGGAAAACTGGCCAGTTAGATGAGTTTATGCAGCAAGCTGAGCAAGATGCCAAAGATCTAGGCGTATCAGAAGAAATTGCCAATCAATTTAATGAAATATTCTTGTATAAGCGCAACCAAGTGATGGCTGACGGTATTGCCGATTTGATTAACAGTGGTAAAAGTGTATTTGCGGTGGTGGGCGCGGCTCACTATGCAGGCGAAAACAGTGTGAACCAATATCTAGAAGCCAAAGGCTTTAAAATAGAACGCATCTAATTATCTAGCCATTAAGAGAAAGCCCTGAATTTCAGGGCTTTCTCTATTAGGAGCTATCTAAACTTAAAGATCAAAACTAGGAATTAAGAAATCAACAAAAATAATTATTCCTAGCGCATGGTCACAAACTCTTCCGCTGACGTCGGATGGATCGCCACCGTATTATCAAAATCCTTTTTAGTTGCCCCCATCTTTAATGCTACGGCAAAACCTTGCAAAATTTCATCCATAGCAAAACCAATGCCATGAATGCCGACTACCTTTTCGTCTTCTCCAACACAGACGAGTTTCATGCGGGTTGGTTCACGATGACTCGTTAGAGCTGAATACATGGCGGTAAATTGAGACTGGTAAACTTTAACTTTGTCTTGCCCATATTCTGTTTTGGCCTGCTCTTCGGTTAAACCGACAGTGCCAATTGGAGGGTGACTAAAGACCACTGTGGGAATGTTGCTGTAATCCAAATGCTCATCAGTTTTACCATTAAATAATCGCTCCGATAAGCGACGACCAGCGGCAATCGCTACAGGAGTTAAAGCCGCTCGACCAGTATTGTCGCCAATCGCATAAACTTGCTTAACGTTGGTATTTTGGTATTTATCAGTAGTAATAAAACCTCGTGGATCAAGTTGGATATCGGTATTTTCTAGGCCTAACCCTTGAGTGGCAGGCGAACGCCCAACCGCCCAAACTAGGGTTTCAACAGGACCAATTACAGTGCCGCTTTGGCAATGAATACTGATACCCTGCTCATCTTTGGTAACTTTTTCTGGGATGCATTGGGTGTGCACATTCAATGCAGAATTGTGCATGACTTCGATTAAAGTATCGGAAAGCAGAGCATCAAAATCGCGTAATGGCTTGTCTTTTCGCATCACTAGGTGAGTTTTGGTGCCAAGTGCATTAAAAACCCCTGCAATTTCTACCGCTATATAACCAGCGCCAATCACTGCAGCGGATTTAGGCTGTTGCTCTAGCTCAAAAAAGCCATCCGAGTCGATGCCATACTCTGCGCCTGGAATACTGGGGACCGACGGATAACCACCAGTGGCTATGACAATATGCTCAGCATTAAAGCGCTCGCCATTGACTTCCAGTGTATGGTTGTCAATGAATTTAGCAAAGCCTTCAATGCGATCAATCTTATTGTTGGCAAGTACTCGGTCATAACTCTTGTGAATGCGATCAATATAGGCTTGGCGAGATTCAACAAGCTTAGCCCAGTTAAAATCAGTATGACCCAATTGAAAACCATAATCCGCAGCATATTTCATTGCTTCGGCTACTTGTGCACCGTACCACATGGCTTTTTTTGGCACGCAGCCAACGTTGACGCAGGTGCCACCAATGGCTTTAGCTTCGATGATGGCGCATTTGGCGCCATACATGGCTGCTCGATTAGCGCTAGCGATACCCCCGCTGCCGCCACCAACGGCAATAAAATCATAGTGTTTAGCTGACATAATAATTCTCAAATCAATCTTTCATTAATTATACGTATTTAACCCGGTTGGGGGATAATATGTTACAAAATTCTAGGAAAATCGTTATGATTAAGCATACTTTTTTTCGCGTATCACTATGAAAGTTATTTTACCCAATTTTTCGCAAGCCAATATTTTAGTTATTGGCGATATTATGTTGGATCGCTACTGGCATGGCGACACTTCGAGAATATCACCAGAGTCGCCCGTTCCCGTAGTGAATGTAGCGGAGGTAGAAGAAAGAGCCGGTGGAGCTGCCAACGTTGCCATTAATATTGCTTCCTTGGGTGCAAAAGTTACTCTGTGTGGAATAACTGGAGACGATGTTGAAGCTACCAATCTAGAGGCTTTACTTGGTGACGCGAGCGTTCATTGCAGATTTGAGAAAAGAAAAAATCAAACCACTATTACTAAATTGAGAGTGATCAGTAGAAATCAGCAGTTAATTCGCTTGGATTTTGAGAAAGACTTTGCTTTAGTTCATCCGCTGGAAATTGAAAAACTCGAGATTGAAATTGAAAATTACGACTTAGTTGTTTTATCCGATTACAATAAAGGGACTCTTGGTCGAGTTGCCGATATTATTCAGAGTGCTAAAAGCAAAAATGTTCCCGTGATAGTTGATCCTAAGGGTGGCAGTTTCGAAAAATATCAAGGTGCGACTTTATTAACCCCAAATCAATCTGAATTTGAAGCTATTGTAGGTAAAACCAATTCGGATGAAGATCTACTTGCAAAGGGAAAATTATTGCAAGAGCGGCTGGATCTGACAGCGTTATTGGTAACGCGAAGTGAAAAAGGCATGGCGTTGATTGAAAAAGATAAACAGCCGTATTTGCAAGCAACTCAAGCTCGAGAAATCTCAGACGTAACAGGCGCTGGTGATACCGTGATTGCCGCTTTAGCGGCGAGCTATGCTTGCGAAAAAGATTGGATTCTGGCGAGCAAAATTGCAAATCAAGCCGCAGGAATAGTGGTGGGTAAGTTAGGCACGGCAACAACCAATGCACAAGAGTTGCAACAGTCTTTTGACCTATTATCAGCACCTGAGCAAGGTGTAGTTTCAGAAGATCAATTAAAATCTTTGATGCAAAAGGCACAAGCTAATGGTGAGACTGTGGTCATGACCAATGGCTGTTTTGATATTTTGCACCCAGGCCATGTCGCATACCTTAAAGAAGCAGCCAATTTAGGTGATCGATTGGTTATCGCAGTGAATAGTGATGACTCAGTGAAGAGATTAAAGGGCGATACACGTCCCATTAATCCGCTCGACCACCGCATGGAAATGTTGGCTTCTCTATCAGGCGTTGATTGGGTGGTAGCATTTGAAGAAGATACTCCTCAGCGAATCATCGGTAAATGCCTGCCAAATGTTTTAGTCAAAGGCGGCGACTATAAAGCAGAAGAAATTGCTGGTTATAAAGAAGTCGTTGCTAATGGTGGGGAAGTAAAAATATTACAATTTAAAAGTGGATTTTCGACCAGCTCCATTATAGACACTATCAGGCAAATAAATAGTTAGCGTCTGAGCCATACTACGAATTAAACAAATGATAAACGCTACAGAAAAAAAATTACCTATCAGTGTTTTTATTATAACGCTCAATGAAGAACGAAATATCAAGCGGTTGTTAGAAAGCTGTCGTGATATGGATGAGATCATTTTAGTTGATAGTGGCAGCACTGATAAAACTTTAGAAATCGCTGCAAATTATGACGTAAAAATAAGCCATAATGATTGGCCGGGTTATGCCAAGCAAAAAGCCTATGCGATGAGTTTATGTTCGCATGAATGGGTGCTTAATCTTGATGCTGACGAAGAGTTAACACCAGAATTAATTAAAAAATTTGCTAAGATAGTAAAAGAAAATAAATATGACTCGGTTCGTTGCCAAAGGAATGACATTTTCATGGGCAAGAGACTTTCGAGTTTTACTAAAAAACCAAACAATTGTCGTTTATATAAAAAAGCAACGGCCAGTTTCGATCTTAGCCGGTTTGCCCATGAGCGAGCGGATATAAAGGGATCTCAGGTTTTTATACGAGAAGCCTTTAATCATTACGGCTATGCAGATATCAAAACACTAACCGAGAAAAACAACTTATATTCTTCGTTTAAAGCAGAAGAAAAATACAGCAAAAATAAAAAACCGTCACTACTGAAATTATTATTGATATTTCCTGCTATCTTTATTAAATCTTATATTTTTCAGAGACATATATTTTCTGGAAAGCGAGGTTTTATCTTATCAGTGCTAACGGCATATTATTTATTTATAAAAGAAGCCAAGTTATTTGAGCTGTATTCCAATGATAGAAAAGAAGCAACTTATGAATAATCCTTTACTAAATTTAAACACGCTACCACCGTTCTCAAAAATTAAGCCTGATGATATGTTGCAGGCAATTACAGCTATCATTGATCAAAGTCGTGCTGAGATTAATCAATTAGTTGATAAGCAAGATAAAAGTTCTTTGAATTGGGAAACTTTTATTAAGCCAATGGAAGCGATTAGCGATCGCTTAGACCGGGCTTGGTCGCCTATTAGTCATATGAATGCAGTGGTTAATGGCAATGACATTCGCGATGCTTACAATGCTTGTTTGCCGTTATTAAGTGAATATGGAACTGAAATGGGTCAGCACCAAGGATTGTATCAAGTGATCCAAGATTTAAATGATAAAGCCGATGAGCTTGGGCTAGATTCGATTCAGCGTAAAATTTTAAAAGACGATTTGCGAGATTTTAAATTATCTGGCGTTTCACTATCTGCAAAAAAGAAAAAACAATATGGAAAAATTCAAGTTCGAATGTCTGAACTTACTTCTAAATTTGAGCAGAACTTATTAGATTCGACTATGGCATGGCATAAGGATCTAGCAAGCAAAGGTGATTTAGATGGGCTTCCTGATTCTGCGATTGCGGCTGCCAAACAAACCGCAGAAGCAAATGGTGTCGATGGCTATCGCATAACTTTAGAATATCCGTCCTATTTACCAGTGATGATGCATGCTGATAATCGAGCGTTGCGTCAGGAAGTTTATACCGCCTTTTGTACCCGTGCTTCTGATCAAGGGCCACACGATAAGCAGTTTGATAATTCGGCTTTAATGCCTGAAATTTTAAATTTGAGAGATCAATTAGCTAAGTTATTGGACTTTAATTCTTATGCTGATCTGTCATTGGCAACTAAAATGGCAAATTCTGTTGATGAGGTGATGGGCTTCCTACAAGATTTAGCAGTAAAGTCTAAAAAACAAGCAGAAAAAGAAATGAATGAGCTGCTCAATTTTGCTCAAGATGAATACGATCAAGCTGATTTGGCAGCATGGGATTTGGCGTATTACAGCGAAAAATTGAAGCGTAAGAAGTACAATATTTCACAAGAAGAGTTGCGTCCTTGGTTTCCAGAAAATCAAGTCATCCAAGGTATGTTCGAAATTACTGGGCGGTTGTTCGGCATTAGTTTTGCCGAGCGCGATAATGTGGATATTTGGCATCCTGATGTACGGTTCTTCGATATTTACAATCAAGATAATACTCATATCGCGAGTTTCTACTTAGATTTGTATGCGCGGAAAAATAAACGTGGCGGAGCCTGGATGGCCGATTGTATTGGCCGTCGTAAAGATGGCTCAGAGACTCAAAAACCAGTTGCTTTTTTAACTTGCAATTTTAATGGCCCTGTTGGTGATACACCTGCACTCTTTACCCATGATGAGGTAACAACTCTGTTTCATGAGTTTGGCCACGGCTTGCATCATATGCTAACCACTATTGATTATGCGGCTGTCGCAGGTATCAGTGGTGTTGCTTGGGATGCGGTGGAGCTGCCAAGCCAATTTTTGGAAAACTTTTGTTGGGTAGAAGCTGGATTAGAAAAAATAGCCAAGCATTATAAAACTGGAGAGCCATTGCCTGCTGACAAATTAGAAAGGCTATTAGCTGCTAAAAATTTCCAGTCGGCGATGCAAATGCTGCGTCAGTTAGAGTTTTCGATCTTTGACTTTAAAATCCATCAAAATTTTGATCCGGAAAATCCTGACCAAATACAAGCCACCCTTGATCAAGTTAGGGATGAAATTGCAGTGGTAAAGACGCCCGACTTTAATCGCTTTCAAAATGGTTTCAGTCATATTTTTGCGGGTGGCTATGCCGCTGGTTATTATTCCTATAAATGGGCAGAAGTTTTATCGGCCGACGCTTTTTCACGGTTTGAGGAAGAAGGTATTTTTGATCCAAAAGTTGGCAAAGATTTCTTAACGCACATTCTCGAAAAAGGTGGCTCAGAAGAAGCTGCGGATCTGTTTAAAGCATTCCGAGGGCGTGAACCTTCGGTTGAGCCCTTATTACGTCACTCAGGGATAGGGCGCCATTCTGGATTAGGCAATTAAATTGAGTCAGAAAACGATCCTCGCCATTGATAATGGTACTCAATCGCTTCGAGCGATTTTGTTTGATTTATCAGGCAACATCATTGCCAAGTCGCAAGTGCCGCTATTGGATGCTTATTTTTCCGATCAAGCAGATTGGAATGAGCAACATCCGCATCATTTTTGGGATTCACTTTGTCGTGCTTGTAATAATTTATGGCAAGATCTCAAGGTAAATCGCGATTCCATTCAAGCCGTGGCCGTGACCACCATGCGTAATACGGTGATCAATCTAGACGAGTCTGGAGAGTCTTTACGTCCAGCGATTATTTGGACGGATAAACGCAAGGTTAAAAATATAAAGCCGATAAGTGGCTTATGGAAATATGCGTTTAAAATTGCTGGAGTTGAAAATACCATTCAAAATTTTCAGGCCAGCTGCCAAGCAGCGTGGATAGCGGAAAACCAGCCAGAAATTTGGCGAAAAACTCATAAATACCTGTTACTTTCGGGCTACTTAAATTTTAAGTTAACTGGAGAATATAAAGACTCTTTAGCTTCACAAGTAGCCTATATTCCATTTGATTATAAGCATCATCAGTGGGCTAAGGATGGCGATTGGAAATGGCAGGCAGCGCCCATTGAAAAAAATAAACTACCTGAATTGGTTAAACCTGGGGAGCTGATTGGAAAGATTAGTGAAGCCGCAGCTTTGGCCACGGGTTTGCCAAAAAATATTGCTGTGATTGCTGCAGGTGCTGATAAATCTTCTGAAGTACTGGGTTCGGGTTGTATTCAGGATAATCAGGCATGTTTGAGTTATGGCACAACTGCAACCATCAACGTCACCAGTTCCAAATACATAGAGCCGATTAAGTTTGTGCCGCCTTACCCATCCAATGTTTCAAATGCTTACACTATTGAGTACCAAATTTATCGTGGCTACTGGATGGTAAGTTGGTTTAAGGAGCAGTTTGGTCATTTGGAGCGTGATTTATCGGAAAAGATGGGGGTAGCTACTGAGCAATTATTTGATGAATCGGTGATTGATATTCCGCCTGGTTCAGAAGGATTAATGCTACAACCCTATTGGTCGCCAGGCGTTAAAATTCCAGGGCCTGAAGCACGTGGAGCCATTATCGGGTTTAGTGATGTGCATACGAGAGCTCATGTATATCGCGCTATTTTAGAAGGTATTGCCTATGGCTTACGTGATGGCATGGAATCTATTGAAAAGCGCACCAAGCAGCCAATGAAAGAGTTAATCGTTTCGGGTGGAGGCTCACAAAGCTCGGTCGCGATGCAATTAACCGCCGATATTTTTAATATGCCGGCGATCAGGCCACATACCTACGAGACTTCCGCGCTAGGAGCGGCGATTAATGCCGCGGTTGGGATAGGGGTCTATTCAGATTATCAAGAAGCAGTTGCTGCTATGTGTCGGCACGGTGAAACCTTTGAGCCTATTGCTGAAAATGTAGCTTTGTATGAGCGCTTGTATCAGGACGGTTATAAAAAAATGTATAAACAGCTCAAGCCAATTTATAGCGCTTTTCGGAACTTATTAGGAGCAAGCTAACGGTAACAGCGAAATTAAGAAGCAATGAAAGTTTTACTGATAACCAAAAACTTTAATCTTGGTGGTGCAGAAGCTCACGTATGTGAGCTTGCCAATACGTTGGTTGATTTTGGTCATGATGTGATTTTGATCTCCAAAGAAGGTCAGCAAAAAAATAAACTTGATCCGAAGGTTAAGCATTATATTTGGAAAATAACCGATCTTAATTACTTTCCAAATGTATTGAAGTTAAAAAAACTGGTACAACAAGAAAAAGTAGACATTATTCATGGCCATCAACGCTTGGCTATCTCAATGGCTGCATTAGTAGGCAAACTGTGCAAGATTCCAGTTATCGCCACTGCCCATGGCAAGATTAAGTACGATCTTAGATCGAATACCATTCGTAAACGAATTGATAAGGCAATATGTGTACGAGAGTCGAGTCTAAAAAAAGCTCGAGACTGTAAGTATCTAAAAGATAAATCTAGTTTAATTTTAAATGGCGTTAAAAGTTACGCTAACTCAAGAACCTCTACAGAATATACTTTGATGTACGGTAGTCGAATCGATAAAAGGCATGGCTGGGTATTGTTATTACTGATAAACAAGGTTTTGCTACGATTAAGACGTGATTATCCCAGCATTAAACTTGTCGTTTGGGGTGATGGTCAAGAAAAGCCCGCCGTCGAAACAGCGGCCATGGAAGCCAATACACAGTATCCGAAACTTGTTGAGCTTAATGGCTATACTGAAACTTTGGGGGCAGAATACAAAGCTGCTAATCTAGCATTGGCTTGTGCTCGTTCAGCAATGGATGCTTTAGTTGCTGGCACTAATGTTCTGCTGGTTAACTTCCACCACTTGGGTGAAGTTATTCAAGAAGATAACTATGAATATTATAAGGGCGATAATTTTGAAGCCAAGCGATGTGCCAAGCCTGATGAAGCAAGTCTTTATGAAGGCATAAAAGGTTTTTTTGAAAAACAAGAATGGTATGAACAGCAAATGCATTTGCTAGAAGGCAGCATACAAAATGATTTAGTGGTTGAAAGCTCGGTAAGAAAGATAGAGCAGGAATATCAAAAACTAGTTAGTAGCTAGCTAATAAAAAAAGCCGTACTTTACAGCAGCAAAGTACGGCTTTAGCGCCAAAGGTGTTGCATCAACTTGCTTGGGGGTGACAAGTATGGCCTTCGCTATGGGGTAACCAAAGCCTAGATGAACACGACAGGGAGTAATCAGACGCTTAAACTTTGAATGTAATCTTTTAAACACTCTCCTGCTTCATCAAAAGTTTGTTCGTCCTTAAAGCATTTGCACTGACCAATAATGCCTTCCATCGCTGCAATCAAAAATCTAGCAATGCTATCGGGTTTTAAATCAGTTCTGACCGTTCCATTTTTTTGCCCACGAGCAAAAGCATCGGATAAGGCATCATGCCAAAGTTGCCAAATGGCTACTATTCTTACGCGAAATGATTCATCGAGTGGTGACATTTCTTGAGTTAAATTATTTAAGGGGCAACCAGTGTGTAATTCGTCAGAATTGAGTTCTTGCCGAGCTTGAGTTAAAAACTGAATTAAGTCATTGGGTGCATCACGAAAATCTTTCAGCGGCGCAACCCACTTTTCCATGATCCAGGGTTTTAATACTTCATCAATTACCGCATGGCCCAAGGCTTGCTTGCTAGTGAAATGATGATAAAAAGCGCCTTTGGTCAATTGAGTTAGCTTTAAAACTTGATCCACTCGCAAGCCTTGATAGCCTTTAAGCAAAATTTCCTCAAAGGCTACATCAAGAATGCGCTGACGGGTCAGGTCAGGATTGCGCAAAGTGGTGCGTAGTGCGACAGCAGACATTATTTAGCTCGTTTCAAACTAGACTTATTAAAGTCGTTTTCGTCTAAACCAACATTAAAAGTGTATTCGCTCCACTCGATCGTAGTGCTTTTGCCAGTTTGCACATTTTCCATAACTTGCTTGTGCGCACGCCAGTACTTATCTAAGTATTGCTTGTAGTCAGAGAAAGTCATTACTTTTAACAGCTTGTCTTGCTTGTCAAAGTATTCAATTTTACGCACACGATAGTGATCCTGGTCCATCCAAACAATCGATTTGCTGTAACCCGAATTGTTGTATTCAGGATAGAGTTCAGAAACAAAAACTTTATCGCCATCTATTTCATCATCACGCAAGAATTTGTAGCTGTACTTTTCAATTTCGAACGAGGTTAAATCTTCATTGGCAAACTCACTACCCATCCAAGGTCCAGATTTGTTGGACGAGGAAATACGCTTTACTCGCTTTAGAGCAGGCAAATAAAGCCATTGATCGTCATTACCTTGAATATGAGTAAAGGACAAAAATGCGGTGCCTTTTACATCGCGTGGTTCGTCAAAAATACTCAAGCCTTTGTCGCCATCACCTTGTACTTCTAACGACTTAGAGCGAACTTTGCGCACCGTTTCACGGCCAGCTTTATTGCGTAAAGTCATGGTCATGCTGGCTTCACTGTCGCCCCAGCCGACGTTACGCGCTTTGGCTTCTTTTGCAATAGCCAAGCCTTTCTCTTCAGGTGTTTCAGCGCTAATACTGAAAGGTAAAAAAGCGGCTAAAGTCAATAAAGCGGCTGCTGATTTTAAAATTGCTGGTCTCATGCTGTGTCTCCAACGGTTGCAACGGGTTTTGCTTTTTTGCTCTTTTTAAAGAGCATCAACAATGGTGGTAATAATAAGAAATCAATAATTAATGCGGCGGCTAAAGTGATCGCAGTCATGATGCCCATTTCGGCGTTCATCACATAATGCGACATACCCAATACTAAGAAGCCCAGCACTAATACAATCGTGGTGACGGTTAACGCCATCCCGACGGTATGGAAGGCATAACGAACCGCTTCTTCTTGATTCATGCCTTTTTCGCGGCTGGCTCGTAAGTATTTACTCAAGAAATGCACCGTGTCATCTACCACGATACCTAACGTCATGCCCATTACTACGGACAAGCCCATGCCTACTTGGCCTTTGAACATGCCCCAAATACCAAAGGCGACCGCCATAGGAATAATATTGGGGATCAAACTGAGTAAACCAAGTCTCCATGAGCGCAGCGCAATACCTAAGATAAAGGAAATCAGCACTAAGGCGATGGCGGTACCTTGAATCATTGAGTAGATATTTCGTTGCCCTACGTGAGAGAACATAATGGCCGGACTGGAAGCTGAAATCTTGAGACTTGGCGCATTGTCCTTAAACCACTGAGCAAACTTTTCTTCTAACGCGATGACTTCGATACTGGAAATATTTTTCAACGCCAGCTGCATTCTAGTCGATGATTTATCACCATTTAGCTGGTTATTTAAATCCATACCGCGTGGTAACGAAGTCTCGTACATTAAGGTGTATTGAGCGGTTAATTCGCGAATGCGGGTGTTTAAGTCAATCCCTTCTTCATCGGGCTCATTCAGCACCGCGTTACAACCCGCATCTAAAGATTGTCTCGGTAGTGAATAACATTCTTGCTTATCGCCGTTCATGCTTTTGTTTAAGCGCTTCATTACATCGCCATAAGACTGAACGTGCAGCACTTCTGGTTGTTGCTTGGCAAAATTAGCAAAAGACTCAATCGTATCTAAGAATTCTGACTCATGGATGCCGTCTTGCTGGCCTGTTTGCACGCTATACAGCATCACGTATAAGCCCGTTAGGTTATCCGCGGTGTAATCAGAATCTGCACGGAAGTCGATGGTTTCATCGAAGTATTTGACAAACTCGTCGTTCAAATCATTCTTTGGCAAGAAGGCGATAATAGCGATGCTTAAAGCGACCATTGCTGGTAATAATATTTTGCGCTTGTTGATCACAAAGTCAGCCAACTTATCCATGGTTTTGCTTTCGCCTTTTGCTTTAGCTTTGGATTTCACTGGCAAGATCATCATCAAGGCTGGCAAGAAGGTGATCGACAAGAAGAATGCCCACGCAACACCAATCGCAACTGTATTACCCATGTCGCGCAACGGCGGAACTTCACTAAAGTTCATGGTCATGAAGCCAATAATGGTGGTTACACTGGTCAAGAAAATCGGCATCATATTGATGCGAAGCGCTTCCACCATGGCATCATCTTTTGCCATACCACGGCGCTTGTTTTGCAGGAACGTCACCAGCAAATGCACTGAATCAGCTACCGCCATGGTTGCCACAATGGTGGGTACTGAGAAAATAGGGCCCGTTAAGAAAATGCCAATCCAGCCTGCACCACCCATAGCGGCGGCGATGGATAAGATAATGACAAAAACGCTGCTCAGAGTGCCAGGGATGCTGCGTAGCATTAAAAATAACGCTAATGGAATTACTGCAAGTAACATGATTGGCGTCAAAGTAAACATATCGTTCATGCCGGTTTCTGCAAAGGCATTGTTCATCATGATGACGCCGGTCATGCGCACTTCAATATTCGGATCGCGCTCCATGATACGCTGTTTTAAATCACGGGAAAAAGCCGTTATTTGAGGTACAGCAGTCATCACCTTTTGCTGCATTTCCGCTTTGGCCTGACCTTCCAAACCTTCAACATCAGGATCAGACGGCGGTTGAACGGTAACGTTAATGGCTGTTAAGGTCTTTTCAGGATTTATGATGCGATTTAGAATTTGCGGTTCATTCACCAGAATTTCAGAGAGTTCATCAATTTGTTGAGGGCTCAAGGCATCGATCATCTCAGGAGTAACCGCCTCATGCTCACACTCACTGTCCATATCGGCGGTTTTGTCTGGAATACACAATAAGGCGCCCACCAGCATATAGTCTTCGTCTTCAGGCGTGACCCAGGTGTGCTGATAGTTGGTGATGGAGTCAACGCGGGTGACGTAAGGTGTTTTCCAGCCTTCTTCGGTCGCCCATTGGATGGTTTTCAAGGTTTCTTTACTGAATACCTTGCCGTCTTTTGGGGTTAAGACGAACATCACATTGTCGGCTTTATCGTAGGTATCTTGAATGTCTTCAAAGGCCAACATTTGTGGGTTATCTTTTGAGAAGAAAACGCGGTAATCGGTCTTAATTTCCAATAAACTGGCACCAAATGTCGCTAAAAAGCTCAAAAGTAGCGAAATCAACAAGACGGTCCACTTGTTGTTAACTACCATTCGAGCGAATTTCACGGTCTTGCTATTGTCATGCGTATTATTAGCATTAGCCATTGCTGTGTCCTTATAACAAACCAAATAGTTTGTGTAATGAGAAAATTTTTTTGCAGGCCTTATATTTAATAACAAACCAGTTGGTCTGTCAAACGGTAAGGTTTGTGAAATTTTGTGATTTGTACGATTAGTTATTAGATTAATCTTTATCATTTGTACTAATATCAAATGGTTAGATTAACTACTAAAGGAGAGGGATATGGATTTAACAAGTTTACTTATCTTTTTATTTATTGGCGCGGTTGCTGGTTGGTTAGCTGGTTTATTGATCAAAGGCGGCGGATTCGGCCTTATTGGTAACATTGTCATTGGTATTATTGGTGCCTTTGTTGGCGGCTGGTTGTTGCCAATGGTTGGTTTGAACTTCGGTGGCTTGATCGGCTCAATAGTGTCAGCTACTATTGGTGCGGTTATCCTGCTGTTTGTGATAGGGCTTTTCAAGAAGGCTTAGCCAAACATAAAATTAAAAAAACGCGGCTTAGCTCTTTTGGTTTAAGTCGCATTTTTTTATACTTTAAAACAATCAAAACATTGGTTACCCTCTTACCTCCATGCCGCAATTTTGAATTTACCATTGGTATTTGCTATGAAAATCCGCGTCTTTCTCGGCTATAAAAGCTCAGGCTCGACAAATAAACAGGGTATTGAATACCACAAAGCACAGCTTGATTTGATGCAGCCCTGTAGTCATGGTTTAGGTGACTAGATGGATAATGCGGTAAAAGCTACCCAGTATTGGCTGGAGCAAACGGTGATTGGCTTTAATTTTTGTCCATTCGCTAAAAAAGAATTCGTTAGAAACACCATTGATTATCAAATATCAAAAACGTCTAAAATTGAAGCGGCTTTATATGAGTTGCTTGATTTATTGGCTAAGCTCGATAAACAGAGAGAGATTGAAACGGCATTGCTGATCTACGAGACAGGGTTTGCCAAGTTCGATGATTATTTAGAGTTGCTGGATGTGGCGAATCAACTTTTGTACAAAGAAGGCTATGAAGGCATCTATCAAATCGCCAGTTTTCACCCAAATTATGTGTTTGATGGGGTGGAAGAAGATGATGCCAGCAATTATACCAACCGCTCGCCCTACCCTATATTGCACATCCTGCGTGAAGCCAGTCTGGAAAAAGTGCTGGCTAATATTGATGATCCAGAGGCTATACCTGAACGAAATATTCAATTGGCGCAGGAAAAAGGTGTGTCAGTATTTGAGAAAATCTTAGAAAAGTCGTTTCATCAATAATTAGCGGTATTCTTCAGGTACTTCGTTATAAACAATGGGTTTTGCTTTTCTAGCTATTAAATACCAAAAAAACCATTGTGTAACCACAAAATAGGTCGCTCCAGCTTTTAAACTTTCAAAATAAAAGCCAACGAAAATTGAAGATAAAATAAATGTTGCCATTACCAAATAAAGATAACGCATATAGGGTTTGTCTTCTTTTAATTTGGCATTAGTTACAGCTTCTGCAAGAATCTTACTTTGTTCTTTTGATGGTAACGCGGAAAGAGCGGCTGGTTTTTTCATAAAACCTAGCATTAAATCAATCATTGTTGTTCCCTTATAATATTTATTATTCTTTGGCGTAATGCTACCAAAGCCACTTGTTCAAACCAAGGATTCTGTTTAAGTTAGCGGGTATTGTGCGGGCTAAGAGTTATATGGGAAGAGCTTACTCATAGCTGATAAGTTTTTGATTGAGCAGAGAGTGGGCAATCAAAAGCTAATTGATAAGCGGTTAGTTGTAAATTGATGTCTTCTGCTTGGGCTTGTCCGTAAAGCCGATCACCAATAATGGGAAAGCCAATCGAGGCAAGGTGTTTGCGGATCTGATGTTTACGCCCTGTTTCGATTTTAACTTCAAGCCGAGACTGATTTTTGCTTGAGTCATAATCAATCAAGCTAACATGGCTAATGGCTTTTTTATCATCGATAGGCAGCTCAATAGTTTGTGGCTTATCGAACTTGCCTGTGACGGTAGCCTGATAAACTTTTTCCACTTTTCGTTTGGCAAATAAATCCGACAAAAGCTGTGAGGTTTTTTTGTTGTGCGCAATGAGTATCAAGCCATTGGCAGCGCGATCCAGTCGATGCACCACAAAACTGGATCGTTTAAACTCAAAATGCTGCTCTACTAAACGGCCAATCGAGCAATGATCGCCCCACTTGGAACTCTGTGACCAGACGCCATAAGGTTTATTCCATACCGAATAGTCGCCCTCGTCTGCAACTAATGTGGGATTATCCACTTGTTGCGCCAGTACGTGCGGGTTGTAATACAGCGATAGCTGATTGCCGGCTTTCAATTTGGCATTTTTACGGCGAATGGGCTTAGCGCTTTTGCTTGCGCCTGAAGTTGACAACCAAACAGCGCCTTTGGCCATGGCATCTTTAAGTTTTTGCTTGGATAATGATGTTTGTTGCGCTAATAACTCTAATGGATTGATTTTTTGCGCAATATGCTCTGCGGCAATATCAATGTGCAGCTCAATAGTGCTATTCTTATGCTCATTAGACATGATTAAAAATTACCGCCTTGCAATCTCAGTTTGCTTTTTTTCAACAAGATGACGCTAGACCGCAGTGGCTAAAGGAATTACCTTTGGTGACCGATGTCAGCGAGTTAGCTGATTATCATGGTTATTTCAGTTATCAGCAAGTTGCAGACCAGCCCGCGCTCAGCTTTTCAGCTCAGTTGGATAGACAATTGGTCAGTATGAATGTAGATCTGGTGGCGGGTCAGGTTGCCTACCGTCGCCAACACGGTGGTGGTCGCAAGCAGCATATCGCCAAAGCCTGTGGTTTGAAGGGCAATTGGCAGCCGAGCGTTTTGGATGCAACGGGCGGGTTGGGACGCGATGCCGCTGAGCTACGAAACTTAGGCTGCTCATTGCGCATTATCGAGCGCTCGCCCTATGTGGCCAGTTTATTACAAGATGCGATACAAAGGGCGGCACGTAATCCGCAAACCATGGAACTATTTACCCAAGGTTTTGAGCTACATCATGGGCAAGCCATTGATTTAATGAGTAAATTATCCCTTGAATCAAAGCCTGATATTATTTATCTCGATCCCATGTTCCCCCCAAAACAAAAATCGGCAGCTGTAAAAAAAGAAATGCGCTTGGTGAAATTACTAGTCGGCGAAGATCCTGACGCGGATAATCTATTGGCCATCGCACTCGATAATGCCAAAAAACGAGTAGTGGTCAAACGCCCCAGCTACGCGCCTTACCTTAACCAACAAAACCCCAGTATGAGCATCGAGTCCAAAGGTAACCGCTTCGATGTGTATATCATTTAAGCCCGCCGCATTAATTCATTACAATTTCAGTTGGTTAAAGCAGCGCAATTGCTCGAAAAATAACCAAAAAAAAGCTATACTGATTGGAGCTAGGAAGCTATTGATCGAAGGAGTATGGATATGCAGTGGTGGCAGCCAAATGGCTTGCAATATTGCAATCAGCAGAGCGAGATTCAAACCCAGAACAACCATTTCATGCTGCGAGTGGTGCTGCTTTTTGCGATTTGTGTTTTATGTGTATTGCCTGCAGCTCATTCTGCCGAATCAACTCCGAATAAGGCCGTTAGCTACTCATCTAATCAAGCTGTCCAGCCCATTCAAATCAGTTTAGAGCAACATTTGCAAAGTGGTCGTCTGCCACAATTGGGCATCACTTTACCCAATGCGGCCAGTCTCTATGAGCTTTATCGGCCTTATGGTTTTGAGCCATTGTGGCAACCGCTCTATCGGGCGCACAATCCGCTGCAAGATTTATTGGCTTATTTGCAGCAGATCCAGCTGCATGGCTTGCTGGCTAGAGATTATCATTACCAAACTTTGCAACAGCAGTGTCAGTTGCCTGCGGCGGAATTGGTGGCTGAGATAGCGGCAGAATGCGACTTGTTGCAAAGTGATGCGATCTTGAGTTTGACCCAACATTTGCTGGTGGGAAAAGTCGACCCAGAGCTTTTGTTTGAAAAAACCTTGTTGGAAAAGCCGCTTTTGGATCTGTCCCATTGGTTCCAAATGGCTTTAAATTCTAAAACTTTAAGCCATTATTTTGCAAAAATTGAGCCTAAATCACAGGATTATCATCTGCTCAAAGATTATTTGGCGTTGCTATCGAGCCTGTCGGCGCCTGAATGGCAGCCGTTAGCGCTCAAGCCATCGATTAAGCCGCAAATGAGCGATCCACGTTTGGCGTTGATCATCGAAAGGCTGGTTTTCTGGGGCGATTTGTCTGCCGATTGGATGCATCAAGCGCCTTACGCCTTGGTTTATAAGGGCGAGCTGGTGATTGCGGTGGAGACTTTTCAATTGCGCCACGGACTCGAGGCGGATGGAGTCTTGGGTAAAAATACTATTGCTGCTTTGAATGTGTCGCCACAGCAAAGAGTCGAGCAGTTGCTGGTGAATTTGGAGCGGATCCGCTGGTATGCGCATAAACCCGTGGGACGTTTGATTAAGGTCAATATTCCCAGTTTTGAGCTTACCGCTTATGAAGATGGCAAAGTCAGCCTGAAAAAAGCGGTAATCGTCGGGCAAACTGAGCGTCAATCGCCAATTTTTGAAGATCGGATCCAGTATTTGGTCATGAATCCTACTTGGATAGTACCTTGGAAACTGGCTACTCGGGATAAGTTGCCGCTGATCCAAGAAGATCCACAGTATTTGGTCGAAAATGGCTTCAGCGTCTATCAAAATGGTGAGAAATTGACCTCACCAACGCAAATTGATTGGAACCAAGTCTCAAAATATCAGTTTCCTTATCGGCTCATTCAAGCGCCTGGGCGTAAAAATGCACTAGGTCAAGTCAAGTTTATGTTCCCCAATCCGTATGAGGTTTACCTGCACGATACGCCAGCTAAGTCTTTGTTTAAAAAAGACTTGCGAGCCTTTAGCTCGGGCTGTATTCGAGTCCAAGAACCGATGGAATTGGTTTGGTGGCTGCTGAGATCTGATGGATTGAGTGATATTGATATAAAAAAACAATTGAACAAAAAATATACAAATACGGTATATTTAGCCTCGCAAGTGCCAGTACGGCTGGAATATCGCACCGCATTTTTGGCTGATGACCAATCAATCCAATTCCGAGCGGACATATACCAGCGCGATAGCAAACTCTATCAAGCACTACAGCAACCAGTGACAAGTCACCTCTTGCACTGAACTTCAAGGGATTAAACTTCTTTGGGCCAATTGGACGGTCTAGGGTTTATTTTGGTTATTAATATTGTTCGCTGTTAAAGCGAAGGAGTTTTTGCGACTTATGATAAAACTGATTGATTTTCTGAAAGGGCGACCGAGCTGGGCTTTACTGATGATAGCGATCTTATGGATCGGCATTCCAAATAAAAGCCACGCCGTAACCCAGATCAAGGACTATCAAACCGGTAAAGCCCAATTCGATTTAAGCGCTAATAATAAAGCAATCCCCTACCAATTGTTTTTCCACACTGTTTTACCAGAACAAACCCTAACTTTGACTTCAAGCCGTGCTCAATTGAGCAGTAAAGTTGAAATAGCAAAACAGTGGCAAGCATTAACTTGGGAAAAAGGCAGCTTGCAATGGCAAGCACCGAAAACTCCAGGTTTATATAAATTAATTACCAAAGATGAAGTGACAGGTCATTCGATTCAGCTGACGGTTTTTGTAATGCGTCCAGCAACTGAAATGAAAAATGGCGTATTGAATGGTTACAAGATCGGTAACTATCCAGCGCCTTTAAAAGGCTTGGTGGCATATCAGGCGCCAAAAGGCTTTATTGAAGTCACGCCTGAGAATATTAACACTAAAATTACACCGCATTTCACTCTGGGTCAGTTTTTGTGTAAGCAAGCCGGTGGCTTCCCAAAGTATTTGGTTTTGCGCCAAAACCTATTGGAAAACTTAGAGAATTTACTCACCGATGTGAACAAAAAAGGCATTCGTACCGACAGCTTTGTGGTCATGAGTGGCTACCGCACGCCGGCGTATAACAAAGCCATTGGTAACGTGGCCAACAGTCGTCATATTTACGGTGGCGCATCGGATATCTTTATCGATGCTAAAACTAATGGCCGCATGGATGACATCAATGGCGACGGCAAGGTGAATAAAGCCGATGCGATGTATCTGTATCAAGTAGCCAATAATCACGCCATTCACGATCACCGCCAAGATCTGTTAGGCGGTATTGGCGTCTATAAAGAAAACTCCGTGAGAGGCCCCTTTGTTCATGTGGACGTTCGTGGCTCCAAAGCCCGCTGGGGAATCTAAACCGTTAGTAATTAAGCAAAAGGCCATCGAAATGATGGCCTTTTTTTATGTTAATATGCGCGAAGATAAAAAATGGGCATTGAAAAAGGGAATCGATTTGATGTTTATTTTAAATAAAAAACGTAATTGTCCATCTTGTAGTTCAGAAACTTTATTATTAAAAGATTTATTTAAAAGCACTAAATATAAACCTACAAGCTGTAATAATTGCGGGAAGCGTTATACGTTTAACAATAATATAAGCGAGGTATTTTTTTCACTTTTATCTAGCTTACTATTTGTTTTTATATTGGTAGTTATTAGTACTAAAAGTCTTTTTATCCCTATTGCTATATCAATATTAGCTGTTTTAACACTTTATTTGATCAAATTATTTGAAGTTTACAAACTTAATTTAGTTGAAATTGAAAAAATTAATATACCAAGATCTATCTTTAATAAGTTAGGTAATGCAATTTTTTGGGCTATGGTGGCTGGATTTTGGATTGCTATACTTTATTTCATATTAAAATTTAAAGGCGTACTTTAATGAACCGAGCAGCAGCATTACATATTTTAGTCAAAACTGAAACAGAAGCATTAGCTTTAAAAAAGAAGCTGGATGCTGGCGCTGATTTTGCGCAGTTGGCGAAAAAGAATTCAATGTGCCCCTCGAAAAAGCGTGGCGGTGATTTAGGCGAATTTAAAAAGGGCGCCATGGTGAAGCCGTTTGATGATGCGGTTTTTAAGAAAGGTTCTGAAGACCATAAGCATATTGGACCTGTGAAAACGCGTTTCGGGTATCATTTGATTCGAGTTTTATATAAGTCATAAATAAAGGTCATTCCTGTTTTCGAGGAGGTGGCAATGACTTAACTAACTCGATACAGCTTATACAGTAGCTGCCCTGCTTTTTTGTCTTTGAGTAATTCCCATTGTTTAGGAATTTCTAACTCTAATCCTTGCTCAGTTTCCAAATAGATCAAACTATCGGCTTTAAGCCAGTCTGCGCTCGCCAATAAATCTATAACTTTCTGTGCTATGCCTTTATGGAATGGTGGATCGAGGAAGATAATGTCGAATTGATGCTGATTGGTTTGAATAAACTTGAGTGCATCGCCTGTAATTAGACTGGATTGTTCACTGCCCAGTAATTCGAGATTATTGGCTAATTGCCCTGCGGCTTTACTATTAAGTTCCACAAACTGTACCCAGTCCGCGCCACGAGATAAGGCTTCGATACCAAGTGCGCCTGAACCAGCAAACAGGTCCAACACTTTCGCGCCATGAATATCCGCCTGCAACCAGTTGAACAAGGTTTCGCGCACTCGATCCAAGCTGGGTCGCAAGCCCTCGACTTCGATAAAGCTCAGTTTACGTCCTTTCCACTGACCACCAATGACTCGAAAGCCGCCCTTTTTGCTGCGATTGGTTTTTTTGATGCTGCTTCGATTGAGTTTTTGTCGATTGGCCATATTGAATAGTGACTATTGGCAGTTATATCCGTGGGTTTAGGCGCTTTTAGCTGACGCTCTTTGGCTGAAAATGATAGGATAGCGCCTTTATTGATTTTAACAAGTGGCCTAGCAATTGGACTAGGACTTTTAATAGACTTTTTATAGACAAGAGTAGCCATGAGCGAAAAGAAAAAAGGCGGTCTGTTTGGCTTTTTCCGCAAAAAAGAGACCAGCAGCGAATCGTCATTAGAAGAATCAATCGAAAATGAATTAGCGGAAGAACTCGACGAGCATCTTGAGGAGCAGGTTGCTGATGCAATTGATGAGGCTGTAGAAGCTACCGAGCCTGAGGTGTCAGACACCGAAGAAGAAGTCACCGATCAAGAAATAATCGAGTTTGTGGAAGATGTGCCAGAGAAAGATAGTGATGCGCCAGTCAATCCTCAAACACTTGAGGGAGCTGAAAAGCCTGAAAAAGTTGAGACACCACAAATGGTCACTCAACAAGAAATGTCATTAGAAACCGAGCAAGTGGTAGCAGAAGAGAAGATTGAGCAACCGCAAGACAAGCCGAAAAAAGAGGGTTTTTTTGCTCGTTTAAAATCGGGTTTAAGTAAAACTCGCAGCCAATTAACCAGCGGCATTGCGGACTTGGTGTTGGGTTCAAAGCAGATCGATGAAGATCTATTAGAAGAAATTGAAACCCAACTGTTGATGGCTGATGTGGGCGTTGAAGCAACCCGTAAAATCATTGACGACTTAACTGACAAGGCGGAACGTAAAGAGTTAAAAGATCCTGAAGCCTTGATGGAGCGTTTGCGTGAACTTTTATCGGAAATTGTAGCGCCCTGCTCTGCGCCTTTAGAAATCAATAAGAAGCCTTTTGTGATCTTAATGGTTGGGGTTAATGGCGTTGGCAAAACTACCACCATTGGCAAGTTGGCGAAAAAATTCCAAAACGAAGGCAAGTCGGTCATGTTAGCGGCCGGCGATACTTTCCGTGCGGCGGCGGTAGAGCAGCTGCAAGTGTGGGGCGAACGCAACAATATCCACGTTACTGCTCAGCATACGGGCGCGGATTCGGCTTCGGTGGTGTTTGATGCGCTGCAAGCAGCTCAGTCTCGCGATATTGATGTCTTGATTGCCGATACAGCGGGTCGTTTGCACACTAAATCGAACTTGATGGATGAGTTGGAAAAAGTGGTGCGTGTGATGCGTAAACTCGATCCTGAAGCACCACATGAAACCATGTTGGTGGTGGATGCGGGTACTGGCCAAAATGCTTTGAGCCAAGCAGAACATTTTAATAAATCGGTTGGGCTTTCGGGTATTTCCATTACCAAACTTGACGGCACGGCCAAAGGTGGAGTAGTTTTTGCATTGGCAGATAAATTATCCATTCCAATCCGTTTTATTGGGGTAGGCGAAGGGATTGATGATTTGCGTCCTTTTGACAGCCAAGATTTTATTGAAGCGCTTTTCACTAAAGATACAGAATAAGAGAAAAATTATTATAAATGATTGAATTTCATCAGGTTTTTAAGCGATACGAAGGCGGACACGAAGCCTTAAAAGGCGTCAGCTTTGCGCTTCAATCTGGTGATATGGCCTTTCTTACAGGGCACTCTGGGGCAGGTAAAAGTACTCTTTTAAAGTTGATAGCACTGATGGAGCGCCCTACTCGTGGTCAAGTGATCCTCGATGGGCAAAATGTCGGCCAAGCCAAAGATCGACAGATCCCTTTCCATCGTCGCAAAATCGGCATGATTTTCCAAGACCATCGATTGCTATACGACCGCAGCGTTTATGATAATGTCGCCCTACCCTTAATTATTGCGGGTGTTTCTGAGCGCGATATTCCCAAGCGGGTGCGAGCGGCTCTGGATAAAGTGGGTTTACTGAAAAAAGAAAAGCAGTTGCCCATTCAACTGTCTGGCGGTGAGCAACAGCGTGTGGGCATTGCCCGCGCAGTGGTCAATAAGCCCCCTCTTTTGCTGGCTGATGAACCAACGGGTAATCTTGATCCTGAGTTATCCGCAGAAATCATGACATTATTCGAGCAGTTTAACCAAGTGGGTGTGAGTGTCTTAATCGCTTCGCACGATTTGGGTTTGATTGCGCGCCTAAAGCATCCTGTGATCACGCTTAAAGAAGGTCGCACCATTCGCAATGATTTAGCCGAAGAGGTCATTGTCTAATGGCTACTGCTGCGAAACACGCTAGGGCGCACAAGGTTAGCTTTATCGATCGTATTAAGATGGGCTTGAAGCTGCACAAAAAAAATTCCATTGACAGTTTGCTGGCAATTTTTAAACACCCTGCCAATAGTTTACTGACGATTTTGGTGCTCGCGATCGCCCTCGCCTTGCCAGGCATTTTTTACATTATGACCAACAATGCCAAGTCGCTTTCCAGTAACTGGGACTCGAGTATGGCCTTGTCATTGTATCTGCAAGATTCAGCCAGCGAAGCGCAAGCACAAAATTTAGTTGCCGACTTACTGAATCAAGATGCCTTTAAATCAGTCACTTTAACCACCAAAGAAGAAGCGCTGGAAGAATTTAAGAAATATTCGGGCATTGCCAATTCGCTGGAAATGCTGGAAGAAAACCCGCTACCAATGGTCATAAGTCTAGTGCCGAAAGATGGCTCGATGGACTTAGCCAGCTTAGAGGCAAAGGCTGAAGATTTGTCTCAATTACCTCTGGTGGATTCGGCCAGTTTGGATGCTGAGTGGATCAATCGCTATCAAGAAATTTTAAAAATATCGGAAAAAATAGGCTCTTTTATCAGTTTTTTGCTGGCCGTTGGTGTTTTATTGATTGTCGGCAATACCATTCGCTTGGCCATTTTAAATCGACGCGAAGAAATTCAAGTCATTAAATTAGTCGGCGCCACCGATGCCTTTATTCGCCGCCCTTTTCTTTATACCGGCCTTTGGTATGGGCTGATGGCTGGCGTTATTGCTGCCTTGATGATCAGCATTCTGGGCAATCTAGTGATGACTTCTACCAGCCGTTTAGCCGAATTATATGATAGCCAGTACCAGTTGCTTGGTTTAACTTTATTACAAACTTTAATTCTAATTCTGATTGGCGCCCTACTCGGCTTGATTGGTTCTTGGATCTCCGTTAGCAAACACCTCAAAGAAATCCAGCCGACTTAATTCGTCTTTTCTTTTTGCAGCAGCCAAAGTACTAAACCAATAAAGGCTGGCATGGCTTGAGTCAATAGTATGCTTGGTTTGGCGGTCACTGCGCCGAAAATTCCTGCAATCACTACGCAGCTTAAAAAGAAAATTTTCACATCTTTGCGATTGCTTAGTAATCCCCAAATTAAGCCGGCGGCTAAAAAACCATTATATAAACCCTGGTTTGCTGCTAAGGTAGCGGACAAATTGGAAACTTCTGCCGTCATATTAAAGACTTTGCGGCCAACGGGATGATCCCAATAGAACATTTCCAGTACTAGAATGCCGATATGTTCAATCGCCACTAAGCCAGTAATAAAGTTAGCTACTTTTTTTAGCATGACCTAAATCTCCCTAATTAGCCCATGTTCATATAGAAAAAGTTACATTTATTGCCATCCGGATCGCGAAAATAGCCGGCATAAAAACTATCGCCGCGTGGACCTGCTGGACCTTCACAAGTCGCACCAAGTTCTATCGCTTTTTGGTACATTTTGTCGACAATTTCGGGAGATTTCATTTGAAAAGCAACCATATTGCCATTGCCAACAGTGGCTTTTTCGCCATTAAAAGGCTTGGTTACAGCAATAGAGGCGCCATCTCCAATGCCATTCCAAGCGACAAATTGCTCCGTCTCCATCATGCGTCCAACGCCTAGCTCAGCAAATAAAGCATCATAAAAAGTTGCCGCGCGCTCTATATCATTGGTTCCTAAAGTAACATAGCCAATCATAATGACTCCAAAATCAAACACTTACTGTTAATAGAGATTCACTATATAGCCAATAGGGATAAATTTGAAACTTTTAACTAGAAATATGCTCTTATAGGCATGGTTTTAGCACTCTAGATTAATGAGTGCTAAAAAATTAGCACTCCAGCCTAAAGAGTGCTAATATAGATTTTAAGTATTAATAGGAGGAAAGCATGAGCAACACTTCAATGTCTATGGCGTTAGCCGTACCAACAGGCAGCATCGAGGGTTATATCTCGTCTGTCAATGCGATTCCTGTCCTATCTGTTGAGGAAGAACAGGCATTAGCTCATAGCTTCAGAGATGAAGAAAATTTAGATGCTGCGCGTCAGTTAGTAATGGCTCACTTACGCTTTGTGGCTCATATAGCAAGAAGTTATAATGGTTATGGTTTGCCGCAGGCGGACCTTATCCAAGAAGGTAATATTGGCTTAATGAAGGCGGTTAAGCGTTTTGACCCGACCATGGGCGTGCGCTTGGTATCTTTTGCGGTGCATTGGATCAAAGCCGAAATTCACGAATATGTGTTGAAAAACTGGCGTATTGTGAAAGTGGCGACCACTAAAGCGCAACGTAAGTTGTTCTTTAACCTGCGCTCAAAGAAAAAGACGTTAAGCTGGTTAAATCAAGCGGAAGTTAAGGCGATTGCCGAAGATCTTAACGTATCACCAGAAGAGGTGGTGCGCATGGAAGGGCGTTTGAATGCGCATGATGCAGCTTTTGATGCGCCAGCGATTGATGATGACACTCAAGCCTATGCGCCAGTACATTATCTTGAGTCAAAAAGCCTCGATCCAGCGGTAGAAGTTGAGCAGAACGATTGGCAAGATCAGCGTGAAGCGCGTTTAATGTCTGCGATGAAGACGCTTGATGAGCGTAGTCAGGACATTTTGCAGCAACGTTGGCTGTCTGATCAAAAAGCCACTTTGCACGATTTGGCCGAAAAATATGGTGTTTCAGCGGAGCGTATCCGTCAGTTAGAAAAAAATGCCATGAACAAAATCAAAAACGCCATTTCATAAGGAGCTCTATATATGGATATTGCATTTGGCGGAATGTTTTTGGTGGGAATTATATTGCTATGGTTGGTGCCAATCGTAGCAATTGCCGCTTCAAATAAAACCCATGGCGCGGAAAAAGCCGGTTGGATTCTCGCTACTTTGTTCATTTCTTGGTTCGCTTGGATTGTTTACTTAATCGTAGCGCCTGTTCAGAGCTCTAGGGCCTAACACTAGTCAATGGCCATTACTATCACTTCAATCTTACTGTTTATGATGACCGTAGGATTTTTATATATTTTGCCTATCCTATTGATTTTACTATCAAAAAAGACCATAGCCAGTGAAAAACTGGGTTGGATCTTAGCCATTTGGTTTATCTCTTGGTTTGCTTGGATTTTTTACCTGATCTTTGCGCCAATCCAGAAACCAGAGCTTGTTAAAAGCGATACTTAACATAACTGTCGAATTTTTATACACAAATACTTGATCCAGTTCACATTTCGATCGATACTGACCGTATATTTTTCATCCAAAAATAGTTAGGGGAAAAAAATGCGACTGGTAAAACCGTTGATGTTATTGGCATCAGTCTTGTTAGTTGCTTGTGGTGATGAAAAAGGAAGTTCAGAACAACAAGAAGCGACAACCGTTAAAAAATCTGATTGTGTAATCACCTATGGCTGGGAATCCAGAAAGCCGTATCAATTCTTCGAGAATAAGAAAATGCGGGGAATTGATGTGGATATTTTGGCCATGGCTGCTTCGCAAGCAGGCTGCGACTTGGCTTATGTAGAAAAGTCATGGTCGGAATTATTAGAAGATGTTGAAGCAGGTAAAGTCGATGTATTGGCGGGAGCTACACCGACCAGCGAGCGTAAGAAATTTGCTGATTTTTCAACACCTTACAGAAAAGAATCTTTTGTTTTATTCGTACCAACCAACAGTAGCTTCAATGGCGATGACCTAGGTCAATTCTTGAGTTTTGGTAATAAAATTGGCGTTTCTGATGGCTACTTTTATGGCGATCTGGTTGACGGTTTTATGAATCATGCTCAATATAGCCGTTCCTTTGTTGGCAGCCCGACCAATGAGGCGAGCTTCTACAACGTTGAATACGGTCGTGTTGATGGTGTTTTAGTGGATCCTGTAGAAGGCCGCTATATCATTAAACGCAAAGGCTTAGGTGCCAAAATGAAGGAATCTTCGGTGGTTATTCCTGTAGACAGCGTAGCTTATATGTTCAGTAAGAAAAGCAGTAAGGCGGACAAGATTGCAACTATCATGAGCGGCTTAGAGCAAATGGTAGCGAATAATCAAATTGAAAAGCATATGTCTAACTACCAATAAAATCAGTAGCTTAAAACAAAAAGGAGCCAATCGGCTCCTTTTTTTATTGGGTCTAATCGAGCTGGCCAAACTGCCGTTTGATTTGCAGAATATCAGAGTGGATATCGGCTTTGGCTACACCTCGATCCAGCAAATCTTGGTACACCGACATCACCATGGGCTCAGAGCCAGCGACAAAAATATCCATACCACTTAAATCATCGTAATCGAGCATAAAAGCATGATGCACGAAACCCTTACGCCCTTGCCAATCAGGGTCGATCCCAGATAGCACTGGCACAAAGGTCAAGTTTTCCACCGAATCAGACCACTCTTGAGGTTCTTCAAGTAAGTATAAGTCATCGCCCGTTTGCGCTCCCCAATAGAGAATAAGAGGGCGCTTATCGCCATTCATCAAAGCGGTTTTAATAATCGAATGAAAGGGCGCAAAACCAGTACCGCCCGCAATAAATACCGCTGGGCGCTCAGAATCGGTCAGTAAACAATCACCAAAAGGCATTTGCACTCGAACCTTGTTGCGGTGTTTTAAATGACTAATGATTTTGTCTGCCTCATCATGCCCAGGTAATCGTCTAATATGCAGCTCAAGCACATCTTGCAAAGGTGAGCTGGCAATGGAAAAAGGGCATAAATGACCGTCAGCCAATTCCAACATCAAATATTGACCAGCGGAGTAGGGCGGCAGTTCGCCAAGTGGATCAAGTTGAACCCAGTAAACATCTGAGCTGACTTTGCGTACCAAGCGTACTTCAAGCTCATAAAAAGTATTTTGATTATTATCAATAGAATCAGTCATTTAGCTGTCTTCCTTGGGCATTAATTGCAGCTGATCCCAAATGGTATCAACCTTATCTTTAACCGCCTTGTCCATCACAATCGGTTCGCCCCATTCGCGATCAGTCTCGCCAGGCAATTTATTGGTGGCATCGATGCCCATTTTTGAGCCGAGCCCAGAAACAGGCGAAGCAAAATCTAAATAATCAATCGGCGTATTGTCGATAAGAGTGGTATCACGAGTAGGATCGACCCGAGTGGTTAGTGCCCAAATCACATCTTTCCAATCGCGGGTATTCACATCATCGTCCACCACGATAACAAACTTGGTATACATAAATTGTCTAAGAAAAGACCAAACACCCATCATGACTCTTTTGGCATGACCTGGATATTGCTTCTTCATCGAAACTACCGCTAAACGATACGAACATCCCTCAGGTGGTAGGTAAAAGTCGGTAATTTCAGGGAATTGCTTTTGCAGAATAGGTACGAAAACTTCGTTTAAGGCCTCGCCTAAAATCGCGGGTTCATCAGGTGGACGGCCAGTATAGGTCGAATGATAGATTGGATTTTCGCGCATGCTGATGCGCTCAACGGTAAATACAGGGAAACGCTCAACCTCATTGTAATAACCCGTATGATCGCCATAAGGGCCTTCATCGGCCATCTCATTCGGATCAATATAACCTTCAAGAACGATTTCACTGGATGCTGGTACCTGTAAGTCATTGCCAATGGACTGAACTACTTCAGTTTTCTCACCACGCAATAGCCCAGCAAAAGCATATTCGCTCAGCGTGTCAGGCACTGGGGTTACAGCGCCTAAAATAGTTGCTGGATCGGCGCCAAAGGCTACCGAAACGGGGAAGGGCTCACCAGGATTGGCTTCACACCATTCTTTAAAGTCTAGTGCGCCACCGCGATGCGCCAACCAGCGCATAATCAGTTTGTTTTTGCCCAAGACTTGTTGGCGATAGATGCCTAAATTCTGGCGTGATTTATTAGGACCGCGAGTGACCGTTAAACCCCAAGTCATTAAAGGCGCTGCATCACCTGGCCAGCAAGTTTGTACGGGGATTTTAGTTAAATCGACCTCATCGCCTTCTAAAATAATCTGCTGGCATGGCGCTTTTTTAACCTTTTTGGGTGCCATATTTAGCACTTGCTTAAAGACTGGCAACTGCTCCCAAGCGTCGCGTAAACCTTCAGGTGGTTTTGGCTCTTTTAAAAATGCTAGCAATTCACCTAAATCCCTTAATCCCGACAAGTCCTCTTTGCCCATAGCTAAAGCAACACGGCGAGTAGTACCAAACAAATTGCCCAAAACAGGAATCGAATGACCTTTAACATTTTCGAATAAAATCGCCGGACCGCCAGCACGTAAAGTTCGATCGCAAATCTCCGTCATTTCTAAATTTGGATCCACTTCCACAGAAACACGTTTTAACTCGCCCATAGACTCGAGTTTGGAAATAAAATCGCGTAGGTCTTTGTATTGCATAGGGGTTTTGGTTTTTGGTATTGGGGGTATTCTAGCAGATAGTGCAAAACGATATCATGCTTTTCGCTTTTTCAGCGAGTTACTTTCTCTTGCGTGGTCAAGAGAAAGTAACCAAAGAGAAGACCACCCATAAAGTTAGACGCTGCGCGTTTCCCTCAATCAATAAAATTATTAACGCGCCTCAAAACGAAACTTCCTGTTTCGTCTTTGCTAAATTGGGCTATCCCTGCCCAATTTGCACTATAATTTGATTGCTTTCGGCTAACCTTAAAGGGACTCACCAGAGGTTAATCTTTGATATTTGATAAATACTTTTTGCCTTTATAGGCGATACAAGCACAAATGATAAATAATAGGGTTGTAATGATACTTCTATAAATCAAGTCATCCAAATTTGGAGCAAGTTCATCCATAAAAATTGGTTGGCCTTCTTGAACTTGATTAGTAGCAAGCATATAGATGGCAGCTATTTGGCCTGATAAACCAAAAGCACATAAAACAGCTAGGATTTGGGATACAGGGATTAAAAAGAATTTAAGAAGATTTTTCATAGGTCAAAGATAAGTTTAGAAAAGAGGATTTTTAGTGTTTCTGCGAGGCAGTTTCTCGCGCAATGATGGAGTGTATTGAAATACTCGACCGATTGAGCAAGAAACTAACAAAGCAGGGCGCTAAAAAGGCCTTTTATAACTTATCTTTTCATGGCGTCGAAGAACTCGTCATTCGACTTCGTCAGTGCCATTTTGTCGATCAAGAATTCAATCGCGTCTAACTCATCCATTGGATGTAAGATTTTGCGTAAGATCCACATCTTTTGCAGTTCGTCTGGAGAGGTTAATAAATCTTCTTTACGTGAGCCAGAACGGTTAAAGTCGATAGCAGGGAAGACACGTTTCTCAGCGATCTTGCGAGAAAGGTGTAATTCCATGTTACCAGTGCCTTTAAATTCTTCGTAAATCACTTCGTCCATCTTAGAGCCAGTATCGACTAGTGCAGTAGCGATAATAGTTAAGCTACCGCCTTCTTCGATGTTACGAGCCGCACCGAAGAAACGCTTAGGGCGTTGTAGGGCGTTAGCATCAACACCACCCGTAAGAACCTTGCCAGACGATGGAACTACTGTGTTGTAGGCACGAGCTAAGCGGGTTATCGAGTCGAGTAATATCACCACGTCTTTTTTATGCTCAACTAAACGCTTGGCTTTCTCGATAACCATTTCCGCCACTTGGACGTGACGAGCCGCTGGCTCATCGAAAGTCGAAGCAACGACTTCGCCTTGTACCATGCGCTGCATTTCTGTTACTTCTTCTGGACGTTCGTCAATTAACAATACGATAACCATGCAATCAGGATGCTGAGTCGTGATCGACTGAGCGATATTCTGCAGCATCATGGTTTTACCGGCTTTTGGTGGCGATACGATCAAGGCGCGTTGCCCCTTGCCGATTGGTGAAGCTAAATCGATAACACGAGCTGTGATATCTTCGGTTGAACCATTACCGCGCTCCATACGCATACGCTCATCAGGATGTAGCGGCGTTAAGTTTTCGAATAAGATCTTGCGACGTGAATTTTCAGGACTGTCATAGTTGATTTCAGCAACTTTCAATAATGCAAAATAGCGCTCACCGTCTTTTGGCGGTCGGATCTTGCCAGAAATGGTATCACCTGTACGTAAATTAAAGCGGCGTATTTGGCTTGGTGAAACGTAGATATCATCTGGGCCCGCTAAGTAAGAGCCTTCGGCTGAACGTAAGAAACCGAAGCCATCGGGCAAGATTTCTAAAACACCACCACCAAAAATGTCTTCACCAGATTTAGCGTGGTTTTTTAATAAGCCAAAGATAATGTCCTGTTTGCGCATCCGCGCCATATGCTCAAGGCCTGCAGCTTTGGTTAATTCGGCGAGTTCTTGGGCATTTTTTTTCTTTAATTCAGATAAATTCATAGAGATGTACTAGAAAAGTTGAGAAATGGTTGTGATCGATCGATCAGTCCTGTGTTTTAAATGTTAATTTAAAATTTTTAAAATTGGAGTTGCCGCTTCCATATTTTTCTTCAAGGAGACTCACTTAGGAGCTATTGCGGCTATAGGTACTGCTGGTTTCAGCAAGAGTCAATTTAGCATTGAGGCTAAGGTTTGTCTAGCCTTTTCAAGGCTTTGATATATGTTAGTATGAGTGATTGCTGAGATGTCTCGAGGGAATGACATTGAGTAAATTTATTGATGAACTAAAAAAGCGCAATGTGTTTCGGGTGGCGATTGCCTATGTGGTGATTGGCTGGCTGTTGATGCAGGTTGCAGATACATTAGTGCCGGTATTGCAATTATCCGAAGAAACTAGCCGTTATATCTTTTTAGCGCTTTTAATTGGTTTTATTCCAACATTATTATTCTCATGGGCTTATGAGTTAACTCCTGAAGGACTCAAGCGAGAAAAAGATGTCGACCGCAATAAATCGATTACCCATCAAACCGCCAAAAAACTCGATTTAATTACCTTATTTGCGGTTTTCTTGTTGTTGCTGATGATTATTTGGCAGCGCATAAGCCCGCCAGCAGTAGAGCCTTTATCGGTAAGCTCCGCTGATCAGCAAGTTAGCGCTGTTCCCGCCGAAACTGCCAAGCAAGAAATTGCTGCTTTAACTGATGCTTCGATAGCCGTTTTGCCCTTTGCTGATTTATCTTCTACTGGCGATCAAGAGTATTTCTCCGATGGTATTGCCGAAGAAATCCTTAATGTTTTAGTCAAAATTAAAGAACTTAATGTATCTTCGCGTACCTCTTCTTTTCAGTTTAAAGGGCGAGATATCGGAATTCCTGAAATTGCTGAAAAATTGAAAGTGAAGCATGTGTTGGAAGGCTCAGTTAGAAAAGCTGGTGACACTATTCGGGTGACGGCGCAATTGATAGAAGCAGAAACCGATAAACATTTATGGTCAGAGACTTATGACAGGCCTTTGACCGCCGAAAATATCTTTGCCATTCAAGATGAAATTTCGAAATCGATAGTTGCTGCTTTGAAGGATCATTTAGGTATTTCTATCATTGAACAGGTAGCGGTTAAAGCAAGTACTGATAACCTATCGGCCTACGAATTGTTTCTTAAAGCACGACCACTATTTCAAGGTCGCTTCAGGCTGAATGAAGCAGACGAGTTTTTATCTCAAGCCCTAGAGCAAGATCCTAACTTTGTGCAGGCTTTAGAGATTAAAGCTGCGCTACAGTCGCTAATGGTTGAATACGGTTACAGTAAAGCAGAGCGGGGCGAAGTAAAGCAAAAATCTTCCCAATATATTGAAAAGGTTTTAAGTATCAACCCAGATAGCTCTTTGGCCTTAGCCGTTCGCGGTAAAATTTTAATGAATTCGTATCAAGAAGGGCTCGAGACGGTTGATATGACGCAATTGGAAAATGATTTTAATGCGGCACTTGCCATTAACCCAAAGAATGCCTCAGCCCTTAATTGGCGAGGGCTGCACTATAATACTCTGGGATTTTTGGATCTTGCTTTAAAAGATTTCCAAACTTGTGCTGAATACGAACCTTTATACGTTCCATGCAAAGAAAATATTACAGCAGTTTTATCTGAGTTGGGATTTTATAAAGAGAGCGTAGAGGTTTATTTAGAAGCCTTAAATAATAGCTCGCATAAAGTAATATTCGGGCCTTTGAATGCTTTGGCTAGAACGGATGAAGAGCTAGCTTTTAAGTCTATAACGAATAATTTTAGACTTTTGTATGGCTGGCATCGTCACGATGAGCTCTATGAGGCCTTTAAAAGCTCGAATAAGGATCATTCAGAATTGGCTAATGATATTAGGCAGTTTGTTGAAAATTCGGAAAACCATGATCAAGGCATGATTGATTACATCTTGTTGTCTTTGGGTCAGCCAGCTCCTTTTGATAAAGTTTTATTTTATTGGGGAGAAGGCGGCAGCAAAGTCAGGCAATCTGACGCGTTTAAAGCCCACATTAAAAACTCAGGAATATTTGCTCATTGGCAAAATAAAGGCTTTCCGCCTCAATGCCGTCCAGTTGGGCAAGATGACTTTGAGTGTGACTAGTATTTAATAATCAGGATAAAAATAATTAAAAAGATCACGAGGCTGAATAAGCCTAGTCCGCCAGCTAAATCACTATCTTCTTCGATCCAACCCTTAGGTAGTAGGTGCTTAGCAATAAAATTGCCGATAATCGATACGAGTTGTTCCATAAGCTATAAAGTAAAAAGAGGCTAAAAAGCCTCTTTTAAATTCAAATATTAATGGATTGATTAAAGATTAGAGTCGATAAACGCCATTAATTGAGATTTTGATAAGGCACCAACTTTAGTCGCTTCAACTTGGCCACCTTTGAATAACATCAAAGTAGGGATGCCACGAATACCAAACTTAGGTGGTGTTTCGTTGTTTTCGTCGATGTTCAGCTTAGCAATCTTAACTTTGCCTTCGTATTCTTCGGCTAACTCGTCAAGGATTGGGCCAATCATTTTACAAGGGCCACACCATTCCGCCCAATAATCTACCAATACTGGACCTTCAGCGTTTAGAACTTCTGCGTCAAAAGTCGCGTCGCTTAAATATACAATCTTGTCACTCATTAAAATATTCTCCTGCTATCGCTTGCGCTCAAGCCATTAGATGCTCACAATGGCACTATTTGAAACAAACAAGCGCCATTTTGCAAGCGCTCACGGTAAAAATTTACTATATGGACACTTCCCATCTATCAAATGTTACATTCGCAGAATTAGGACTGCATCCGAAACTGTTACAGGCGGTACAGGATCTCGGTTTTGAGAAATGTACGCCGATCCAGGCCAAAACCTTGCCTTTGTTGCTCAAAGGACAAAATGTGGCTGGCCAAGGCCAAACTGGTACTGGCAAAACCATTGCTTTCTTGCTTGGCATTATGAACGATATGCTCACTTTGCCAGAAATCGAAGGTCGCCGCGCCAATGAGCCGCGCTCCTTAATTATGGCGCCAACTCGCGAATTAGCTGTACAGATCGCCAAAGATGCGGTGCAACTGGCAAAGTACGCCAAACTCAAGATTCGCGTAGTATATGGGGGTGAAGATTACGAAAAACAACGCCTATCGCTAGAAAAGGGCGTGGATATCTTGATTGGCACTACGGGCCGCTTGATTGATTACTACAAACAGCATGCGTATGGCTTAGAAGCGATTGACTCGGTGGTGTTGGATGAAGCGGATCGAATGTTTGACTTGGGTTTTATTAAGGATATTCGTTATTTGTTCCGCCGTATGCCACCTGCCAATGACCGTTTGAATCTACTTTTCTCGGCGACACTATCGCACCGTGTGCAAGAGTTGGCTTATGAGCATATGCACAATCCGCAGCATATTCAGGTTCAAGCAACTCAAGTCACTGCTAAGAAAATTCGTGAAGCGCTATTTTACCCAAGCCGCGAAGAGGCATTGCCTTTGTTGGTGGGCTTAATGAATCGCTTACAACCAGAACGCTCGATTGTGTTTACTAATACCAAACGCGCCGCCGAGCATGTCTGGGCCTGCTTAAAAGGCAATGATATTGCGGTGGAAATGTTGACTGGCGATGTGCACCAGAAAAAACGTCTGCGCTTACTAGGTGAGCTTGAGAATAATAAGGTCAATGTTTTGGTTTGTACCGACGTTGCTGCGCGTGGCCTGCATATTGATGGGGTATCCCATGTTTTTAATTTCCACTTGCCAGACGATCCAGAAGATTATGTGCATCGAATAGGTCGAACCGCTCGCGCTGGCGCCGAAGGTGATGCAGTCAGTTTTGCTGGTGAAGACTTTGCCATGAACTTAACTGCAATTGAGGAATATATAGGTCATCAGCTGCCGAAATTGGATATAAAGTCAGAATATATGGCGGAATTAAAACCTTCGGTTCAGTTGCAACAAAAAAGAAGACATCCTAGCCAACGAAGAGGTGGTGGTAAGCCAAGGCAAGATAAACGTTAAAGTGTGAGTCTATTCGCTTTGCTGCAGTATTAAATCGAGCTCTTAGCAGCAATTGTTGGCTCTCTGTCACAAAGAATTAATATTTTGTCACACTTTAGTAACACAAATTCGAGGCATAATGTTATTATCAATGACCGACTTTTATAAAACAACATGGAACCTAGTATGAAAGCATTAGTTTTATCTGCATTATTTTTAGTAACAGCTGGTTGTGCGACGACTCAAGCTCCAATGTCTGTTGCAAAATCTGAGGCAACTCAAGAAACAACACAAGAGACAGCTCAAAAAGATACTAAAGTTAAGTGTTCAACTACGCGTGCGACAGGCAGCCAAATGAAGAAAAAACGCTGCTGGGATAAAAAAGAATATGAAGAAATGAAAGAGCAAAGTAAAGAGTATTTACGAAGAGCTACTGAAGCAGGGACTCATCGTAACCCTATTAATTAAGGGTTTATTCTAACTCCATTTCTCAACCACGTGTTTAATGCGCTCTTCGCGTCTTTTCACGTGGTTTTTTATTTGTTGAGCTAATTCGTGATGTTTGTGCTCTTTTTCGGTTTCGATAATAAGTTCGGGCACTTGAGTTGGCACTCGATCCTCGTCAAAAGCCACCAGCGTAAAGTGAGCTGTTGTGCTCAATATATCTTTTGAGCCATCGTCTCCTGACTCGCCTTTATCTACAAACACATCAGTTCTAACCATCATCGAGGTTTTACCAACCAATACCACCTTGGCCACGGTTTTGATCCTGTCGCCGACAAAAATTGGGTGCTTGAAAATGACTCGCTCAGAAGATGCCGTGGAGACGGTTTTGCCCGAATAACGGATGGCAGCCATAGCGGCGGTTGAATCCATGATGGCCAATAGCTCACCACCAAACATATTGCCGTAAGGGTTACTTTGGTTTGGGAATACGAAGTTCCAAGTTTCAATCGCTTCGGCTTTTTTCTGACGTCTTTGACTCATCAATTATCATCCTTTAGAAAATTAAGCATAGGTTGCCATATTCCTTGCTCAATTTCCTGTTTTTTCTTAAAAAGTCCAAAGTGGCCAATGGATTTTAGCTGTAGATCCTTAGGCGTTATCAACATCGTTTTCTTATCACAATTTGGATAGTGTTTTAGCAAAGCATCTCTTGCTGGCTCTGGCGCATACCAATCATCACTAATGGTTAAGCCCAATATTTTAGCGTTCATCGTTTGATAATTGCTGAGATAAAGTCCATGTTTCGGCGTAAACAAATAATCTTCCGAGCGGGCCCAAGTTAACCACTGATCCACGGCGTGTTTTGGAACTGGAATAGGACCCAACATTTTCGAATGGAAATAATCGCCTTTTTGGAACAGTTTCGCTAATGGGAATAATAGATACCAAATGGCAGCGAGCGCATATTTTGAAATACCTGGCCATACGCGCCAGGTGCCAACACCGCTAGCAGCAATGATCATTTTGCTAAAAGCGCGACTCGAATCTGCTAAGCCAACTATCTGTCCACCTGCACTGTGCCCCATATAGTAGAGTTGGTTTGGAGAGTACTGATCTTGCACCCACTGAATGGCTGCTTCGATGTCCAGCTCGCCCCAGTGCTGCATTAAAATGTCTTGAGTAGCCATATTGCCATCTTTGGAATGGCTGATGCCGCGGTAATCAAAAGCTAATACGCTGATACCATTTTCACGAAAATAATGGGCAATGTGTTTATAGTATTGATAAGGCACACCAAAAGCGGAACCAATGATTAAGAATCGTTTCGAGTTCTCGGCCTGATAAAAAGCGCCCTTGAGCGGGTATTGATCGCTTGCGTTAAAACAAACTTCTTCGAATGGGTAGGGTGGCACAATAGCTTACCAATTAGGGTGGATTGATAAGCTATTAATACCTGATTTGATTAGAAAAATCCAGTGGTCAGTCCAGTTGCTGCTTATAGTTTTGCTGTCATTGTGCAGCAAATACCTTTCTCAGCAATTCGGTAGTACGCGCCAGTGGATCTTGGCGGATTTTGGCTTCTTCTTCTGCTACCAACGTAAACAAGCCATCCAATGCCTTGTCGGTGACATAAGTTTCGATGGATAAATCTTGCTTTTGGGTAAATGGAATAGCGTTATAGGTATCGATTAACTTATTGTAATCGTTATAAAAACCCACTTTTTGCATATTGGTTTGAATGATGGGTTTAAAGCGACTGGTCAAGGCGGCGGTGGTGTGCTGCTTGAAGTAATCGGTAGCCGCATTGTCGCCACCCTTTAAAATACCCCAAGCATCTTGCCAGCTCATGCCGCTGATGGCATCAAAAAATACTGCTTTGGCTTCGCCGGCGGCCGACTCAGCGGCGCGATTCATTTGCAATTCAAACTGATCGACATATGAGCCTAGGCCAATTTTACGCACCGTTGACGCGACTTTATCCAGCTTCTCGGGCACCAAAATTTTGATTAAGGGGTTATTGCTGAAGCCGCCATCTCTATTAGTGTTAAAGACGGTCTTTTCAGTGCCAACTTGCAGTGCTTGTTTTAAGCCGGCTGCTACGGTTTGTTGCGATAAACCTTGTTGTTGATTAAGTGCGTCCAAAACGCGAGCCACATCGGTACTTTTACAACTACCAAGGGCGAATAATAAACCAATAAAAATCAGTGATTTAGTTAGATTTTTCATTTCGACTCCTAATCCGAAGATGATCTTTAGCATAACGCTAAGCGACGTTTTAAGCCAGCAATTGGCTAGGAGCTATTGAGGTTTAGCGCTGGCTGATCTGCGAGTTGTCGATTAGATGCTTAGTGCTAATGGTAATTTTTTGCTTATATGCAATGGCCCGCCCGAATTTACGTTTGATACCAACTTTGCGGCCAACAAAAGCATCCAAGGTTTTTTGCTTGATGGTTTCCGGCATGGATTGCTCGGTGATGACTTCCGATACTTTTCCTGAATCGTTGACTACTAAAATGATCGGGTATTGATTAGCAATAGCCTTATCTTTGGCGTTTGATACCGCTGGGGTTAGGATCAAAAACGTCAAAACAAACAGAAAAATTCGCATTAAAGTCATGGTGTTGGTTAGATAACGCGCGGAATTATACGCACTTTTGTAACAATTTGTAGCTTTATGTCGGTTTTTTATACAATTTTACAATTTATCAGAGAGCGCTGGTAAGAAAGCAGGCCATTGGCAGATCTTTTGCTTCATTCAGATCTTAGCTAGTTGCGTAAAATTTTAGCGATATCTTTGGCAAAATAGGTCAAGATTGCATCGCAGCCAGCACGCTTAAAGGCCATAATCGACTCCAACATCACCTCGTCGTGATCAAGCCAGCCGTTTTGACTGGCGGCTTTGAGCATGGCGTATTCGCCGCTTACCTGATAAGCAAAAGTCGGCACCCTAAACTCGTCTTTGACTCGGCGAATGATATCCAAATAAGGCATTCCCGGCTTGACCATCACCATATCGGCGCCTTCTTCAATATCCAGTGCCACTTCGTGTAGCGCCTCATCCGAATTGGCGGGATCTTGCTGATAGGTTTTTTTATCGGCTTTGCCTAAAGCGCCAGCCGAACCAACCGCATCGCGGAATGGGCCATAAAAGGCCGAAGCATATTTCGCGGCGTAGGATAAAATCATCGTGTTGACGAAGTCAGCAGCTTCTAAGGCTTCACGAATAGCACCAATGCGACCATCCATCATATCAGATGGGGCGACAATATCTGCGCCTGCTTGGGCGTGAGTAAGTGCTTGCTTAACCAAAATTTCTTTAGTGACTTCATTAAGAATATAGCCGTTGTCATCAATGATGCCATCTTGACCATGCGACGTATAAGGATCGAGCGCAACGTCAGTAATAACGCCTAGTTGCGGAAATTGCCCTTTAATAGCCTTTACCACCGTTGGCACTAAGCCATCAGGATTATAGGCTTCGGCCGCATCAAGCGATTTCTTCTCGGCAGAAATCACTGGAAATAAAGCAATCGCATGAATACCCAAATCAACAATTTCTTGGCATTCAGCTAACAATAAATCTAAAGACTTGCGCTCAACTCCAGGCATCGATTCAACCGCTTCGCGACGGTTTTCACCTTCGAGTACAAATAAGGGATAGATTAGATCTTTGGTCGATAAGTTGTTTTCTCGTACCAGATCGCGAGAAAAAGCTTTGGCTCTTAATCGTCGTAATCGTCTGTTAGGGTAAAATCCGCTATTCATTGTATATTCCTCGGTGGACTACAGCGCCAACCAATCCTTAGGTTTCAAATAATACTCGGTTAATTCGGCTTCTGGGCTAGCTGTCTCAGGTTGATAATCGTAGCGCCAATTAACCAGATTCGGTAATGACATCAATATAGACTCAGTGCGGCCGCCAGTTTGTAAGCCAAAAAGCGTGCCGCGATCCCATACCAAATTAAATTCCACATAACGGCCACGACGATACAATTGGAAATCGCGCTGGGCTTCAGAATAACTTTCATTTTTGCGTTTCGCCAGAATCGGGCGGTAGGCCTTGATGTAATGATCGCCCACCGAGCGCATAAATTCGAAGCAGCGTTCAAAGTCCCAATCCGTAGAATCGCTATTGAGGTCATCAAAAAACAGACCGCCAATGCCGCGGTGTTCATCACGATGTTTTAAATAAAAATACTCATCACACCATTTTTTATATTTGGCATAAACTTCAGCGCCGAAAGGATCGCAAGCCTGTTTGGCCACTTGATGCCAAGAAATACAGTCTTCTTTATTAGCATAATAAGGCGTTAAGTCAAAACCACCACCAAACCACCAAATTGGTTCTTCACCTTCTTTCTCCGCGATAAAAAAACGTACATTCATATGCGAAGTTGGGGCTTTGGGGTTCTTGGGGTGGATCACTAAAGATACGCCCATGGCTTTAAAGCCGCGACCAGCGAGTTCCGGGCGATGAGCGGTAGCTGAAGCGGGCAAATTAGTGCCTTCCACATAGGAATAATTTACGCCGCCTTTTTCAATCACAGCGCCGTTTTCCATCACGCGAGTAATGCCGCCACCGACAATTTTTTCACGATCCCACTTATCAAGGATAAAGTCTTTAGCGCCGTCTTCTGCAGATAATTGCTGGCAAATATCTTGCTGCAAAGAAAGTAGATAATCTTGTACTGCCTTAATTTTGTCGCTAGCTTCGCTTGGCTGCATATTAATAAGCTCGAATGATGGTCTGAGTTTCGGCGTCGATTATAGCCGATGGCTTAGTGAATCCGCCAACATTTCCCGCAACCACTTGATCGAGATCATGAGAAAATTGGGCGCGGACTTGATGTGCTTTAGTGCTAGGCTGGTGGCCAGCGCGATTGGCACTGGTAGAGACGATCGCGCTGTTAGCACTTTCACACAGCGCTTTGACAACGGGGTGCTTGGAAATGCGAATGGCAATTTTTTGATGGCTACCAATTAGCAAGGGACTGACGGAATCATCCGCAGGCAACAGCCAAGTCACCGGATAGTCACGTTCTTCGCGCAAAGTGTCCAGTTGAGGCAAGCCTGCAATCGAGATATAAGGAATCACCTGCTCAATGCTGGAAGCCACCAACAGCATTCCTTTGTGCCAAGGACGTTGCTTGATGCGCAAAATGCGTGAAAGCCCAGCTTCAGACTGAGGATGACAGCCGAATCCATACACCGCCTCGGTAGGATAAGCGATGACACCATCATGGAAGTTAATCCACTCGGCAGCTCTGCGAATTTGAAAGTTTGAATCGGGCATAATTTATTAAAGCCAAGTTAATTAGCGATAGTATAACGATATAGCCATGATTAATGAAACCAGGCGCTGACGCCTAGCCATAAACCAAACAGCATAACCATGCTGCCTGAGACTATGTTGAATTTTCGCATTAAAGTAGGAGTCATTTTCTTGCCAAGGTAACTGGCTAGGCCTGATAAGAACAGCCACCAACTAACTCCTCCCAGTAACATACCTATCAATAATTGGCCAACGGTTAGCCAAGGTGTTTGCTCATTAAGCTCAATCCCTAGCCCAGTGAAAACACCTAAAAATATTAAAATAGCGGCAGGGTGGGTCATGATCAGCACAAAAGAGCTTAAAAAAGACTTAGTTATGCTGGGATTCTGGCTCAGTTGAATGGCATTGTTTGGACTGGCTTTGCGTAAGGTTTGGATCCCCATATAAATAATAAAAGCGGCGCCTATCATTGCTGGCCAGGGATTATCTTTGATCAGCGGCTCAATAATTTGACTAAAGCCAATGGCCGCTAAAACCGCGAATAGCATATCGGCGACCACTGCACCAAAACCTGTTGCAAAGCCGTAACGGAAACCGTAATTAATGGAGCGCTCAATACACCAGAGGCCAATAACACCAATCGGTGCAGAAATCGCTAAGCCGAGTAAAAAGCCCTTGAGCAGCATGATTTTTATTAGAGAGAAAGATGCCTTATGTGGAGAATACCACGTATTGAAAGTTATGAACGGCTAATTGCCGCCTTAAAGGGTTAGCAGGAAACTTTTAACTGCTAGTGCGCTGCCAAGCCCATATCCATGTGTTCAACCCAAGCAAATTCAGCATCGCGATCCGGCATATTAAATAACACCATCATCACTACCCAGCGCAGACGATCGAGTTCGATTTCTTCGTCTTCTTGCGGGCCCAGCGCCAACATCCGGTCAATCACCATTTCCCGCGCGTGCATGTCTAAGACGCCAATTTGTTCAAAGAACATGATGGCGCCTTGAGTACGGGTGGATAACTGCATTTGCTCTTTCGGCGAGAATACGCGAAGCGCGCCTTGAGTGGCAGTATTTGGCTTGAACTTGTCCGAAGTGGCTTCCACTAAACCATCTAACCAATCGATAGCGCCTTTGATCTCACCGTCGGAAAATCCAACGTCTTCTAAGGCTTCAACAAGGTTATCGTTAGCGAAAATGTGGTTGCTTTCTTCGTCTTGAAAGTTTTCAAAGATATAAAGTAGTACGTCGAGTACGTCTTCTTTCATTCAACTCTCTTTGGTTGTTATGAATAACAATAAGCTAGATTTATCATATCGCCAGTGAACCAGCGCTTAATGGGCGTTATTCACGCTGAGATTACTTTCTCTGATAACCGCCAGCTACACTATCAATATGATTATTTAATTCTAGCAGTAATAACATATGGCTGACTACCTCTATTTCAAGTTCTGTACGCGCAAGAATTTGTTCGATACTGGTGGTGTCGTAATCGATTTGTGCCAGTAGCTTTTCGTAATCAGGGTCTAGTTCAAAGTTAACTGTTTGATTTTCTAAGGGTTGAGCCGCCTGAGACTCCAATTGTCGCTCTATTTGCCATAGCGCTAAGGCTTGTAACTCTTCGATGATTTCTTCGGCGGTTTCCACCAGCTTAGCACCTTGCTTAATTAGTTGATGGCAACCTTTAGCAAGTGGATTATGGATTGAGCCCGGAATGGCAAAGACTTCGCGTCCTTGTTCGCCCGCCAGACGAGCACTGATCAGCGAGCCACTTTTAATGGCGGCTTCTACTACTAAAGTGCCTAGGCTCATGCCAGTGATAATACGGTTACGGGCTGGGAAGTTGCCTGCGCGAACACCCGTACCCAAAGCAAAATCGCTGATCAAAGCGCCATGTTCAATAATCTGTTCGGCAAGCTCTTTATGTCGGGCAGGGTAGACCCGATCTAAGCCTGTACCAGTCACCGCAATGGTGGGTAATTTTGCATTGACCGTCGCTTGGTGAGCAAAGCCATCAATACCTAGCGCTAGGCCGCTGGTAATGACTGCACCTGCTTGTGCTAGGGTTTGCGCAAATTGCATGGCATTGGTTTTGCCTTGAGGGGTTGGGTTGCGGCTGCCAACAATAGCTATCTGATGTTGATTGAGGACGGCCTTGTTACCATAACAAAACAGTAGCGCTGGCGCGCCTTGGGTTTGTTTTAATAAAGCAGGATAGTCATTAGAATTAACCGGGATCAATGACTTATTGTCTTGATCAAACCATTCCATGTCCTGCTCAACTTTTTGCCAATCGGTTTTTTCCAGCTTATGAGCAAGTCCTTGCCGAAAGCCATAGCTCTGAAGTTGGGTTTCACTCAGTCCAAACAAGCGTTCAATGGACTGATGGTGATCGAAAAACGCGAGCAGCTTATTGCCGCTGATCTTTAACTGCGATAAAGCCAGCCAATATTTAAAGTCGCTTTTGTCGGTCACGTTCGGATTTATGGGTATTTTAATAAGATGTTTATTATACAAAAACGGAGCCATTTGGCTCCGCTTTATTGATGCTATCGCTGTAAGCGATGTCTCAAGCTGTTGCCAGCTAGTAAGGATTTTTCGCTACGTCATGAATGTGGATAGGACGAGTAGCCGCCATAATCAAGCCTAAGCTGACGCGATCAAAAGTACGGAATACCATCAACTCACCAGCACGTTCTTCAGGCAAAGTGACTTGAGTGACTTCATCACCACGCTCAGCAGCAATTTTATCTTCAACTACGCGGCCTTTTTGATAAACCGACAATACATGACCAGCTTCCATACCATCGCGAGCACCTTTATCAAGTACCACTACATTGTACAGTCCGATTTGGCTAACGCCGTCATACACAGAAATGATGTTAGCATTAACGTCGAAAGATGGCGCGCGAGGCGCGTAAACTGGCGGTAATGGATCTTCATTACGCGGTAATACCACGTCGCCTTCTAATACTTCCAAGCGGGTCTTTTTGATGTCCATAGTCGCTGGATCGCCGATGCGCATCACATGACCATTGGCAAGGTATTTGGCTTCCACCCCTAAAATTTCTTCCGAACCAGGGCTACGGTAGACTTGACCTTGACGATAGACGCCATAAGCAGCGCCGCGCTCGGTGTTCAAGTTACGCACATACATACGATCGTCATGGCCACCACCTAAGATGCGCTCATCATCATGTGCTAATACATAAGGTGCTGTTTCAAAAGTGTCAGGACTAACCACCATTTCATCGATCAAATAAGGACGAATTAGATCCAATGGAATCGTTGCAATGGCATCGCCTTCCGATAAAACGCGCGCCTGTGGTCTTAATTTAATAGTGCCATTTGAGGCTTTGACCAAATAAGGTTTACCGTCGATATAGACTAATTTAAGAATATCGCCTGGGTAAATTAGGTGTGGATTGGCAATTTCTGGGTTTACATGCCAGATTTCAGGCCAATGCCAAGGCTTTTGTAAAAAACGACCAGAGATATCCCATAAGGTATCGCCTTTTTTGACCACATAGGTATCAGGATGATCAGCGCGTAATTCCGCTGCATTTGCTGGATTTACGATGGCCCCCATTAGTAGTGTTGCCGACGCAACTACAGATACTAGTAATTTTTTCATGGCTTTCCTTTTATATTGGTTATTCCGTCTATCAGTATTCATTAGTCCCTGACGACACTATACCTCAATTAAAAGTCTAGAGGAAATAGCGGGTCTAGGCTATTTTAGTCCTTTATCTGATAGCAAAGTTACCATTAAAGTCTTTAAGGATCATCATCTTATCAACATTTCTTACGAAATTACTACAACTTAATCACACTCTAATTGGTTTCTATTGGCTTTTTGGCTGCCAAGGACCCTCAACTTGCAGATTTGGCCATGCCGCGATCAGTTTTTGATAACGCTCAGGGTAGTAGCTTTTGAGGTAGCGTGAATAGTCCAAGTGATCTTCGGTGATGGGGAAACCAATGTCGCTTAAATAGATTAGCATGTCGGTATTGGCACTTTTCTTACGCAGCAGTAAATCCAGCGCATCATAGCCATAAGGATCCGATACCATACTGATCCCCTGACTGGTCAGGAACTCTAGCTGTTTGAGGCTGTTTGACCTAACTGCTTGATAAAAAAGGTTTTTATTGTAATTGTCGGTGGCGTCGAGATTAAAACCATAGTTGGCGATGCGCTTGAGCAGCTCATCATCATGCAGCGCCTGATTAAGCAGTTTAATGTCGTTTTTATCGCTGATTTTGGCCATTGCCATGATCGCTGATTCTGGCGCATTTTTTTCGATCATGGCGCCAATCATAGTGCCAGGGGTGATTTCCCAATTATGGTTGAATTGATTGTTTTGCATAAACTCTACCAGCTGATCCCACTTTTCATCTTTTAACAGCCCAATCAAAGTGCGAATCTCAGTCGGCATATTCATCATATCTGCATGCCCAATTTGCTCCTGACCTAAGCGCTTGAGGTGCCGATAACCGTGTTCCACCGTTTCTTTGTTTTGTGCTGCTAAAGTGGCAATGATCTGCTGGTATTGGACTTTTTGCGCCACCATTTGATCGATTTCTTGCTCGATCTTTTGCTTATCTATGGGTTGATAGGGCGGAATTTTTGGCTTGCTTTCATTTTCTTGAGCTAGGCACTGTAAGTATTGTTTATTCAAAGGTTCATGTTGCGCTTGGTAAGCCTCAACAATCTGACGATATTCCAAGGGTAAACTTTGCACTTCGGCTGCTTCTTGGGCTTTTAACTGATCAGCAATATTGGCAACGCGAGACGATAATTTTGTATCGATGGCTTCAAGGTTTTTGGCCAGAGTCTTGGCGCTGCTGGAATTGCTGGGCCTGAAGCCGCGATCGAGCATTTTACTGATTAAAGTTGTGGAGCGCTCATCGATCCGATAGAAGCCATTCATAGCTGCTGCGTGTTTATTTTGATCAGGTTTCGCGCCGAGCTCTAGCAAAATTTCAGCGGCAGCATAATTATTGTTAAATACAGCCAGTTGCAGTGGTGTATTGGTTCGGCTGGCACTAAAGAAACCAATGTTGGACTCTACAATTTGATTCACATCTTGAGTTCGACTCAGTAATCGTTTTAATTTTTCAGGTGACTTCACGCCTTGAATAATGCTCGCTAGGGCGCTTGATGGTAAAGGGCTTTTTTGATCATAGAGCTTATCTATGGCATTTAAGGTTTCTTGCTCTCCGCCCATTGAAATAGCGCTTAACATAAAGGCCTTGTGCAGATCAGAATTGGCATCCAATGGTGCCATCTCGCCTGCCATAAACTTCGTAAGATACCCTTGAGATTGTCCAGCCCAGGTTGCCATCATAAAATCATCCATCAGCTCCTTATCTTTGCGAATTTCAGCCAGTGCTTGCTGCTCAGTACTTTGTGCAACGGGTTCTTTTGCTTTCTCGGTATAGATCTCTTGCGAGAGTTGATAATCGCGCAGCTCTCTTTTGACGATTTGGCTTAACTGCTCCGCGCTCATCACTTTGCCTGCCAGCGCTTTAAGTTCTTTATCACGTGCGGTTTTTAATTGCTCAAGCGCTTTAACCATCGCTTCGCTATCGCACTTTCCTTCGCTCACGAGATGATTAGTTACGGATGGCTTAACTACGGCAGCCGTATCTTGAACAGAAGAACTATCATTAGCCACTTTATTTGTTGTTTGAATGGACTCTGAATTGGGTTTAGTCAGGTAAACCATCAATGCCACAACTAGAACGATCAAAATTCCTACAAGCGCTTTTTTCACAAGTGTTTTCCTTAATATATGAGCACAACCATTGAAAAGCATGGTCATTAGACCCACATTTTATTATCATATAAGTATTAAGATTTGTTCCGATTATAGCGAATTCAATGGCAATTTTAGAAATTTTAGAGTATCCCGATCCGCGATTAAGAACCAAGGCCAAAGAAATTTTGCCTGAAGAGTTTGATGATGCTTTGCAAAAGCAGATCGACGATATGTTTGAAACCATGTATGCCGCGCCAGGTATTGGCTTGGCGGCGACTCAGGTAGATTATCACAAACGCTTGTTTATTATCGATATCTCTGAGGATAAATCGGAGCCATGGGTTTTTATTAATCCGGAAATAGTCGAGAAACGTGACATACAAACCAATGAAGAGGGTTGTTTATCTTTTCCCGGAGTTTATGCCAAGGTCGACAGGGCAAAGGGGGTTAAGGTTAAGGCTTTAGATAGAAATGGCGAGCCATTTGAAATTGATAACGATGAATTTTTGGCGATTGTGATCCAACATGAGAATGACCATATTGATGGCAAAGTATTTGTAGATTACTTATCGCCATTAAAGCAGAGACGAATTCGAAATATGCTGGAAAAGCAGCAAAAGAAAAAATTAAGAGCTGGTTAAAACCAGCTTTTTTATTGAAGCGTTTACGCCCATTATTAAGGAATCACCTTTGAGAATTATTTTTGCAGGTACGCCCGATTTTGCAGCGAGCAGTTTGCAGGCTTTGATTGACCATTGTCAAAATTCCGAGCATCAAATCGTTGCAGTTTATACTCAGCCCGATCGAAAGGCTGGTCGTGGCAAAAAAATTAGTATGAGTCCGGTCAAAGAATTGGCATTGGCGCATGATATTCCTGTGGAACAGCCAGTTAATTTCAAGACGCAACAAGATAAAGATATGCTTGCACAATACGATGCGGATTTGATGGTGGTAGTGGCCTACGGCTTGTTATTACCACAAACGGTTTTAGATACACCCAAATTAGGTTGTATCAATGTGCACGGCTCATTGCTACCACGATGGCGAGGCGCGGCGCCAATCCAAAGAGCTATCGAAGCCGGTGATAAAGAATCGGGCATTACCATTATGCAAATGGATGCGGGCTTAGACACAGGCGATATGTTACTCAAAGCCGTGACCGAAATTACCGATAGCGAAACTGGCTCTAGCTTGCACGATAAGCTCGCGATTCAAGGCGCAGACTTGTTAACGCAGGCGATTGATAAGATTGCTGCTGGCGATATCCAAGCTGAAGTACAAAATGATGAGTTAGCTACCTATGCTCATAAACTCAATAAACAGGAAGCGCAGATTAATTGGCAAGATTCAGCCCAAGCGATTGAGCGCAAAATCCGTGCCTTTAATTCTTGGCCGATTTGCACAGCCCAGATTGATGGGCAAATTATTCGCGTCTGGCAAGCAGAAGTGGTGGACTCAATAACTGACGAAACGCCAGGAACTATTATTCGTGCGGATAAAGAAGGCATTCTAGTGGCTTGCGATGAAGGCTTATTGCGCATGACCCACCTGCAAATGGCGGGTTCAAAAATGATGGCAGTGAAAGACTTATTGAATGCCCCAGCTAGGCAGGCACTGTTTGCCGCTGGCCAACAATTTGAATTGGTTGTTTAGTGTTGGTTGTTTAAGGATGATGGTTTAATGCTATTTAGCAGTTTACAAATTCGCTCGCAAGCGGCGAAAGCTCTAGTTGAGATTGTCTATGAAGGCCGATCGGCCAATGATATTTTGGCAGTCATTGAATTTGAAAATCCTGCGGATCTGTCGCTATACAAATCATTGGTCTTAAACAGTTGTCGTTATTTTATTCGATTAGAAGCGGCGGCAAATAAGCTAGTCCAAAAGCCCATTCGTAATAAAGATGCTGATATAAAGTGCTTATTAATCATTGGTTTATATCAGTTGGAGTATGCGCGGGTCCCCGATCATGCAGCGATTGCCGAAACGGTTGAGGCCTGTGAGCAATTGAAAAAGCCGTGGGCAAAAAACTTAATTAATGGCGTGCTGAGGAATTATTTGCGTCAACAAGCAATGATCAATGCCGAGCTTGATAAGAATTGGAATACTAAATATGCGATGCCTGATTGGCTGATTAATAAGATTAAACCCAGTTATAAAGGGCAAGTTGACCAAATCTTAGAAAGCTCTAATCATCAAGCGCCGCTGACTTTGCGCGTAAATCTAGCTAAAACCAGTCGCCAGCAATATCTTGATCTGCTTAATGACAAAGAAATTACTGCTAAAGCGCATGAGCTAGTGACTAGTGCCATTGTCTTGGATAAAGCGGTTAATGTGACTCAGCTGCCTAAATTTGCTGAGGGTTGGGTCTCGGTGCAAGATGCGGCGGCGCAATTGTCCGCTTGGATCTTAGAACCCAAAGCCAATATGCAGATCTTGGATGCTTGCTCCGCACCAGGCGGTAAAGCAGCGCATTTGTTGGAACACAGCAATAACCAAATTGATTTAACGGCAATTGATATTGACGATAGGCGCTGTGAGCGGATTGAGGAAAATCTTGAGCGCTTGGAGTTAGATGCGCAAGTCATTTGCTATGACGCCATCGAATATTTAAAAGAAACTGAGCAACAATTCGACCAAATTTTATTGGATGTTCCTTGCAGTGCCACTGGGGTCATTCGCCGCCATCCTGATATTAAATTATTGCGACGCGAAAGTGATATTGACGAATTAGTCGAGATCCAAGCACAAATGTTAGCTCAGGCTTGGCAACGCCTAAAGCCGAATGGCAAGTTGCTTTATGCCACCTGTTCAATTCTGCAAGCAGAAAATAGTCAGCAGATAACGGCATTTCTAGCACAACAGCCAGATGCCATTGTAGAGCCACTTTCAACTCAGCTAGCGGCGTTGTCGAATACTGATATTGGCTGCCAAATTTTGCCCAATCAGCAGCAAATGGATGGCTTTTACTATTGTTTGTTGCGTAAACAAGCGGTTGATAAATAGACAATTTTACCAAAAAAGCCTTTAGATCAGTGGCTTATAGAGTTAGCATATAGGGATAGGCTAAATAAGAGATGCCATGAGTGGCAAGAAATCTCATGCGAGCCGTCTAATAAACATAAGCATATGAAAATTATTATTTTAGGTGCTGGGCAAGTGGGAATGAGCTTGGCGCTGAATCTTGAAGGCGAAGACAACGATATTACGCTGATCGATACCGATGCCAAGCGGTTGCGTGATATTCAGGACCATTTGGATCTCAGAACCATTGCAGGTCATGGTGCTCATCCAAACGTTTTGTACAAAGCGGGTATCGATGATGCCGATATGCTGGTCGCTGTTACTAGCAGTGATGAAGTCAATATGATGGCATGCCAGATAGCGCATACTCTGTTTCAAACGCCGAAAAAAATCGCCCGAATTCGCTCACAAAATTACCACTCTTTCCCCAACTTATTTGAAGATAATCATATTCCGGTTGATGTTGTTATTAGTCCAGAGCAGTTGGTCACAAACTATGTGGCACGTCTGATAGAAAACCCTGGTGCATTCCAGGTATTGGATTTTGCGGAAGGTGCGGTGCGCTTGGTGGCGGTTCGCGCCTATTATGGTGGTCCACTAGTGGGTAATGCTTTATCCGAGTTGCGTCATCATTTGCCGAATGTGGATACGCGAGTGGCGGCGATTTTCCGTCGTGGTAAGCCCATTGTTCCCACAGGACATACGATTATCGAAGCCGATGATGAAGTATTCTTCTTGGCGGATAAGAAACATATTCGTGCGGTCATGAGTGAATTGCAGCGTCTTGAGAAAGATTATGAGCGAGTCATGATTGCAGGTGGCGGTAATATCGGTAAAGGACTTGCGCTTAATCTTGAAAAAGATATGCAGGTAAAAATTATCGAGCGCGATCCTGAGCGCGTTCAGCATCTGGCGGATACATTACAAGATAGTTTGGTGTTGCACGGTGATATTTCAGACCAAGATTTATTAGACGATGAAAACATCAAAGATTTTGATTTGTTTGTGGCCGTCACCAACGATGACGAAGCCAACATTATGTCGGCGATGTTAGCCAAGCGCATGGGCGTGAAAAAGACTATGGTCTTGATCAATCGTCCCGCCTATGTGGATCTAATCCAAGGGCAAGAAATCGATATCGCCATTTCACCACAGCAGGTGACGATTGGTAGTTTGTTAAAGCACATTCGTCGCGGCTTAGTTTCGAATGTTTATTCCTTGCGACGCGGTGCAGCCGAAGCGATTGAAGCGGTCGCGCGAGGCAATGAACAAAGCTCATTGGTGATTGGTCGTGCCATCAGCGAAGTGCCGTTACCACCAGGAACGACTATCGGTGCTTTAGTGCGTGATGGCAAGGTTTTGATCGCGCATGATAATGTGATTATTCGTGAATTTGACCATGTGATTTTGTTTATGGTCGATAAAGCATACATTCACGATGTCGAGCGCTTGTTCCAAGTTAATGTGACTTATTTTTAGGCTCAAAGGTTAATAAGAATTAATGCAAGTCGCCACCATTATCCGCTTCTTAGGTTTGCTGCTGATGTTATTCAGCCTAACCATGATGCCGCCAGTGGTAGTCTCTTTTATCTATGAAGATGGCGGTGGAACGGCATTTTTCACTACCTTCATCATTTCGTTAGTCACTGGCTTTGCGCTCTATTTTCCAAACCGAAATTCACGAGCCGAGCTAAAAATTCGCGATGGTTTCTTAATTGTGGTGTTGTTCTGGACGGTTTTGAGTCTGTTCGGTTCATTACCGTTTTTATTAACCGATGGTCTTAATTTAACCTTAGCCAATGCGGTATTTGAGTCTTTTTCAGGATTAACTACCACTGGTGCCACCGTCATTAGCGGTTTGGATGAGCTCCCTCATGCCATACTGTTCTATCGTCAGCAACTTCAATGGCTGGGCGGTATGGGTATCATCGTTTTGGCCGTGGCTATTCTGCCAATGTTGGGTATTGGTGGCATGCAGCTGTATCGCGCGGAGACGCCAGGGCCAATGAAGGACAATAAATTAACTCCAAGAATTGCTGGAACTGCTAAAGCGCTTTGGTTTATTTATTTGGGGTTAACCGTGGCTTGCGGCCTCGCTTATTGGTTAGCTGGAATGAATGCTTTTGACGCCATTGCCCATAGTTTCTCAACCATTGCCATTGGCGGCTTTTCACCGCACGATACCAGTATTGGCTATTTCCAATCCAACGCCATTGAATTGATTTGCAGTTTTTTTATGTTGGTCGCGGGTATTAACTTTGCACTGCATTTCGTGGCTTTTAAGCGATTAAGCATTCGCCCTTATTTAAGAGATCCAGAATTTAAAAGTTATCTGCTGTTTTTAAGCGTAATAGCTTTGTGTTGTATTTTAGTTTTATTGAGCTACGGATTATTTGGCTTTAGCGATTCGGTAGTGAAAGGTATTTTCCACACCATTTCCATTGCAACCACTACCGGTTTCGCCACAACCGAGTTTCATACCTGGCCAATTTTCTTACCAATTTTATTAATTTTCGCCAGTTTTGCTGGTGGCTGTGCAGGATCAACTGCGGGTGGCATGAAGGTGATCCGTGTTTTGCTGTTATTCAAACAAGGCATTCGTGAGATTAAGCGTCTGATCCATCCCAATGGGGTATTTTTGATCAAACTTGGTAAAGAATCAGTAACCGATAGAGTGGTGCAATCGGTGTGGGGGTTCTTTGCAACCTATGTCGCCTTGTTTGTGATCTTGATGTTGGTATTGATAGCAGATGGTCTTGATCAAGTCACCGCTTTCTCAGCCGTTGCGGCTTGTATGAACAACTTGGGACCAGGTTTAGGCGAGGTAGCGCTAAACTATAATGGGCTTTCAGATGTGTCTAAATACGTACTAAGTTTTGCCATGCTATTAGGGCGCTTGGAAATTTTTACCTTGCTAGTTCTCTTTACGCCCTATTTTTGGAGACGTTAATTTATATTAATGACTCGTGTTTTTGCTATATCGTCATGAATACAGTTATGGTCTTTTCTAAAAATAAGCAAACAATCTAATATTGCGAATAAACCACCGATAATGGGCAGGTAAGCTAAAAATGTTGCTGGTAAATACCTTGCTAGTAAATAGTGATTGCCTGAAATTGGCTTACCATTCAAATCTACTACTTGTATACCAACAATCTTCTTTCCCAATGTTTGGGAGCTTGTATAAACAAAATAGCCTTGCACCAAAATAAATAGAATTAATGCTATAAATGTAGAAATGAGCATATCAACAAAAACATTGGAGTGGGTATCAAGAATAAGATCCAATAGTGGTGAGCTTGATTCACCATTTTGAATGTAATCGATAAAACCAAAAGCAAATAAAAATACAAATAATGGAATAATTAAGAATATAGTATCCAGTATTGCGGCGCCAAGCCTAGTTCCTCTTGATGCATATCTTTGAGATAAACTTTCACTATCAACTTGTTCAAAAAAATTGAGGTCTGATTTTGGAGACTGATAGGGGTTATGATCGTTTTCCATTACTATTCCTTAGTTATTAGTTGATTGTTTTTGTAATTCAAATATTTCTTTAATCCCTTGTTTGCCTAGATCCAATAAAGCCATAAGCTCATCGCCTGAGAATGGCTCGCCTTCGGCGGTGCCTTGGATTTCGATAAAGCCACCGTTTTCATCCATCACAATATTCATATCAGTTTCGGCATCTGAATCTTCTGGGTAGTCTAGATCTAGAACTGGTGTGCCTTTATAAATCCCAACAGAAATAGCACCAATCCAGTGTTTCATTGGGTTAGTTTTAATAATGCCTTTCTGGCGCATATGGTAAAGCGCATCGTGCAGTGCCACGCAAGCGCCACTGATAGAAGCGGTGCGAGTACCGCCATCGGCTTGGATTACGTCGCAATCAATATAAATAGTATTTTCGCCCAATTGGCTCATATCCACCGCGGCACGTAAAGATCGACCAATTAAGCGCTGAATCTCAAGCGTACGACCACCTTGTTTGCCTTTACTGGCTTCGCGCTGCATCCGAGAATGAGTTGAGCGCGGTAACATACCATATTCAGCCGTAATCCAGCCTTGACCTTTACCTTTTAAAAAACGAGGCACGCCTTCTTCAACGGTGGCGTTACACAAAACTTTGGTTTCACCAAATTCGATCAGCACCGAGCCTTCGGCATGCTTGGTGAAGTTGCGAGTAATGGTGACAGGTCGTAATTGGTTGGAGCTGCGGCCGCTGGGTCTCATGATTCATCCTAGATTGGTTATGCGCGTTTTGAGCGCATTATAGGCTAGTTTGCAGGGCTTGAGAAATAAACCTTAGCAAGCTATTTAAAAATGCTAAGATAAGGCAAAAATAACATATTAGTATTTCATGCAAAGGCGACAATTTCTGCAATCCATGGCGGCTTCATCTGCTGCGATCAGCTTATTATCGGTAACCGCTTGTCAGCCGCAAGAGGTCAAATCGAGCCCGAACAAAAATTTGATCAATGCAGAGGATAGTCCAAAAATTTACTTCCCACAGTCAATTTTATCCGCTGAGCCAAGAGCGCAAAGCATCATTGTATGGACCCGACTAGAAGATAGCGAACAATCAGCAGAAGATTTGGATCTTGTGTTGCAAGTGGCAAAGGACTCAGAATTCACTCAGCTCGTAATTGAGTTTTCCACTCAAGCTAAAAAGATTAACGATGGTTGTGTTTCAGTCAAATTAACTGAGCTTGAATCGAGTCAGCATTATTACTACCGTTTTTTATACGCTAAAGATAATAGTCATTACGCCAGTCGTGTGGGACGCACCAAAACGGCACCTGCTGCCGAGGATTTACGCCCCTTAAAGTTTGCTCAAGTCTGCTGTCAGGATTACGTTGGGCGCTTCTATAATATTTATCACCAACTGATTGCACAGGACGATTTAGACTTCGTACTGTTCTTGGGTGATTATATTTATGAGACGACTCGAGATCCAAGATTTCAAACTGACAATGGCCGTCGTTTCGCTTTTGATGATCAGGCTAGTGCAATTCAATTGGGTAGCAATGAAGCACCCTTTTATGCCGCCAGAAGTCTAGATAATTACCGTCAGCTTTATAAGTTATATCGCAGCGATCCGCTGTTGCAACAAGTGCATGAACAGTTTCCCATGATTGCTATTTGGGATGATCATGAGTTTGCAGATGACTCTTTTGGCGCTAACAGCACTCACAGTGCGGGTCGAAATAATGAAAAGGATCTTGAGCGGAAGGCCAGCTCGGAGCAAGCCTTCTTTGAATTTATTCCGATTGATTTAAACCTTGATGAAGTCACTGGAACACAAAACTTTAAACAAGCTGAGCAGAATAAATTTCCCAACACGCAAATTTATCGCAGCTTTAATTTTGGTAAAAATTTAGAGCTCGTCGTTTCTGACTTTCGAACCCATAGACCCGATCATTTGATCCCTGAAGATGCTTTTCCGGGTGCTATCATCTTTAATCAAACGGTTTTAAGCTTGATGCTATCTTCGCAAGGAATCGAGTTTGATTCGATAAAGCAGTATTTTTCGCCCTATGTGGATATTGATGCTGGGAAATTTGCAGCTCATAAAACTCAGCTCAAGGAAAATTTAATAGAGGCATACCAAGCGCAAGGTCTAGCTTTAGAAGATGCCAAAGACAAAGTCGGCGAAGTCGTTAGTGGCAATATTTCATTGCAATCAATTAACTATTGGTTAAGTGATTCAGGATTGCAGATTGGTAAAGAGCTGGCGGGTGGCATTGGTTTTGCCTATGAGTTATTGGGTAAGATCACACTGTTTGGCGAAGTGGGTTCGCGCTATTTCGTGGTTAAACAGGCCTACGATTTACTGGCAAGCGCCGCTTACACGCTAAACTCAAGTAGTCAAAACGCTTTTGGGAAGTATCAAGAACTGTGGCTGAGAGATCGATTATTTAATGCAACGGCAAACTGGAAAATTTTAGCCAATTCAGTGGCTATGAATTCATTTTTACTGGATTTGCGTGATCCTAAACTAAAAATTCCAGCTCCCTTTAATCAAAATTTTTATATGAACTTGGATCATTGGGATGGCTTTCCGAACAAGCGCTTAGAGTTGTTAAGTAGTTTTGAGTCGCTAAAAGATTTGGTCATACTTTCTGGAGATTTGCACGCCGCTTTAGTAGGCACACATCAGGGCAAGATTAAAGAGTTCACCGCGCCAGCAGTTTCATCCAGTCCGCAAACTAAAATGATTGGTGATACCGCTAAGAAAAATCCAGTGTTGGGAAAAATACCAAAACTTGATATTTTATTAGCCAATGCTAACGAGCTAATTTTAAATGGAAATAATGAATTAGAATTTGTGGAAATGGCGAAAAATGGTTTGGTAATTCATGAGTTAGATACTAAGCAATTAACAACTCATTACTACTTTCTGCCAGCTGATATGACTCCTGTATCATATTATAAGCAGCCCGCACGAGTGTTAGAAAAAATACAAACACAAACTTTTGTGACTCAGGCTACAAAGTAGTCGTGAGTTAGTCGGGGTTTAGTCGAATTTAAAGACCTTCAAATCTTATCTTGTATAGTAGTTCACAGTTAACCAGGTTACTCTTTTCTAAGATCTCCCTCGTTGGAGGTAGTTATGAAAAAAATTTATCTTGCGCTATTGTTGGTTGCAGTAGCTTTATTGTCCGCTTGTCGCTCAAGCGATTCTGATGATTCACCAAAGTTTGGCAAAATTGCCATTGATATTACTGATGCGCCAATTGATAACGCTGAGGCGGTGGTAGTACAGTTCACGGGAATCGAAATTCAAGGTCAAGGTGAAAGGCTGGATATTGACTTCGATGCGCCAAAAAGTATTGATTTACTGCAGTTGACTGGATCTGACTCCGAGTCAATTTTAGGTGAAACTCAATTGTTGGCTGGTCCTTATCAATGGATCCGCTTAAAAGTGAATGCTGAGCAAAATGTTACTGATTCTTATATCGATATCGAAGGCGCTCGTTATTCGCTGTATATCCCTAGCGGAGCGCAAACGGGCTTAAAAATAAATCGTCCTTTTGTGGTTGCTGCAGGGAGTATTACTGATTTCACCATCGACTTTGATTTACGTAAGTCAGTACACAAACCTGAAAACGGTAGTGATAACTATGTGCTAAGACCGACTTTGCGCATGGTGAATAATTTAGAAGTTGGTCATATTAAAGGATTAGTGGCTGAGTCATTTTTAAATGGTGAAGGCTGTAGCGAAACGACCGCGGTTTATTTATTTGCTGGTTACGATTCTGCAGTAGATGATATGGATGGTGTTGAGCCCGATCCGATCACAACGGATATTGTCGAAGTGAATGCGGATTCATTATACGAATACGAGATTGGCTATGTGGAAGCTGGTGATTATACGCTGGCTTTGACTTGTCAGGCGGCAAATGATGATCCTGCGGTTGATGACGTTATTGAGTTTATTAATCAACAGAACGTTACAGTGGAAGCTAATCAAACCGTAGAAGTCGATTTCTAATAAAACCTGTAAGTGATAAAAAAGGCATCCTCTGGATGCCTTTTTTGCGTTTGTTGGTATTTGAATTTATCTTCGACGATAAGCGTATAAGCCAAGCAGCGCTAACAAAGTTAATGGCGCCATTGGACCGCCGCCACCGCCGTCATTGGAAGGCGGTGGTGTCACAGGCGCAGGTTGATCACTGGCATTAATGTTAACTACGAATTGAGTTTGATTTAAACCAGCACCACCTTGTGGATTGCTAAGATTAACATTAAATGATTCGCTGGTTTCTTGGGTTGAGTCATCCAATATCGCAACGCTAATAGTTTTATCTGCCATATCACCCGCCGCCCAAGTTAAAGTACCATTGGTCTCTGTGTAATCTTCTCCCGCAACGGCTGAGCCATCTTGGGTTGCATAATCGATGGACACTTGGCCATTAGAGCCTGCAGCGCGAGCAACGCTAATATTGATGTTCGCATTGGCCTCTTCAAGAGTCATAGTGCTGCTAACAAAACCGATGTCGCCAACTTGTTCTGAAACCAACTTGCTATTGTCTTTTAATACAAACAAGCCGTTGGAAATATCGCTTACCAAAATATTGCCGCTCGGCAAATAAGGGAAAGCACCCCAAGCGCCATCAAACTCTGAGTCGTTAGCCGCGGGAATAGGGTAAGTATCAAAGAAGCCCACTTCGGTTGGCGTGGTTGGGTCGGAAACATCCAGCACCACTAAGCCGCGCTTATAATTAGACATATAGTATTTGTCACCGTGGGTAAAACCGTTATGATCAATCGCCTTGGTTGGACCAACGTAAGAGCCGACCATGGATGGCGATTTTAAGTTGCGAATATCCAAAACATATAAGGTAGTATTGACTCCGCGATCGCGCTCGTCCAGTTCATCTTGTACGAAAATGTAGTTTTTATCTTTCGAGTACCAGCCTGAGTGAATATAACTGGCATTGCCATAGGTACTACTGCTTAATAAGGTCGGATTGCCCTTATCGGTGGTGTCCCAAATATCCACATTAATGCGGTTAATGGAGCGATCGGAAGTAAAATCAATCAAAAGCTCACAGGGATTATGACCTGCAACACATTGATCGGTACGGCTATCATTAATGGTCATGCTGGTCGCGTCGTGCATATAAAATGCGCTGCCTGGATCGGTCACTAGTTTTGGATTGACGGGATCGGCCAAATCAAAAATGCGATAAGAACCATTTTGACTGCCGCCACCAAGGTTCGAGCCGGCAATATATAAGTAAGGATTCTCACCTGGGTTGGCTAAACCTGTTGCGTAATCAATGTTTCCAAGATAAACGTTATGTGCAGAACGAAATACATTGATGGTATTGGCCAGTTTTATCGAGTTTGGTGCATCGGTTAGATCCAATACTTGAAAGCCGCCCATGGCCTCGGTCGTAACATAGGCATAGGTTTTGTATTTGTTTTCGGCATTGTCAAAATATTGGTAAACCTTAACGTCGCGCCAAGTGCTGCCGGAGCCGCTAATGGTACCAACTTCAACAGGATTAGTCGGGTCAGTCACGTCGATTAACGCAGTACCATTAAATAAGCCAAGAACCGCATATTCGCGGTCATTATTCAGGTCGCGATAACCCCAAATGTCGTTGGCGCTCGATGGTCGGCTGCTCAGCTGACTCAATGGTAAGTGAGATTCTAAATCAATATCTTTACAATCGTATTCGCCAGCCGCGCCATCGCTACAAGTCATTTTCTTTTCTACATTGGTAGTGATTTTTTTATAGCGCTCAAGCAAATCCAGATATTCCGGCTTAATGCGAAACTCATCATTACCTTTACTATCTTGCAAAATCCTGAAGCCTTTGGCTTTTAAACGGGCGTGATATTCATCGGGGATACCAATTAAAGTTGATGGATTGTTTTCAACGGATTGTTTTTTATAGTTATCATCTAGCGAATAACCGCCGCTAATTGCCACCATATCGTTCAACAAATAAAAAATATCCATGTCTTGGATGTAATAGTTGCCCGCCGCTAAACGAATTTTATCGCCTTTACTGGATTTGCTGACCGCATAACTAATGGTTTTGCAAGGTTCAGTAGCTTCAGCACAGTTGCCTTGGTCAACGCCATCAGGTGCAACAAAACGAGTTGGGTGGCCGCCACTGTGAGCTAACGAATTACTAAGCGAAAATAGGGCGATGAGAAGGATGAATATAACTAATATGTTTTTTAACATAGCAACACTGCGATTTATAACAGACTAGGGAATAAGCACTATAATGCAAATCATGGTTTTACTCTAATACCCAGTTAATAAAACTGATAAATGATAAATTTTGACTAAGTTTTCGTACATTTAGTTACAAAATTGTCCTGCGAAATACTCTAAATATTGCCACTATAGCGAGATATTTAAAATGATAGCTGCATGTGATGAGGGGAAATTTAATGATGGTGCAAAGTAAAAATCTCAGTTACTTAACAGGTTTATTTTTTATTTTATCTATAGCCAGTTTGAGCCTAATCGCTGAGCCTAAGTTAGAGTTAAAACAAATCACACTTTTGGATAAAAACATTAGTACGATTGAAAAAGGGTTTAAGTTAAAGAATAAACCTAAACTTATTTTACTATCAGGGCCAACGGATAATTGGCATTCTGATCTAGCCTGGTGGATCTTGGGGCAAAATTATTTAGCAAAAAACTATCAAACCCTTGCAGTGGAACGGGCTAGTCAGGGTTTTTCGGATATTATTGAAAAGCCATCCTATCGTGATTTTGCCGAACGCTTAAAAGTACTTATAAAGGATGAAAAGGAGCCCGTCGTTATCGTTGCTTTTGCTTCTTCTAATTTAAGCGTGCAACTGGTACTGCAAGATATTGAAGTGGCGCGAAAAGTAAAAGGCGTTGTGTTTATTGACCCAGACGTGTTAACCAAGCACGCTTTAAATCACTACACTGGAGAAAGTGAAAACTATCGTAAGAACTGGCAGCAGCTCGAAGATTATATCAAGGCAGGTAAATATCAAGAACGCATTGAGAAAAAGATAGCTGGTGAGAAGCAGCATTTAGCGGAAATCATTCCAGCAAAATATGAAAACCTAATGGATTGGCCGCTCTATGAACAGTATGAGCTACAGAGAAAAAAGCCAGAGTATCAGATCAATAAATTTAAAGAAGTGACTGCTTATAAAAAGGATCTTGAAGCTGCTATGGCAGTGAACACTCCAACGCAAGTGCCATTGGTAATTTTAGACACTGATTTTGAAACGGCTTACTTAAAGACCTTAGATGATGAAAAGGTTAAGGCGTCGATTGTGCAGTGGCGCGATGAGGGTAAGGCTCAGTTTTTCCATATGGCTAGCCATCATTCTTGCAGTGCCTATTGGCCAGTAAAAAGTCAGGAGCATTTATTGACTTATACTCGTCCTGACTTGATCGAGCGAGCTGTGCAGCGGCTTGAAAACTGCAAAGACTAGTCTGGTCTTTGCAGTTTTTCTTCGATGGCTTGTGCCTTTACTGCTTCAGCCACTTTCTGCGCGACATTGCGGTTTAAAGGATCAGGCAAAACATGCGTCGCACTAATATGATTAACCGATTCAGCTAAAGCATGGGCTGCGGCAATTTTCATACCTTCACTAATTCGAGTAGCGCGGGCATCCAAAGCGCCACGGAAAATACCTGGGAAGGCCAAGACGTTATTTACTTGATTCGGGAAATCGCTACGCCCGGTACCCACCACTGATGCACCGGCTGCCAAGGCTTCATCAGGCATGATTTCTGGGATAGGGTTAGCCATGGCTAAAATGATCGGCTCTTTATTCATCAGCTTTATGTCCTCGCCGCTTAATAAATTACCTTTAGAAACGCCAATAAACACATCCGCATCTTTCATCGCATCGCGTAAATCGCCATTGTGATTAAAACGATTGGTATAAGCTAATAATTTAATTTTTTCTTCATTGAGGTTATCGCGATCTTTAGAAATGATGCCTTTTGAATCGCACACCAAAACATCTTCCACAGGAATACAGGCGCTTGCGTCATGACCTACGCAACGCAAAAGACGAGCGATTGCGGTGCCAGCTGCGCCAGCACCGTTGATCACCACTTTCAATGATTCAATAGGTTTCTCGGTAACTTTACAGGCATTAATCAAAGCCGCTAATAACACAATGGCGGTGCCATGTTGATCGTCGTGAAAAACAGGAATACCAATATCTTGTAGCTTTTCTTCAATCTCAAAACACTTGGGCGCGGCGATATCTTCTAAATTTATACCGCCAAAAGTTGGTGCTACGGTTTTAACCGTGGTAACAATTTCATCCACACTCGCAGCATCGATCACTAAAGGCACGCCATCGATATCGGCAAACTCTTTAAACAAGATCGCTTTACCTTCCATCACGGGCAAAGCAGCCTGCGGGCCAATATCACCTAAGCCTAAAACCGCTGAACCATCAGATACGATGGCTACTGAGTTACCTTTCATGGTCAAGGCGTAGCTCGATTCTTGGTGCTCGGCAATATGATTCGATACGGCAGCGACTCCAGGAGTATAAGCAACGGATAAATCATCGCGATTTTGCAAAGGCACTTTCGATTTAATGCCCCATTTGCCGCGTAAATAGCGGTGAATATCTAAAGATTGCTGGAAATACTTGCTCATAGCCTGTGTCTAAATCCAAGGTGGTGATTGGCGATCATACGCCTATTGTAAACCGATTGTGGTCGGAGTTGGAGCATTGGCATATTTTTATTCTTAGTAATGGAATAACTTAAAGTTATAAAAAAGGACGCCTAGCGCCCTTTTTTGATAAACATAATTAGGCTGTCGAATTACCTTTTAAGAACCTTTGGTAAGCAAGTAAAGCAATTCCAGAGAGAATCAAGATGCCTCCGAAAATTGGCATCAAAAACACAAATACAAGTCCAAATAGCATGGCTGCAAGACCAATAGCTCCTAAATCGCACAATTTTTCCTGAGTAGAGACTGGTATAAAGCGATTGAGTACATAATCTAAGCTGATTTTGCCAGCGCCATTAAATACTAAAGGAATGGCCATAATGATAAATAGCAAACCTAGTTTATAGTTACCAAAACCATTATTGGAAACAGAATAGCCTTTCCACAATTCAGAAAGTGAGTTGTAACTTTCTGGCCAATGGACAGCGGCCACGGCCACTGCAGTGATGACGATCAAGGAAACCGCGGCAAATCGAGTGAACAGACCCAATAAAATTAAAATAGCTACTAATACTTCTCCATAGGCAGCAAGTGTCCAGTTAAGTTCGGATGAAAGTGCGCTAAATGGAAAAGGGAACATGCTTGAATTAAACCAATTCTCGCCATTAATTTTCGCCATGCCCGATTCATAAAACTCCCAGAATAAAATTAACCTTATTGGGATAAGGGCAAAAAATTCACTACCCGAGTTCAGTCGTTCATTGATATTGTTCCAGATGGTTTTTAACATAATATTTACTCCATTAGAGCTTCTTTAGCTCAATTTCATGTTCTTGATAAGGATGAATCTTATCTAAAGGAGTCGATAAACCAGTTTCTGTTACAATTCGCACATGATGGCGTTTCAAGCCGCGCGGCTCGGGCACACCGCATGAGTGAGCAATCATGCCAACGGCTTTAACCATATTCTTATGATAATGCGCCACTCGCTCTGATTTATCCATAATATCCAAGCCTTTCTGCAAATCTTCATCATGGGTAGTAATGCCTGTGGGACAGGTGTTTTTATTGCATTGCAGCGCTTGAATGCAGCCCAAAGCAAACATAAAGCCGCGCGCAGAAAGGGCAAAATCAGCGCCTACGGCTAAAGCGGTCGCAACTCCCGAGGGAGTAATCATTTTGCCCGAGCAAATCACTTTGATCCTTTCGCGCAAGCCATGTTTGACTAGCGTATCAATCACCAATGGCAGGCTTTCTTTTAAGGGCAAACCAACATAATCAAATAAGGGCTGCGGAGCTGCGCCAGTGCCACCATCGGCACTATCGATGGTAATAAAGTCAGGTGCTGACTCAATGCCACGGCTTATGATTTCATGGGCTAGGTCATCCAAGAACTGATGGCTGCCAATAACGGTTTTAAAGCCCACGGGTTTACCGGTGATCTCGCGTATATGATTAATCATGTCCAGCAGGTCGGCAACGTTTTTGATTTCAGGATGGCCATTGGGGCTAATCGAGTCTTGCCCCGCCGGAATGCCACGGATCTGAGCAATTTCATTGGTGACTTTTCGCCCTGGCAAGATACCGCCCTTGCCAGGTTTGGCGCCTTGACTCATTTTGAGCTCAATCATTTTAACCTGAGGATGGCATGCTACTTCCCGTAACTTGTCATCATCCAGACCACCTTGGCTACTACGTACGCCGTATTTGGCGGTACCAATTTGAAAGACCACATCGCCACCGCCGATCAGATGATAGGGCGATAGGCCGCCTTCGCCAGTATTGATCCAGCAGCCCGCTTTGGCGGCGCCTTTGGACAGCGCTTCCACTGCGACCTTGGATAAAGAACCGTAACTCATGCCCGAAATATTAAAAAAGCTGCGCACAGCATACGGCTCTTTGCAATAAGGGCCAATCAAAACTGGTTGCGACTCCACTGCATCTTGTTCCAGTGTTGGAAACTGATCGTTCATAAACATTACAGTGCCAGTCGGATTTAAGTTACGAGTAGAGCCGAAGGCTAGTGTGCGGCTGACATTTTTGGCTGCGCGATAAGCCCAGCTGCGTTCGGCACGGTTAAAGGGCATCTCTTCGCGATCGAGCGCAAAGAAATATTGCCGAAAAAACTCACCCATATGCTCAAAAAAATAGCGGAAACGGCCAATTACTGGATAGTTACGGCGGATGGTTTGTTTGCGCTGAGTTTTGTCAATGACATAAAGTACCAACACTAGGAGCAGTAAGATAAGAAGCGCTAAAACGATAAAAGCGCCAATCCAGTCGAGCGCAGTTTTAACAAATGACATGATAGCGATGGAGTTCATTTTGTTCCCTACTGGTTGCTAAACCCTTAAATATGCCTATACTTTTGCACAATGGTTTGCAAATAATGTAAGTGATTAAAGACAAAACATTAACAGATTTAGCACAAAACTACAGCATAAGTGCTTGTTTTGTTTAAAACATTTTGCTTTGAGGGAAAGCATTTGAACGAAAAAAAACTACCCGATGAAGAGGCCTTGGTTCAAGGTTTATTGAATAATGACCAGCGGCTATTTACCAAAGTCGTCAAAGCCTACTATCCATCCATGTATTCAGTGGCTTATGCCATTGCAGGGCCCGCCATCGCCGATGAAGTAGTGCAAGAAGCATGGGTTTCAGGAATTCGTGCGCTGCCAAAATTTGAAGGTCGCTCTAAATTAAAGAGCTGGTTAATTCGAATTGTTGCTAACGAAGCTAAGACTCGGTTGAGAAAAGAGTCTCGCTCGATCAGCTTAGAGGCAGTGAATGAAACTTGGGCGACCGATCCACGTTTTGATAATAGCGGTCATTGGAATGAAACGAATGTCGAGTGGGACTCGGCTTCGCCCGACGAGCTGTTATCGGCCAATGAATTGCAAGATTGCTTCGATAAACATTTAGAGTTATTGCCCGATAATCAAAAACAAGTTTTGAACTTGCGAGATGTGGGCGGTATGGATATGGATGAGATCTGTAACATTCTTCAAGTCAGTTCATCCAATGCCCGAGTGCTGTTGCATAGAGCAAGAGACAAGATGCAACAAATGGTTGCGCACTTTCAGAGGACTGGCACATGTTAAGCTGTAAAAAAATAGTTGAAAACGGTAGTGAATACCTTGAGGGCGATCAGGGCTCTTGGCAACGCTTAAACTATAAAATGCATCTTTTTATGTGCGTTTCTTGCAAGCGTTATGTAAAGCAGCTAAAGCAAACGATTGCTATGATAGGACTTTCGCCTAAGCAAGAACCATCGGTTGAACTTGAGCAAAAACTGGTTGAAGAGTATAAGCAGGTGATGAAAAAGTAGCTTTAAGATATCAATTTTGGATACAAAAAAGCCTCTAAATCAATGATTTAGAGGCTTTTTAATGAGCGAGTTACTCTTGTGTTTCTGGCTTTTCAGTGCCTTCCATATTGGATAATTTGCCATCGGCAAATTTAAGAATTAAGCGCTTCTCAACTTTATCACCGCGTGATGGGATCAAATAGTACAAATAATACCAAGTATCATTTTCCAGATTGGTATTTAAAACGGGATTACCCAAGATAAAACGAACCTGATCTTTAGTCATACCAGGGCGGATCTGATTGATCTCTTTTTGATCCAGCACATTACCTTGCTTAATATTGGGCTTATAAACGCAAGCTGTCACTGATAAAAGGCTCAGTGATAATAAAAAAACCAACAAATTTCTCATGTTAAACCTTATTTCTTAGATTTTATCCATTGTCCTTGGGATTAAGACAATATGACTTTTCATTCAATCTGGGCATAGTATAATCGTTTCGTCGCTTAATGCTATCGGAGTTTTTATTTTGGAAAACAAACAACTAAAAAAAGCTGGATTAAAGGTTACTTTGCCCAGAGTTAAGATTATGCAAATTCTGGAAAGTTCCGAGGATCGCCATTTAAGCGCAGAAGATGTCTATAAAAAGTTGCTCGAAGCAGGTGATGACGTGGGTTTAGCGACGGTTTATCGCGTTTTAACTCAGTTTGAGCAAGCTGGCTTAGTCACTCGCCATAACTTTGAAGGCGGCCATTCGGTTTTCGAGATGGATGATGGCGAACATCATGATCACATGGTTAATGTGGATACTGGTGACGTGATTGAGTTCTTTAGCGAAGAGATTGAAGAGCTACAACACAAGATCGCCCAAAAGCATGGCGTTGAGATCGTTGATCACAGCTTGGTCCTATACGTAAAAGCTAAGCAATAGCTTTAGGCTGTGCATAGTTTTAGTTTTGATATTTTTAACTATTTGTTAGCCGGGGCAGTAATGACTCTAATCGGGGCAACTGCCTGGGTTAGCTATCTATCTCATGCTCGAAAAAGAGATGAGAGGCCACCCTTGGGTATCCCGCTTTCAGTATTCTTATTTCTAGTGATAGCCTTTTTCTTGTATCTGCTCATTGGCTATAGCTTGATATTCTTTGTTTATAAATAGTGGTTCTAGCCTTTAAAAAAGATCAATAAGTTAGCTAAACGGCTGCCAAAATACTTTACAGATCATGTTAAAACGGCATAAAAAATAGCTGTTTTGCAGTATTTTTTGTGAATTTTATAATGTGCAATCTCTATTTGAGGAGTACACTAAATATATAAAAATATCGTTACAGGGTAACGTTTTGGCGTGCGCTTGAGCAAAGATTTAAGGAAACTAAGGAGAGACAGATGTTCAAGCAAGTTAAAAAGGGATTGATTCTAGGCTCATGGGCCCTATTGGCCTCACCGCTTGGTGTGGCTGGAGCTAACATACATTCGGATTTAGCTGAAATTTGGGTGGTGGATGTGCCATTCCAACAATCGGCAGTGTTCGAGCAGGTGCTGAATGATTATATCAATCAGCGCAAATCCGCGGGCGATTCCGCCAGCTGGGAATTATACAAATCACAAGCAAGTAGCCATTTAGATAGCTACCTGATCCGTCATTGCTGCTTTAAAAAAGCCGAGAGAGCCAAATTCGAATCCTGGCTAAATTCCAATGAGCTGCACAAAGACTGGTCGCTCAATGAGCAATTGAACGTGGCAGATTTTGAATATTTCTTTGCCCCCACGGATGTTTCAGAGTTGGTAGCTGGGGATGGTGAATCGAAAAAGCAAGTTGCGGTTAGCCAATTTACTTTGCAAGAAGGAAGTCCTGTTAGAGGTTCTTCACAACGAATCCAACAAAACTCCAAGGATATGCCATGGGGCTTGGATTGGGCATGGACTTTTGAAGGTTACAGTAAAGGCTTGCTTAATTTAAAGTTTGATAGCTTTGAGAGCCAAGAGTTAGCAGAGGGTGCCAGCCAGTTTGATTTAGAGCAACTGGTCAATGACTTGCAGTTTAATCCCGACTTGAAATTAACCCAGAGCCGCTATTTGGTTTATAGCTATCTAGGTAAATTGTAACTATTTAGTTAGTATTAATGAGGTGTTGAAGCTGGAGATGAGGTTCTCATCTCCAGCTGCGTATCATTATAATGGTGTTAACAATTAACATATTTTATGGGATTCGCAGCTCCTTTTTTAAAATAATCAGTAATAGATTTATATATAAGCTTTTGCCGAATAGCCTCTTCTGCAAGTTCACCACTAAAGCCCCATCGATTAGCGCCATGTTCGGGCACATGATACCAACCATCAATCTTGTAAACTTCCCGAGTCAGTCCTCTATAAGTAGCAATCCCGTATTTAACATTGTTTCTTCTTTCGCCGACAACCCAAGATTGCCTAGTGGCTTGATAAAGCTCATCTGAGGTCATCTCTCTATCGTAAAGTTTGTTAATGTTAATAAGCATTACTGGCAGCTCTGTCTGGAAATTTTTTGCTTCATACATTGCAGAAATTTCTTCGGCAGTTTTTAAACCATAATCATTAGAGTAATGCCCGCCTTGCATATTAGATAAGTTGGACATACCTATAAAGTCGATTAAAGCGGCCTCGACTTCAAAAGCGTCTTTCTCATTTAATCCATGTCTGAGAATGAAGTGCTTAACTGATTGACCTGAGGCTTGGATATCCCTAATCCTTTCAAGTTTTTCAGACTCGTTGACAGTCTCTAATGCGCACTCTAAATGGTTAAAAAGTCTATTGCCTACGCCTTTACCTACATAAAACACTTCATTGTTTCGAGGGTCTTTTAAGAAATAAACATAGTATCCTAGGTTTTCTATAGTGGCTTGGCTAAACATTTGCTATTTCCTTGTATTATTTAGTAATTCTTTTGCATGGCTTCTAATAGTTTTCGTGATTTCAACGCCACCTATCATTCTGGCGATTTCTTCAATGCGCTGCTCATTAGTGATTTCTACCATTTGATTTGAGGTGGTGTCTTTGCTTTGCGATTTGGCGACCAATAAATGCTGATGACCTTGCGCGGCCACTTGTGCTTGGTGTGTAACACACAAGATTTGCGCATTTTCACCTAAGGATTTTAAGAGCTTTCCAACGATTTCTGCCGTACCGCCACCAATACCCACGTCAACTTCATCAAAGATAAGCGTGGGTAATTGAGTTGTTTGAGCGTTAATGACTTGTAACGCCAAGCTAATACGAGACAGCTCACCGCCTGAAGCCACTTTGCGCAAGGGCATGGGTTTTTGCCCAGGGTTAGTGGAGACCATAAACTCAGCAGTTTCCAACCCATTAGTTTTATAGCTATCTTGGGTTTGCTTGGCAAAAGCAATTTCAAATAAGCCTGAACCCAAACCAAGTTGTGCCATCAATTCGACAACTTCTTTGTTCAGTTTTTTTGCAGCGGTTTGGCGTTTTTTGCTAATGGCGTTAGCGACCTTTTGATATTGGCTTTGTAAATCAGCCAGTTCTTTTTCTAAGGCTTCAAAACTGGCTTCGTCCCCCGCCAATTGACTCAACTCATGCTCTAATGACTCAAGAATTTCGGGCAAACCTTGAATATTAGTATGATGTTTGCGCGACAGATCGTGCAAAATTGATAATTCATTCTCCAGCTGTTGAAACTGCTCAGGATTGATATCTATCGACTCAATATAGTTGCGCAGCTCGCTGGCAGCTTCATCAATTTCCACCAAAGCCGATTGCAACAAGTCATTGGTGTTTTTTAGATTATCATCGACTTTATACAGTTCGCTAATTTGCGAAGCGATAGAGTTGAGCACTGAAGAAATGCTTTGTTCATCTTCGCTTAACGCCACCAAACTGGCTTGGCCTTTTTCGATCAGCTTACTGGCGTTGGCAGCGCGCTTGTGATCAGTTTCAATCTGCGCGGCTTGCTCTATAGGAGCTTGCGATAATTCTTCTAATTGATACTGCAACAGGTCTTTGCGATCGTTTTTATCTTTTAAGGCCGCTTGAAACTCATTGAGTTGCTGCTGATTTTTATAAATCGATTTGGACAACTTTGCCAACTCAACAGTTTGCTCATTTAGACCTGCATAGCGATCCAGCAGTTGCAAATGAGTCTGTGGCTTAAACAGCGATTGGTGTTCATGTTGCCCATGGATATCCACCAAAAAATCGCCAAGCTCTGACAGTTGAGTCAAATTTACCGGCTGGCCATTTACAAAGGCCTTGGATCGACCGTCATGATTAATGACCCTGCGTAGAATGCAGTCGTTATCTTGATCTAACATCTGATCTTCAAGCCAATTAAAAACTTGTGGCAATTTTTCAATATCAAAAACAGCACTAATTTCAGCGCGTTTAGCACCATGGCGAACAACCCCTGAATCAGCGCGTGCGCCTAGTGCAAAACCAAGGGCATCCACTACAATGGACTTACCTGCGCCTGTTTCACCCGTGATCACCGTCATGCCCGATTTAAGCTCTAAATCAAGCTGCTCGATGATTGCAAAATCTTTAATATGGATACTGGATAGCATGGGTATTAGTTTGGTGCGATGCTTTTATCAGCAGCTTCTGGTGTTTTCCAAATAAATAAATACCAGAAAACTGGCATAGTAAAAATATTGAAAAAGAAGATGATGAACGCCCACATTGTTTTTTTACTTTTTGGAACACTATTCAATTTATAAGTAAAGCATAAATAAATGATTACCAGTGTTGCGACTAATACAATCTGTAAAAAAGTTAAGGACTGATGATAATCAAACAATTCTTTATTTGTAATTAGTTGTGAAGCGATTGAAATGCTATAAAAAACATTCGCAACAGGAAGCAGGGTCACAATCAGGATTAAAATTGCTATAAATCTATTCTTCATATTCTTCTAATTATAGTTTTGAGCCCCAGCCCAATTTGGTTCTTAGCAGGCGGAAATAGTCATAATCTTTCGGGTGCAGCAACCACATTTCTTGCTTACGCTTGCGCATACAAATCTTTTCGCCAGGCATTACTGGGAAGCGCACCTGACCATCACAGCTTAAACGTGCTTCGTTGCGATTATCTTTGCTAAACACGATATCGACTTTTGAATCGGCGCTAATGGAAATCGGGCGACTGGAAAGCGTATGCGGAAACATGGGTACCAGCGAAATCGCATTAATCGCGGGTGACATAATTGGACCGCCTGCGGAGAGTGAATAAGCGGTAGAGCCCGTAGGGGTTGAAATAATCAAACCATCACCGCGCACGCTGTAAACGAAAGAGTCGTTGATATAGACCTCGAATTCGATCATGCGCGAAATTTCACCCGGGTATAAAACGATATCATTAACAGCATCACTAAAACGCGGGTTATCTGAGTTTTGGTCGCCTTCAATTTCAGCTTCTAATAAAAAACGTTTTTCTTCTTTATATTCGCCCGCTAAAACTTCTGCGACCTTTTCGCAAACCTGCTGCGGCTGAATATCGGTTAAAAAACCTAAATAACCGCGGTTGACCCCTAATAATGGGATATTGTAATCGCTCATCAGGCGCGCGGCATACAGCATGGAGCCATCGCCCCCCACCACAATTACTAAGTCACATTGCTCGCCTAATTTTTGCCATGATCCTTGTTGCTCTTGCGGGACGCTTAAATCGCGCGCTACTGAGTCTTCCACCAATACTGCATAGTCTTCTTTTTGCAAAAAATGGAACAAGGTCATAATGGTTTCGCCGACTTCTTGATGCTTCGGTTTGCCCATAATGCCAATGGTGGAAAAGGTCAGTTTTTTATCCGTGTTCAAAAATATTGACTCTTTGCAGACTTGTAATTGATTTATTGAGCCATATTTAACAATATATAGGCAGATAAATAAACAAGATAATGTTTGGCTTGGCTCTAAATTGAGCCAGAAAAGTCAGAATAAACAATAAGATGAGCAAATTCGACCAACGCGCCCAGACCCTGATGAAAACCCTGGTAGAAACCTATATTGCCAGTGGTCAGCCTGTTGGTTCTAAAACCCTATTGGAAAATTCGCAGCTCAGCGTCAGCCCTGCAACTATTCGTAATGTGATGCACGATTTGGAAGAAATGGGTTTACTGACTTCGCCGCATACCTCGGCTGGTCGTGTTCCTACTTGCCAAGGTGTGCGTTTATTCGTGGATCAATTGTTAACGGTACGCGATGTTGAGCGAAACTACCAAGAGCAGTTGAGGCAGCAGCTTAACAAAGCCACTGAAACTGGGCAGATGCTCAATAGCGTTACCAATATGCTGTCGCAAATGACCAATATGGCGGGCTTGATTCGTGTGCCAAGGCGCGATGTGACTCGCGTTAACCAAGTGGAATTTGTGCCCTTATCGCAAAAGAAAGTCTTGGTGATCTTAGTGCTTAGCAATGGTGAAGTTCAGAATCGCGTGATTCAGCTAGATGTGGATATTAGCCGTGAAGAGCTGCAACAAGCGGCTAATTATGTAAATCAAAATTATGCGGGAAAAGAATTAGATACTGTTCGTCGAGAGTTGTTTGAGGAGTTGAAATCTGACAAGGCGCAAATGGATCAAATGATGGCATCCATGATGGCTGTGGCAGAGAAGGGCTTTGCCAATGACGATGGGCAGGATGAAGAAGTACAGATTTCGGGCAAGTCGCAATTGCTCAATTGGGTCAATACTGGCGATATTTCTGATTTGCAGTCGGTTTTCAGTGCCTTTGCTGAGAAAACTCAGATGTTGGGACTTTTGGATAAATGCTTATCCGCCGATGGAGTGCAACTCTTTATCGGCGAAGAATCGGGCTATGATGTTTTGAGTCAATGTTCGGTAGTCGGTGCGCCTTATTCGATTGATGGTCAAGCTGTTGGGGTTTTGGCGGTGGTGGGACCTACTCGTATGGCCTATGATAAGGTGATCCCAATCGTCGATATAACCGCAAAAATCCTTTCTTCAGCCTTGAATTCTGAGCAATAGTCCTTATTATTCCCAGCAAAGAAATCTACTACGTTTTCACTCGTAGCGATTTCATCATAAATTAATTGATATAAATCCGTTTTGGAGAAAAGCGATGTCTGAAAAAGACGTTAAAAATCAAGAAGATATAAAGGCGGTAGAAGAAGCCGTTGAAGCTGCTGAGCAGTTAGAAGAGGTGGTAGCAGAGCTGGAAGAAGAATTAACTGGCGATGCCGCTCGTATTGATGAGTTAGAAAAGGCGTTAGAAGAAGCTGAAGCCAAAGCTGCTGAAAATATGGATTTAGCGCTGCGCACTAAAGCCGAAGCGGAAAATATCCGCCGTCGCTCCGAGAATGAAGTGACTAATGCGCGTAAGTACGCCATTGAGAAATTTGCCAATGAAATGTTGGCCGTAGTCGATAGTCTAGAGCAAGGTTTGGCTCAAAAAGCTGAGCATGAAGAGTCAATTGCCATGAAAGAAGGTATGGAATTGACGCTTAAAATGACCCTATCAACTTTGGAAAAGTTTGGCATTGAGCAACTAAATCCAATCGAAGAGGTATTTGACCCTCAACTGCACGAAGCCATGACTATGGTTCCAAGTCCTGCTCATGAGTCGAATACCGTTATTGACGTTTTCCAAAAAGGTTATTCATTAAACGGCAGACTAATTCGCCCAGCGCGAGTTGTAGTCGCTCAGTAAGCAATAGGTAATTTGCCAAATTTACCAGATAGAGGTATTTTACCTCGCAGTTAAGAAATACAGATTTAGGTAGAAATTATGGGTCGCGCATATCAAAACCGTAAAGATTCGATGGCAAAAACTTCGAATCAGAATTCAAGAATTTACAGTAAATTCAGCCGTCAAATTTATGTTGTTGCCAAGCAAGGTGGCGCCGATCCTGAAGGTAACTTAGCACTGCGTAGTTTGATTGATGCTGCTAAACGAGCACAGGTTCCAGCTCACGTAATCAAGAACGCGATTGATAAAGCGACTTCTGGTGCTGGTGAAGACTTTGCCGTTGCGCGTTATGAAGGTTATGGCCCAGGCAATACCATGGTGATTGTGGACTGCTTAACCGACAACCCTAATCGTACTTTCGGTGAAGTCCGTCTTTGTTTTACTAAAACTAAATGTAAGATCGGTACCGAAGGCAGCGTAAGCCACATGTTCGATCACAGCGCTATTTTCGTCTTCCCACATAATGACGAAGAAGCGGTATTAGAAGCACTAATGATGGCGGATGTGGATGTTACTGATATTGAGCACGAAGATGGCATCATGTCAGTCTTCGCGCCAAATACCGAATACGCCAAAGCCAAACAAGCTTTGACTGAAAACTTTGGTGAAATCGAATTCGAAGTTGATGAAATTCAATTCCTACCAAAGGTCATGACTCAAGTTCCAGCTGATGATATGGAAATGTTCGAAAAATTTATGGAAATGCTAGAAGATCAAGACGATGTTCAGAACGTTTATCATAACGCTGAACTGTAACTAGCAAAGCGTGAATATAGAAAAGCCTGAGTTAATCTCAGGCTTTTTTGCAATAACCCCAAAAAAATTAAGTTTTTCTTAAAAAGATCCCTTGATCTCCTAAACCCAGCCCATATATAGCTTTCAAGCAAGATTTAACTATATTTTTCGGAGTAGAAAAATGGGCAAGATTATCGGTATCGATTTAGGTACAACCAATTCATGTGTTGCGGTATTAGACGGCGACAAGGCTCGTGTAATCGAGAACTCTGAAGGCGGTCGTACGACTCCTTCTATCATTGCTTTTACAGACGGTGAGACTTTAGTAGGTCAGTCTGCAAAGCGTCAGGCAGTAACTAACCCTGAAAACACTTTATACGCGATTAAACGTTTGATCGGTCGTAAATTCAAAAGCGACGTGGTTCAAAAAGACATCGAAATGGTGCCATACAAGATCGTTGAAGCGGACAATGGTGACGCTTGGGTTTCTGTAAACGGTAAAAACATGGCTCCACCTCAGGTTTCAGCTGAAGTTTTAAAGAAAATGAAGAAAACGGCTGAAGACTTCTTAGGTGAAGAAGTAACTGCAGCGGTTATCACGGTTCCTGCATACTTCAACGATTCACAACGTCAAGCGACTAAAGATGCGGGTAAAATCGCGGGTTTAGAAGTTAAGCGTATTATCAATGAGCCAACAGCTGCGGCATTGGCTTATGGTATGGATAAAGAGCGCGGCGATCGCACGATTGCGGTTTACGACTTAGGTGGTGGTACTTTCGATATTTCAGTCATTGAAATTGCTGAAGTTGATGGCGAGCACACGTTTGAAGTATTGGCGACTAACGGTGATACCTTCTTAGGTGGTGAAGATTTTGATATGCGTATCATCAACTACCTAGCAGACGAGTTCAAAAAAGAGCAAGGCATTGATTTAAAAGGTGATGCGTTAGCGATGCAACGTCTAAAAGAAGCTGGTGAGAAGGCTAAAATTGAGCTTTCTTCAAGCACTCAAACGGATGTGAATTTGCCCTATATCACTGCTGATGCGACAGGTCCTAAACATCTTAATATCAAGTTAACGCGTGCTAAATTAGAATCTTTGGTTGAAGATTTGATTGAGCGTTCAATGGAGCCAGTTAAGCAAGCGCTTAAAGATGCTGGTTTATCAACTTCTGAAATCGATGATGTGATTTTAGTAGGTGGTCAAACTCGTATGCCAAAAGTACAAGAAGCTGTAACCAGTTTCTTTGGCAAAGAACCACGTAAAGATGTTAACCCAGATGAAGCGGTAGCTATGGGTGCGGCGATTCAAGGTGCGGTACTTTCTGGTGATGTAAAAGACGTATTATTGTTAGACGTAACGCCGTTGTCATTGGGTATTGAAACCATGGGTGGCGTGATGACAGCATTGATCGAGAAAAACACTACGATCCCAACTAAGGCATCGCAAGTTTTCTCAACAGCTGACGATAACCAAACTGCGGTAACCGTTCATGTATTACAAGGTGAGCGTAAAATGGCGT
>JABXIW010000246.1 GCA_013372875.1 Gammaproteobacteria bacterium | reverse complement strand
TAGTAAGAAACGATGTCGCGGTCTTGTGGTGTGTAGTTCTGACCGTGTGGGTTATAGATACCAATTTGGCGGAACAAACCTTCCATACCGAAAGTACGAGCTTCATCAGGAATAATCGGCACGATGCGTTCTTTCAAAGTTTTATCTTTTAATAGAACATTTAAGGCGCGAACAAAGGCCATAGTAGTCGAGATTTTACGCTCGCCAGTGGACTTTAACAGCGCATCGAATTTATCCAGCTCTGGAATATCCAATGATTGTGATTCTTGACGACGCGCTGGTAAATAACCACCTAATTTAGCGCGGCGCTCATGCATATATTTAATTTCAGGGCTGTCATTACCTGGATGATAGAAAGGCACATCTTCTAACTTGTCATCAGGAATTGGCACATTAAAACGATCACGGAAATGCTTGAGCGCTTCCACATTCATCTTTTTAACTTGATGCGAAATATTCTTACCTTCGCCAGACTCACCCATGCCATAACCTTTGACGGTTTTGGCTAAGATAATGGTTGGCATACCTTTAGTGTTTACCGCTTCATGGTAAGCAGCGTAAACTTTGTGAGGATCGTGACCACCACGATTTAAGCGCCAAATGTCCTTATCTGACATATTGGCCACCATTTCTAATAGCTTTGGATCTTTGCCGAAGAAATGCTCACGAGTGTAGGCGCCACCTTTGGCTTTACAGTTCTGGTATTCACCATCTACCGTTTCCTCCATCACTTTTAGTAAGCGACCTTCGGTATCACGCGCAATCAGCGGATCCCAATAACGGCCCCAAATCACTTTGAGTACATTCCAACCAGCACCGCGGAACTCGCCTTCAAGTTCTTGAATGATTTTGCCATTACCACGAACAGGGCCATCAAGCCGTTGTAAGTTACAGTTCACAACAAAAATCAGGTTATCCAGCCCCTCACGACCGGCAAGACTGATAGCACCTTTGGATTCAGGCTCATCCATCTCACCATCGCCCAAGAAAGCCCAAACTTTACGGCCTTTGGTGTCAGCCAAGCCACGGTTCTCTAAATACTTTAAGAAACGCGCTTGATAAATCGCCTGAATTGGACCTAAGCCCATTGATACTGTTGGGAATTGCCAAAAATCAGGCATTAACCAAGGATGCGGATAGGAAGAAATACCTTTACCATCAACCTCTTGGCGGAAATTAGCAATTTGCTCTTCGGTCATACGGCCTTCTAAGAAAGCTCGCGCATAAATACCCGGCGCACAGTGACCTTGATAATAAATTAAGTCGCCACCATGTTTACCATCGTCGGCGTGGAAGAAGTGGTTATAGCCCACATCATATAAAGTGGCACTCGAAGCAAAACTGGATAAATGACCACCCAGCTCTAAATCTTTTTTCGATGCTTGCAAGACCATCGCAATTGCATTCCAACGAATAATCGCACGAATTCGACGCTCTAACTCTTGATCGCCTGGCATATGCGCCTCTTGCGAAGGCGGAATCGTATTTAAATAAGCCGTGGTTAAATCAAAAGGCAAATGTGCACCTGCCCCACGAGCTTTTGCCACCAATTTTTCCAGTAAATAGTGCGCCCTTTCCGCACCTTCCGCGGAAATTACCGCTTCTAGCGCCTCGATCCATTCTTGGGTTTCAATTGGATCGATATCCGTATTTAACGGATCTATTGCTTGATTCTCTGACATATTGCCGCCTATTAAAAATAGGAATTAAGCGAAAAATAATTATTCACTCAATTCTCAAACTGTTTAACCTATTGTTTTTATTGGTAAATTTAAATATCCGCCAACAAATTAATTAACACAGGTTAAATACAATGAAAATTTTGATTTAGCAATATTAGTTGTTTTTACGAAGAAAAGATAGTCAAACTTATGGCAGGTTGGACGAGTGATAAGAAATGATACTGCTCGTAGACCCTGTAAATTTACGAGCAGCATTTAATTAACCTAGGTTAACTAATATAACCCCAAACCCAATAACGACATAATGGCGGCTAAGGCAAACACGATAACCCCAGCTCTTTCTGCCAGCTTCAAGGCCCAGCGTGATGGCCCTCTTTTATCATCAGACTCGTAGAAACCAAGACTGGCAAAGCCTGCGGTTTCCACGAAGCTCAATCCATCTACATCAAAATCGAAAAAGTCCGACTTAATTTTCTTTACTCCAGCACCCATATCACCCGCAAATAAGTATGCCAGCGCCGTTATGCGCGCAGGGATCCACTCAAGGATCAGATTGAGTTTATAAGCAAAGCCTTGCTGGGCAGTCTGCATTGCTCCTTGTTCATCGCCACTTAGTTCTCCACTTAATTCGCCAGTTTTTTGCTCAAGGTACCAATTGGTTAATCGGTAAAGCAAAGCTCCGGCGGGACCTAAAATCATAAACCAGATGACTACTGCGAAATAGCGGGTTTGTGATTTCTTAAAAATGGTTTTAGACACTTGTTGATCAAGCTCTTCAACGGAATCTGCAGAGTCCTGCCCCGTGAACACGGCGGCCGCTTCAAAGGCCGTTTGGTCTTGATGCTCAGAGCGAGCAGCATAGTAGGCTTTTAAACTTTTTCTTGGCGATTCAGGGCCTAAGCACAAGACCAGTACTGCCACCGCCAAAGCCAGCATCAATAAAGAGCCGAATAAACCGCCGTGGAACCACCAATCATGCTGATACCAAGCATAAATCCAATAGATAATGAGCACTGGCGCCAGCAAAATTACTGCTTCCCCGACCCATTTACCAAACCAGGATTGATCACCAAACCAGCCCGTCATGGTCTCTTGATAACGCGTGAACCAATGTCTATGGCTGACTTTTTGATTCAGCTGCTTGGTATCTTTATGAAAATAATGCTCAATAAATAAAGCAATAATTAATGCTAAAAGCGCCATTAGCGTGTCCCCTAAGTTCCGAACCTTGCTTTTGTATAAGGTTAATCTTAGCAAATAGTCTGTTGCAATTCGCCTGCCTTTTTATGAATAGTCATGACCAGATGTGAAAAAATATTTCAGTGGCTAAACACCTAAAGCGCTTCTATAACGCTGCCAATCAAAGTGCTTACCTGGATCGGTTTTGCGCCCAGGTGCTATATCGCTATGACCTGCAATGCGGTTTTTGTTTATTTTCGGATAAGCCTTTAGCAATGCCTGGGTCACTTCAATTAACTGTTGATATTGAATATCGGTAAAAGGAATATCATCCGCCCCTTCCAGCTCAATACCAATGGAGAAGTCATTACAGGCCTCGCGCCTTTCAAAGCTGGAAACGCCTGCGTGCCAAGCTCTTTTGTCAAAGGGGACAAACTGTATTACTTGACCATCGCGTTGAATAAGCAAATGACTCGATACCCGTAAACCTTCAATTTGCTTAAAGTACCAATGCTTACCCCAGTCCAGATTGCCTAAAAACAAATCTTGGATATAGCCACCGCCAAATTGATTGGGCGGCAGACTAATATTGTGGATCACCAACAGACTGATGTCCGCAGGATCAACCCGCTCATCAAAATGGGGAGAAACTAAAAACTCAGCTTTTTTATATAGATGCTGCTCTATGGGTGTCATGTTAAACAATTGTTGGATTGTGCTCGCTTTTAGGCTCAGTATATAATCCTTATAAATTGATACAAGCATTGATACTAGCCGCTTGGCTCAACCGCTTGTGATGCGCCCAAAACATTAAGCCATAACCTTTGCGAGAATAAAAATTATGATGGATATTCCTTATCAAGAAGCTCTAAAAAAAGAAATCGACCGCGCCATTGAAATTTCCCTGGCCGAAGATTTAGGTGCTTATGAGTATGAGAATCGAGGAATAGACGTTACAGCCGAGCTGATTGAGGCAGATAAAATTGCTGCTGGCCGCCTTATCACTCGAGAAGATTGCGTTATTGCGGGGCGTGACTGGTTCCAAGCGGTGTTTGATAAATTAGATCCGAGCATCGAAATCGAGTGGTTATGCCAAGATGGCGATAAGATCAGTGCCAATGATGTTATTTGTCGTATGAAAGGTAATGCGCGCAATATTCTGACTGCAGAAAGAACCGCCATGAACTTCTTGCAAACCTTGTCCGGTACGGCGACCATGGTGGCGCGTTATGTGGCCGAGCTTAAAGGCACTAATTGTCAGTTGCTCGATACGCGTAAAACAATTCCTATGTTGCGTCTGGCACAAAAATACGCCGTAACTTGTGGTGGCGGACGAAACCATCGTATTGGTTTGTATGATGCTTTTTTAATCAAGGAAAACCATATTGCGTCCCATGGCTCGATTGAGGGCGCGGTAAAAAAAGCGCGTCAAAACCATCCGGATATTTTGGTCGAGGTAGAAGTGGAAAACTTTAATCAACTGGATCAAGCATTAGATGCTGGTGCCGATGTGATTATGCTGGATAATTTCTCGATCGAAGATATGAAAACTGGCGTTACCATCAACCAAGCCCATAAACATACTGCTAAAATCGAAGCCTCTGGCAACGTCACCATCGAAAACTTGAACCAAATCGCGCAAACAGGCGTGGATTTTATCTCCGTTGGCGCACTGACCAAGCACGTTAGAGCGGTTGATTTATCACTGAGATTGACTATGTAGCGGTAATAAATTGTGACAGGACAGATTATTGTTTGAAACATTTTGACACTTTTTGTCAGTTTTAACGCCAAAATGGCATTAATTTGAATCAGGCCACACTTTATAAAAATCTAACCTGATGAATTTTTAAACGCTATCTTATTGTTTTTGCTAACTTTTTCACACATTTGCCAGAATTTTACAAAAGCCACTTGTCCAAGTTTTTTACGACGTTTAGTATTAACTACAGAATTTGCTTACACAAGAAAGCTTTGACTTGGCTTGTGGACACAAACAAACAAAGCGGATTCTTATGTAAGTATTTTTATAAATTTGTAAATTAGGAGATTTTCTCATGCAAAAGAAAAACCAAGGTTTCACCCTTATCGAATTAATGATCGTTGTAGCGATCGTAGCAATCTTAGCCGCTGTAGCGATTCCAGCATATCAAGATTATACAGCTCGTGCGCAAGTAGCTGAAGGTACAGCAACAGCTGGTGCTATTAAAACTGGTATTTCAGAATGGTACGCTTCTCGTGGTGCTTATCCTGCTGCAGGCGTTTTCAATAACGCTGATGGTGGTCGTTATACAGCTTCTGCAGCACACGACGACGCTGGTGTAATCACAATTACTTTGCGTGGCGCCGCTCCTGTAAGCACTCGTGTTCAAGGTTACGTATTTACTATGACGCCGGTTTTAAATGGTGCTGGTGACGCTATCGTGAACTGGACTTGTGCTACAGCAGGTGATGCTAAGTACTTGCCTTCAGGCTGTCAGTAATAGTTAGCTGATTAAAAGCGAGCTACGGCTCGCTTTTTTTATGCCTAAAAATTGACATTTTCCCTATTTTATTCAAGGATATAGCTAGTACTTTTAAGGATAATTCTCGAGATCTAAACCATTGATTCAAAATAACTTATCAGGGCTGGCCCACTTAATCGTTTCTGAAGGATTATTATCCGAAGAAAAGGTGATGGAAGCCAAGTCGAATGCCGATAAAGAAGAGTTAAAACTACTCGATTGGCTGGTTTCTGCCAATTGGATTAACTCAACTGAAATCGCCAAAATACAATCCATAGCTTTTGGTAACCCCTACTTTGATTTATCCAGTATCGATGTTGCTTCAATCCCAGAAGACATAGTCGATCTAAAACTTCTAAAAAAACATCGAGCTATTCCTTTATATAAGCGCGGCTCTCGCTTATTCGTTGGTCTTACCGATGCAACGAATCTAAAAACCCTTGAAGAGTTACGCTTCCAAACTGGCCTCTCTATAGAAGCCGTTTTAGTAGAGTCGAATAAACTAGATACGGTAGTTGAAAAACTAATCGAAGCCAAAGAAAATGAAGCATTTGCCGATATGGAAGACGGTGATCTAGATAATATCGATCTGGATTCGGTTGATGAAGATGATGACGATCAGCAGCAACATGATGGAGACGCGGATGACGCCCCTGTTGTAAAGTTCGTTAAGAAGATGCTGGTGGACGCCATTCGAAAAGGTGCTTCGGATTTGCACTTTGAGCCTTATGAAAAAAAATATCGCGTAAGATTCCGTATCGATGGCATGCTGCATGAAGTAGCCAGCCCTCCTATACAACTTTCTTCCAGAATTTCTGCCCGTTTGAAAGTTATTTCAGGACTGGATATTTCCGAGCGTCGAGTGCCGCAAGATGGTCGTGTAAAATTAAAAATATCTAAAACTAAATCTATCGATTTTCGTGTAAATACGTTACCTACTTTATTTGGCGAGAAAATTGTAATGCGTATCCTTGACCCTACCAGCGCTATGCTTGGGGTTGATGCTTTAGGTTTTGAGCAAAAACAAAAAGAAGACTTTATGAATGCCATTTCTAAACCGCAAGGAATGGTATTAGTAACTGGACCTACAGGTTCTGGTAAAACAGTAACGCTATATACAGGTGTAAATATACTGAATGATGAGCATAAGAATATTTCTACCGCTGAAGACCCTGTAGAGATCAATTTACAAGGGATTAATCAGGTCAATGTTAACTTAAAAGCAGGTTTAACCTTTGCCTCGGCTCTGCGAGCTTTCTTGCGTCAAGATCCAGATATCGTACTTGTTGGTGAGATCCGTGACCTAGAAACAGCTGAAATAGCCATTAAAGCATCACAAACTGGTCACTTGGTATTATCTACCTTACACACTAACTCAGCTCCAGAAACGCTCACTCGTCTAGTTAATATGGGCGTTGCGCCTTTTAATATTGCTACTACTGTAAATCTGGTGGTAGCACAGCGATTGGCAAGGAGGCTATGCGAACACTGCAAAAAAGCGTCTGATCTGCCAGAAGAAGCCCTACTTGAAGAAGGCTTTATGCAGGAAGAGTTATCAGAGCTTACCGTATTTGAACCTGTAGGTTGTGATAAATGTACTATGGGTTATAAAGGTCGAGTTGGCATTTTCCAAGTTATGCCTTTGTCAGACACTACTGGACGTATTATTATGGAGGGAGGTAATGCAATTGATATTGCCGATCAAGCTAAGCTCGAAAACGTTCCAGACTTGCGCAGAGCAGGACTTAATAAAATTAAGATCGGGCTAACCAGCTTGGCAGAAATCAATCGTGTTACACAAGATTAATTCATTAGGAAATTGTTATGGCTACTGCAGTTAAAAAAAGAGCTTCAAAACCCAAAAAAGTTAGAACAAAAACTTTTCAGTACACAGGCACTAACAAGCAAGGACAAAAAATTAAAGGCAAAATGCTTGCAGACGACGCCGCTTATGTAAAAACCCAATTGCGGAAGCAAGGTATCACTCCGCAAAAAGTCCAAGCGGAACTATTTTCTTTTGGGGCAGCCAATAAAAAACCAGTAAAGCCTGCAGATATAGCGGTTTTCTTGAGACAAATGGCGACTATGTTAAAAGCGGGCGTTCCTTTAGTTCAGTCATTAGATATCGTAGGCAAAGGCCATGAAAATCCTTCGATGCAAGATCTCTTGATGAGTATAAAAAATGATATTGAGTCGGGCAGCCCAATTGCCGATGCTTTACGAAAACAAACCAAGCACTTTGATGATCTGGTTTGTGATTTGATTCATGCAGGTGAGCAGTCAGGTACTTTAGAACAGATGCTAGATCGAATTGCCACCTACAAAGAAAAAACTGAGGCCCTAAAGTCTAAAATCAAAAAGGCTATGATGTACCCTACGGCGGTAGTTATTGTAGCCATTGCGGTAATGGCCATTCTTTTAATATATGTTGTGCCTATGTTTAAGGACTTGTTTGAAGGAGCAGGAGCAGATCTTCCAGCATTAACAAAAATGGTAGTGGGTGCATCAGAAAATGTTGGCGAGTATTGGTATATTTATTTAGGCATTATCGTTGGAACAATATTTAGCTTTTCATACTTTAATAGTAACTCCAAAAAATTTCGCGATACAAAGGATGCTATCTTATTAAAATTTCCGGTTTTCGGCCCACTTATCCAAAAAGCCGCCGTTGCCCGTTACGCGAGAACCTTATCAACCACTTTTGCAGCTGGTGTACCTTTGGTAGACGCACTTAATTCTGCCGCGGGTGCTTCTGGTAATGCGGTCTATCGTGACGCGATTTTCAAGATTCGTGAAGATGTTACTACAGGTATGCAAATCAACATGGCCATGCAATCCACAGGCGTTTTTCCGAATATGGTGAACCAGATGGTTGCTATTGGAGAAGAATCCGGTGCAGTTGATTCCATGCTATCGAAAGTAGCCGATATTTATGAAGGAGAAGTAGACGATGCAGTTGATGGTTTAAGCTCACTGATCGAACCATTTGTTATCGTATTTATTGGCGGCGTGGTGGGTACCATTATCGTTGCCATGTATATGCCAATCTTCAAATTGGGTGACGCATTCTAATCAAAGATACTTATTTCTAATATGCTAGAACTTTTATCAACAAACCTACCACTTTTGGTAGGTTTTATTTTTATATTCGGCCTATTGTGCGGCAGCTTTTTTAATGTCGTGATTCATAGGCTACCCATCATCCTTAACCGCGAATGGCGCGAAACAGCAACGGAAATTTTAACTGATGCCAAGTGCCAAGTTTCCTGCCCTGCAGATGAGTTACCTGAGAAATATAACTTAATTGCACCACGCTCAAAATGCCCCAAATGTCAGCATCAAATTGGCGCACTTGAAAATATCCCTGTTATTAGCTGGATAGCTCTGGGCGGAAAATGTAAAAGCTGCAAAACCAAAATTTCTGCCCGCTATCCTTTTGTTGAGCTCTTAACAGCTTTTGTTTTTGCAATATGCGCATACTACTTTGGATTTAATTGGTCACTTGCTTTTGCGCTATTGTTCAGCAGTTATCTAATTTGCGGTTCATTTATTGATTACGATCACAAGTTATTGCCCGATCAACTAACCTTACCATTAGTTTGGTTTGGTTTATTTGCCGCGCTCTGTATTAAATCACCTATTCCGAGCTTTGCCCCGAGCTTGGAGTCAGCAGTCATTGGCGCTTTAGCTGGCTATTTAATCCTATGGTCTATTTATTGGCTATTTAAGTTAGTAACTGGCAAAGAAGGTATGGGGCATGGCGATTTCAAATTACTAGCAGCCATAGGTGCTTTCGTAGGCTATCAATTACTACCGCTAGTCATCATCCTTTCTACAGTTACTGGCGCAGTTTTAGGCATTGCCACCATGATAATCAATAAAAAAGGTCGTGATTATAAAATTCCATTTGGACCTTTTTTATCGATCGCTGGCTTTATCACCTTGATTTGGGGGCAAGCCATTAGCGATAAATATATTCACCTTTTTGCACTTTAGTATGGCGCTGCACGTAGCACTCACGGGCGGTATTGCAAGCGGCAAAACTGCAGTTTCTGATTACTTTGCCCAACTAGGCGTTGATGTTATCGACGCCGATCTGGTTGCTCGAGAAGTGGTTGAGCCCGGCTCGCAAGGGCTATTAGCAATTCACGACTATTTTGGCTCAGAAGTAATTAATACCGATGGAAGCCTCAACCGAGCGCTGTTACGCTCAATCGTTTTTGAGGATGAAATCGAGCGACAATGGCTAAATGAACTGCTTCACCCTTTAATTCGTAATCGTATGCAGCAATTGCGGCAATCAATCCAATCGGCTTATAGCTTGAGTGTGATCCCTTTACTTTACGAGTCCAATCAATACCAAGACTTTGATCGAGTGCTGGTTGTAGACTGTCTAAAAGAACAACAAATTAAACGATTAATGGCTCGTGATAACTCTGATGTGAAGGAAGCTGAAGCCATTTTAGCCAGCCAAGCTAGCCGTGAACAACGTCTATCCATTGCTGATGACATCATAGATAACTCGACAGATTTGCATTCTATGCAAAGCCAAGTTATAAATCTCCATAGCAAATATTTAGCCATGGCACATAACGAGAATGACCGCGCAAGTATCTAATCCTAGTGAAACTGCAATCCTCTATGAGCATCCCCTCAATGAGCAAGTCAGAACTTATTTGCGTTTAGAGTCCTTATTCAATAACCAATTAGAACTTACCCAGTCATCCAGTAACGCTAGTCACATAGCCGCTCTACATAATTTGCTGGAAATTTTAGATTGTCTCGATCGCGGCGATATCAAGGGAGACATATTAAAAGAACTCGAACAACAAAAGTTACATTTCCAACAACTTGCAGAAAGTCCTTATATTGACGAACTCAAGCTAAAAACGTTTTTGCAACAGCTTGAACAGATTTTCAACTGGATCAGCAAGTACCCTGGAAAATTTGGTTCTCAATTACGTAAAGATCGCTTTATCGAATTAATAAATAACCGTATGAGGATCCCAGGTGGCTCCTGTAGTTTTGATTTGCCCGAGCTTCATCAGTTTATTCATAGCCCGATAGAAGTGCGGCAGTCCGAATTTGAGCAATGGTTTAAACACTTTTCTGGATTGCATCAATGCATCAAAATTTTGCTGAGGCTTTTTAGGGAAAATGCTCCTTTCGAAACTGTTAGTACCGAAACGGGCCATTACCAATATAGTTTTCCAAAAGGAAAATCTGCGCAGATGCTACGTATCAAACTTCCTAGTGGCTCAACTCTTTTTCCTGAAGTTAGCGGCTCAAAGCATTGTTTTAATATTCGTTTTTTAATGATCGAAAACGATGATATAGTTGCCACCAATCAAGAACAAGAGTTTCTACTAGCCATTTGTTAGCAGTCAATTGTCAGCCACATTTATCGATAATTATGAAAACTAAAGAGATGATAGTCCCATGCCCCACCTGCAATAAATCTGTGGTATGGAAAGATGAAAACGACTTCAAACCCTTTTGCTCAAAGCGCTGTAAGCTAATTGATCTAGGGGAATGGGCCAGTGAATCGCACCGCATTGCGGGACAAGAACTAGATCCTGAAACTGTCGAGCAGCTGGCTAAGAAGTCTTAGCTGATTAACAAGTCAATAATGGCTTGGTTAGCTTCGGGAAATTGATAGTTTTTCAGCTCATCAACCCTACACCAAACTAATGGTTGGCTCTCTAGACCTTTAGGTACGCCTAAGTAATCGTCGACCAACCAAACGTCTAATAACACTTTTTTCTCAGGATATTGGTGCTCGATGGTTTGCAATGCCGTGAAGCTCACGGGCTGGATATTCAGCTCTTCCAGGCATTCGCGAACCAGAGCGTTTTCAATGGCTTCGCCACTTTCAACTTTACCGCCAGGAAATTCCCAATAGCCGCCTTTATGCAAATGTTTAGGTCTTTTGGCAATTAAGATTTTATCTTGGATCTTAATAACGGCTACGGCTACATGAATTTGTTTTTGCATCTTATTCGCGAGTATCAGGATAAATAAAAGGGAAGCCAATGCTTCCCTTTGTGTTTTAGTGATTACTGGGTCACTTTACCATGGCAATGCTTAAACTTTTTGCCAGAGCCGCATGGGCAAGGCTCATTGCGCCCTACTTTTGGCTGCTCGCGAACAAAAGTTTCTGCTTGCTTAGCTGCTGACTCTTCTTGCGGCATAGCCGAAGCAGAATCATGCTCAAAATTCATATTTTGCTGCTTTTGTTGTTCCATCGCTTGAACCTCTTCAGGCATCTGGAACTGCACTTTCGATAGTACTGTCACCACGTCATTTTTCAAACGATCAAGCATCAATGAGAATAACTCAAAGGCTTCACGTTTATATTCTTGCTTAGGATTTTTCTGAGCATGACCACGCATCCAAATACCTTGACGCAAATGATCCATATTGGCTAAATGCTCTTTCCAATGCATATCCAAATGTTGCAACATCACTTGCTTTTCTAAGGTGCGCATCAATTTAGCATCTGGCAAATTGCTTTCTTTACTGTCGTACGCTGATTGAATTTCGGTATAAACTCTTTCGCGCAAACCATCTTCATCTAAATCATCTTCAGCATCGAGCCACTTTTGTAACGTCAAATCGACGGTAAAATCTTGATGTAAACGCTCCTCAAGCCCTGCCACATCCCACATATCCTCAATTGATTGGCGTGGAATATATTCGCTGATAATCTCGTTAACTACATCTTCACGCATCGCCACAACGGTTTCAGAAATATCTTCCAAATCCATTAAGTCGTTACGTTGCTCGTAAATCACACGACGTTGATCATTGGCGACATCATCATACTCAAGCAGGTTTTTACGAATTTCAAAGTTACGTTGCTCTACCTTACGCTGCGCATTTTCAATTGCACGCGATACCATTCGATGCTCAAGAGCTTCGCCCTCTTCCCAGCCCAAGCGTTGCATCATCATACCCAATCGCTCAGAAGCAAAAATACGCATCAAATCATCTTCTAATGATAGGTAGAAACGACTCATACCTGGATCACCTTGGCGACCAGAACGACCACGCAG
>JABXIW010000075.1 GCA_013372875.1 Gammaproteobacteria bacterium | reverse complement strand
ATTAAGGTGGCATGCTGCGGCTTTTGTATTGCGTTGCTCACCCCTTAGCAGGGCGTTATGAGTTTAGGAGGAAAGACCTATTTAAATCGATAGGCCGTTTACTACTAATTGATCCATACAAGATTTTAATGGGGCTGATTATGAAACTTAGTTTTGTCCGGCTATCGAATTTTCAATCATTCGGGCCAGAACCAACCACTCTTACACTCGATGACATGACCTATTTAATTGGTCCAAATGGTTCAGGCAAAACAGCTGCACTATTGGCTCTGAGTCGCATGTTCGGTTTCAACCCTTCCATGCGTAGAATTCAGCGCCCAGACTTTCACGTACCTTTAGGGGAGGAAGAAACTCCTGAAGAACGCACGCTTTGGATCGAATCTGAATTCATTTTTCCTGAACTTGTAAAGGGCAGTGATAACAGCACTGTAGCTCCGCACTTTGGCCATATGAGGTTAGACGATCCTGATGGCCTTCCGCGAGTACGATACCGCCTTACTGCGACGATGGGGATTGATGGTGATATCGAAGAAACACTTGATTATGTGCTAGAAGTAAACTCAGATGGCTCACCACTAAGTAGTGCGAAAGTTCCACGTGGCGAGCGCAATCACATCCATGTTCATTATCTTCCAGCTAGGCGCGATCCTGCGGAGCACGTTACATACGGCTCTAATGCTATTTTGGGCAGAATGTTACGCTCTATTCAGTGGGATAATGAACGAGAAACCATCTCAAGGCTAACAGGAGAGATAAGCGATAGTTTGGTTGGTAATCCATCTATTGCGGCTCTAAGCCAAGGTCTTACAAATACGTGGAACAAACTGCATAAAGGCAACTTCTTTAAAGACCCCAAGGTTACATTTGTCGCATCAGAAATAGAAGCTTTGTTGCGACATACGTCGATTTCTTTCGGACCAGGGCATGATGAGGGGTTCGTCGATTTCTCTCGCCTTAGCGATGGACAAAAATCGATGCTTTACCTCTCCTTAGTGTTATCATCTCAAACAGTAAACAAGGCCACCCTCTGCGGTGAGGATACTGCGTTTGACGTAGAAAAACTTAAGCCACCAGTTTTTACTATCGTTGCACTAGAAGAGCCCGAAAACAGCCTCTCGCCTTACTATCTTGGCCGCATAGTTAATGCGCTCGTAGAAATGACGAAAGGTGGCGATGCTCAAGCGCTGATAGCCACTCACGCACCTTCGATGCTACGCCGTGTCAAGCCTGAAGATATTCGTTACCTTCGACTTAACTCTGCTCGTAACACTCAGGTGAAGCATATTCAAATGCCTCCTACAACTGATGAGGCACACAAGTTTGTCCGGCAAGCAGTACAAGCCTTTCCAGAAATATACTTCTCTCGCTTAGTCGTACTCGGCGAAGGTGACAGCGAAGAAATTGTTCTTCCTAGACTTCTAGCAGCGAAAGGTATACCTGTTGATGAGTCTGCGATTACTGTAGCCCCACTGGGTGGACGACATGTGAACCATTTCTGGCGACTTCTATCAGCATTGGAAATACCGTACCTAACTCTGTTGGACCTTGATGTAGCTCGCTATCAAGCAGGCTGGGGAAGAATTAAGTACGCCTCTGAGCAACTCGCCAAGTATTCCGATACAAATAAACTATCAGATGTTTTCTCCCCTATACCGAAGTGGAACGAGCCTAAGATCCCAATAAGAACACACCACTTTTTCAACAATGGAACCATAAGTGTTTTCCAAGAGTTGGAGTCAAAAGGAGTATTTTATTCATCTCCGATGGACTTAGATTTTACGATGCTAATTTCATACCCTGAAGCCTACGGTGTGCAAGAGGAAGAACCTGAAGAGTCTACGATTAAAGCTGTTTTAGGTAAAAGTCACTTCAACTCTGAACAATACACAGCCGATGAGTTAAGGCTTTTTGGCACTTATCACCAACTGTTTAAACTAGGTAGCAAACCCGCATCACATATCGAAGCCTTCGCTAAACTCTCTGATAGCGACTTGCTCGATAGAATGCCTGACTCCTTGGTTCGTTTAGCGGACAGTATCAAAACACGTCTTGAGGCTATACCAGAGTGATATCAATTGATTCTTGGCGTCCGTCTGATGGGTTACAGCTAGAACCGAATGCTCAAATTGCTGCAACAGAGCAGAACCAATCACTAGCTCTTACAGCAGGACCTGGAGCAGGGAAAACAGAGATGCTAGCGCAAAGGGCTGATTTTTTGCTGCGCACTGGTGTATCAAGATACCCTAAACGAATTCTTGCTATTTCATTCAAGGTAGACGCTAGCAAAAATTTAAGAGAAAGAGTGCAGCGGCGTTGTGGCACTGAGCTTGGTTCTCGTTTCGATAGCTACACTTTTCATGCATTTGCTAAACGCATTATTGATAGATTCAGAGTAGTACTTACAGGTGATGATGCGCTCACTACTGGGTATACAATTGGTGAGACAAAAATTCCTCATCAGCAGATTTTGTTTCTTGACCTAGTCCCCTTAGCAATCAAAATTCTTCAAAGTTCAGAAATTGCCAGAAACGCAATAAGGCAGACATATAGCGACGTGTTTCTTGATGAATTTCAGGACTGTACCAACTTGCAGTATGAGTTGGTCAAAGTAGCATTCCTTGGAACAGGTGCTCGTCTTACTGCTGTTGGTGATACGAAGCAAAAGATTATGGGGTGGGCAGGAGCTCTTGAGGGAATTTTCTTGCAATTTTCCAGAGATTTTGGGGCAAGGCCACTGAACATGTATCGAAACTTTCGATCTCAGCCTGTGTTACTTCGCCTACAGAACGAGATAATTCGTACTCTGGATCCCGTATCCGTTATGCCAGATGCTCAACTAGCCGGTCATGAAGGCGAAATGCATTCGTTGAGTTTTGACACTTGTAGTAATGAAGCTGAATGGATAGCTGATACGGTCTTACAGTGGATCAGGGATGAACGCCTGCCCACCTCTGAAATTGCCATATTAGTCTCCAAGCAACTCGACCTGTACGCAGCCCCACTTATGGCCGCTTTTGAGGCTCGAGGAATCCCTTATCGCAATGAACAGCAGATGCAAGATATCACTACAGAGCCATTCGCCCGACTCATCGTTGATTATCTTCAATGCCTCTACGGGGAGCGTTGCCCTGACGCTTGGAGAAGCTTGTCTAAGCTTCTGACACCATTCGAGGATGAAGATGCCCAATCCAGTGTTAAGCAATCTTTTGGTCAGTTCATTCGGCAACAAAGGCGAGAAATTGTTCAGGAGAATGCTGAAGGAGATAGGTATTATTCTTGGTGGGAGGGGGTTCGAAACTTTCTGACTTTCGTCGGTCTTGAGGTTGTTACATCATTATCACCAGATTACGAGTCGAAAGTGCGGCTTAATGAAGTGGTAGCCGAAACTCATGCCCGTATAAATGAATTAAGGGAAATTGAAGAGGACTTATTGGGCGCACTAAGCCGATTTTCCGATGACCAGGCCGTCAGGATTCTAACCATCCACAAAAGCAAAGGCCTTGAATTCGATTCAGTGATCATGATGGCAATTGAGAATGAGATTTTTTTTGGTGATCAGGGCGCAAATCGCTGCGCCTTCTTTGTGGGAGTGTCGCGTGCCAAGCGAAGACTAGTGTTAACTCACTCTGAGGTGAGGCAAAGACCTGACGGATACACCGGGCGTTGGAGCGAACGAAGAACACCTCAAAAGGAATACTTGGGTTATACCCGATGATTCCGGAGTTATAGTTGGCTTTTGGGTGCCCTCCGAAAAGTTTCAACTTAATAAAACTAATCCAAATTATTCGGTCGACGATTTATTCCTAGCTTATATTTGTCCAAGAGTGTGCTGTGCATTAATGGCAAACCTTTCTTGATTCCTTCTCCGAGCTAAAAAGCTCATCACGCAGGTTGCGTGACGCAACTTGCGCGATGAGTTTGCTCTTATTTGTGGAAAAGACCAAGTAATAACTAAGTAAAGATATCGTTCCAATCAATCAGGTTTATATTGTCTTTTTATCTATGGGGCACGTCCTCTAGACTAAAGCGCCTCCAACGCTTTAGGTGCTAACAGGTTCCTGCACAAACAAAATTGATACAAATTGGTTGAAGGGAGATTGCATCCTGCATTTTCTACATGCGATACCAAAATTTATGCATATTTTTGGTATATATACTAAATTCAACGTTACTTTTGGTATTTGAGCTCAAATACACGACCAGAAAAGTGTGAAATACCAAAACTAGAGTTAAATTTTGGTATTGGTTTTAAACAGTAATACTTTAGGGAACACCTCAATTAAGATGTATGTCCGCTAGACGTGTTGCCCCTTGGCGCTGATAATTAACATCATAAAAATTAATTCAAATATGTATTTTGACGTTAGACCACAAGGAGCACATCAATGCGTGACCCTAAACGAATAGAAACTACGCTTTCACTTTTGAAGGAACTTTGGAGCAACAATACTGACCTTCGGTTCAATCAGTTGATGTATAACCTTCAACGAGAGTTTTCACTCGAGAACGATGGTAAAGGGCAAATCACGGAAATCTCGCAAGAGGGTATTCAGCATGTTGGTTATGATCTGTTTTACATAGAAGATGACATTTTCATTCAATTTCTAGAGAGGAAGCTAACGCAACAACAGCGCTAGCTTTTGGCTAGAAAACAAAACACCTTTGAATGCTGTGAAAGAATTACTAGTGGTTGCTACTCAGCGTGAACTGCCTTAGTAAATGCAATGCACATCTGTTGTATAACATTACGGCGGACTTTCTTGATCTTGTGGGCACGATGTTCACTGACAATAACTCCACTCATCACGCGAGTAACTGCTTCACGACGCTGTTGGTCGGAAAGGTGAATTCTTTTAGTTTCTTGTGTCATGTGATATATCTTAGATGGCGAGCCGCGGATTTCATCCGATGACGATGATAAGTGAATATAGCTTTGACATTGTTACGTGTCTACACTCATCTAAACAGGTTCAATAGAAGCGTCTCCATTAGTTTAAAGTCCGTGATATACCATTTTTTGTCAAAGCTCATCTACATCACTTAAGTTTAGGTTCGGCAATTGGATTTTTTGTTAATTCAGCGTGAAAGTTATTGATGCAGTAGTACATGCATCGTCTTTCGTAAATCTTCTTTGCCCCAAGATGTGTTTAGAGCGCAAGAAGCCGTCATGAGATTTATTTGTGAAACAAGCTGTTTCCCAATTGTCCAACAGGTTGTTGGACAAACTCTAGTAACCAATTATGCAAGAGGGTCTTGCACAATTGCGAAACAGGTTGTTTCGTAAATCACCTCTGCTCCAACCCGCTTCTGATCTCGTCGCTTCGGCAATAGAACTAACTAATGCCCCAAAGTCATTTAAATTAAATACTCTACACATTTCAGGGGGCGTGCGTTTTCCCTATCAAATCGACTCCGATGAAAGAGAGTCAGACCGAGCTTATTTTGAGAGTGAGTATAATTAGCGTTATGATTGGTCAGGTACAATTACGGATTAAATCCGTCTAATAAGCGTTAGTTGCCAATGAGAAAAGCGCAGCTAAATCAGAATGTTTAGGGCTAATGTCCGTGTGTTTTTGGCTAGGTTTTCTTATTTCAATTTCTAGTTATTTGGGCTTGTGAAAATCGTTCTTCGGTTTTTTGTGCTGCTCAGTCTTTCTATTTCGGAAACCGATTTACTTGTTGAAAGTCAGCTTTGTAATATTGTCATTTTCAAATGAGCTTTTTGGTGTTGTTAGTCCGTTTTCTCCGGCGTTTCGAGTTCCAAGTGGTTTCAGTGACAGGCGCTTTGAAACTGCGCCTGATTTGAGTGTTTCAACACACACAAAGACAGTGTCGGCAAAGCGGCAATCAACTTCAAACCAAAGCTTTAGGTTTGGCAACTAACAAAGCATTCAAGAGGGATTCACAACGCT
>JABXIW010000052.1 GCA_013372875.1 Gammaproteobacteria bacterium | reverse complement strand
CTGTAAATAAAGCTGAAAGAATGGTCATAGCCAATATCAGCAATCAAGTTCATGGTATCTTCGAAGTCCTGATCAGTCTCACCAGGGAAACCAATAATAAAATCAGAAGACATAGAAATTTCAGGGCGAATTTTTCTTAACTTTCTGATTTTAGATTTATATTCTAAAGCGGTATGACCACGCTTCATCATGGCTAGTACCCGATCAGAGCCCGATTGTACTGGTAAGTGTAAATGGCTCACCAATTCAGGCACTTCACCATAAACTTCAATCAAACGCTCAGAAAATTCCACCGGGTGCGAGGTGGTATAACGAATACGATCAATCCCATCAATCGCCGCAACATAAGTAATTAACTCGGCTAAATCCGCTTTATGTCCTTCGTGAGTAATACCTCGATAAGCATTGACGTTTTGGCCTAATAAATTAATTTCGCGCACGCCTTGATCGGCTAATTGAGCACATTCGGCCAATACATCATCAAAGGGACGACTGACTTCTTCGCCACGGGTATACGGTACTACGCAAAAAGAGCAATATTTTGAACAACCTTCCATCACCGAAACAAATGCGGTTGGACCTTCTGCACGCGGCTCTGGCAAACGATCAAACTTCTCAATTTCTGGGAAACTGATGTCCAAGACCACTTTCTTTTGATTAGACGCCTGCTTGATCATTTCTGGTAAACGATGCAGAGTTTGCGGCCCAAAAATAACGTCCACATAAGGCGCACGCTGGCGGATCACATTACCTTCTTGTGAAGCAACACAACCACCAACCCCGATAATCAATTCAGGCTTGTCGTCTTTAAGGTTTTTCCATTGGCCCAACTGAGAGAAAACTTTTTCTTGGGCTTTTTCGCGGATTGAGCAAGTATTCAATAGGATCACATCAGCTTCTTCCGCCGAAGCAGCAGCTTCTAAACCATGAGTTTTATTCAAGAGATCAGACATACGAGACGAATCGTACTCATTCATCTGACAACCCCAGGTTTTGATAAATAACTTTTTAGTCTCTTGTGCTGCTGGCTGGACTACAACTTCGCTCATGGGCCTTAAAATACCGCTTAAATCTTAAAAAGGGCGCGAATTATAGCATTGCAGCCTTGAATTAGGCTAGCGTCTATTGTTTATTTTTTGTGCTGACGCTCTATTAAGTCAATGCCACATTTCAGCCACTTTTTGCCCTTTCCTATCAGATCTTACTGCTTTTGTTGCCACTTCAAATTGCTTTAATAACTCCATAGCAACTTTGAACATCACAGGACAGGATTATGAGCAGACAACATATTAAAACACCAATGGCATTAATAGTACTAAACATGGCACTTTTAGGCTTAAATCAAGCCGCGATGGCAAGTGAAACCTTAACCTTGGATTCACCAACGTTTGAACCAGTGGTTATGGAGCAAATTGGACACTTGAGCTTCGCTCAAAACAACAAAAACCAGCGCCAAGTGGCCAGTGCAACCACCATCATTAGTAAAATCTATCGGAATAAAGCAGAAATTAGCGTCAGCCAATCTTTTGCTAATAACTCTGAGCAAACCATGGCTGCTGAATATTTTTTCCCACTGCCTTACAACGGTCGTTTATTGGGATTTGAAATGAACACGGATTATTTGGCTCAAGACGAAATGCCAGATACCACAGTAACTCTTCAAAAAGACGACCAGTTGCAAGTTACTTTTGCATACGAGCTGGTGGATGATTCACCTTATCATGCCAGTGTGATGGGTTTTCCGGCAAAGCCAAATTTACCGATGGTTCAAATAAATCAAGACGAATTAGTAGCCAAGAAATAGTTTCCCCAAGCAAGAAAGGCATGAGAAAACACAAGGAAGTGAATATTTTTTCTTACTAATTTCACAGTTACTCCTGAGCCAGTTGTTACTCCTAAGTTAAAAAATCAAGCAACCTCTTAACTGGCTCGGGAGACCATAAGCGACTATTTCTTTGTCGCCAGTTTTGCCCCTAAAATCGCAGCTGGAATTATGCTTAATACATTCACCACCATGAACCAGATTGGATGTGAAATCATAACCAGATTCACGATAGCGCCAATCAACAAAATCACGCCACAAATAATGGCTAAGGTTAGTTGATTGACTCCTGCAATCTTGGTGCTTAAAAAGCCTGCGACCAAAGCACCGGCTATATGTGCCAGCAACACCGTCATTAATGCGCTTATTGGTAAAGATTGCACATAGGCATTAAAAGCCTCTTTGTCTTCTAAAGTTAAACCTTCTGGCCACGGGAAACGCAGCATATTGATCGACTCTATGCCCATAATGACTAGGCCACCGACCAATAAGCCAATGATTACCGCTAAGATTTTTTTGCCCATAATAATTTCCCAACAAATTATTTAGCTGATGATTTCTTTTCTAGCTTCCTTTTATATAGCCCATCAAAGGCGGTTTGCCAAGTTTTTCCTAAATCGGTAGTGGTTTCCCAGTGCTGGTGAACATTGGTTTTATCGCCATCCTTTATTGGTGTCCAAGTAATGCGATTTAAAACTTTGCCGTTTTGGCCTTGAGTAAAGCCTTGCAAAACCATAGCCCCATCTTTTATGCCACCGTCGATTTGCAGCAAGGTTCCACCAATATCCACCCAAGTTTGGTGCCATTTGCCAGTAGTTTGATCGTAAATATTAAAGCTATGACCTCGGTAGCCAGTAGAACTCTCCCAAGATTCTTTTAAAGAACAGCCGTTAAGAATCTTCTCAATTTTATTCTCACCCACTTTCTGACCTTGTGGGTTAAACACTTCCCACTCACCAATCCAAAAATCAAACTGGCGATATTCTTCCGCCGAACATGGAACTGGCTGCTGTGCCGCATTAGTTTGAAAAGAAACGACGGCTAATAACCCAATTAATAACTTCTTCATGACTTCTCACTGGCTCCCTATAAATTTATACAGAATTACAATACTAAAAGAATTAATATTCGGGAAGTTATCTTTGTAAGGAACTATTTCTCTCGCTCTATCACCCCCTTTATATTTAGCTGAGAAGAATCAAAGTAATAGCAATTCAAATCTGGACGATTTGAATAAAGAACATCAGCATATGGAAGTGCTGTTGTTCTTGGTGCGTTAAGTTACTTTGGTTTTACGAAGGAAGCCGTAGGCCTAAATATACGGGGAAGCTTCTTTTGGTTACTTTTCTAAGCATAGAAAAGTAACTCGCCAATGGGCGAAAACTATACCCATAAATCTCTGGGACAATTAAATTCTTGAAATAGCACATCAATTGCAATATCTCGGTTATCTTGTAAGTTGTCATATATACACTTTTTCCCGTCATAAACGTATATATACCAACCGATATGAGGAAGGTCTTGCTCTAAGATAAAAGTATAATTGCCAAACCTTACTTTATTTGTAATAGCCATCAATCAAAGCACGTTATATTATTCAATTAAAGTATGCATAGTAGCATCAAAAAAGGGAGCCTAAGCTCCCTTTTTTATCAATCATACGAAATGATTATTCAGCTTGAGCTTCTGGCGCTGCTTCTGCAACTGGAGCTTCTTCTTGAACTGGTGGCTCAATTAACGCTTTCATACTTAAACGGATACGGCCTTGGCGATCCACTTCTAGTACTTTTACTTTAACCATGTCACCTTCTTTCAAGTAGTCAGTTACTTTGTTCACACGCTCGTGAGCGATTTGTGAAATATGAACTAGACCATCTTTACCAGGAGTCAACTGAACGAATGCACCAAAGTCTGCAAGGCGAACTACTTTGCCTTCAAACTCCATGCCCGCAGTGATTTCCATAGTGATCAACTCAATGCGACGAATCGCTTCAGCTGAACCTTCGGCGTCGCTTGAAGCAACTTTTACCGTACCATCATCTTCGATTTCGATAGTAGCGCCAGTTTCTTCAGTTAATGCACGGATAGTAGAACCACCTTTACCGATGACTTCAGAAATTTTGTCCTGAGGGATCTTGATAGTAGTAATACGAGGAGCATGCTCAGAAATGTCATCACGTGGCTTATCAATTGCTTGATTCATGACGCTCAAGATATGCAAACGGCCACCTTTTGCTTGGTGTAAGGCTTTTTGCATAATTTCTTGCGTGATACCGTCGATTTTGATGTCCATTTGCAACGCAGTAATGCCTGCTTCTGTACCGGCTACTTTAAAGT
>JABXIW010000018.1 GCA_013372875.1 Gammaproteobacteria bacterium | reverse complement strand
TGGACTGCATGATGCCGGTGATGGATGGGTTTGAGGCAACAAAACAGATCCGACAAATAGAGCAGAAAGAAAATCGAACGTTCCGCATTCCTATCATCGCGTTAACAGCAAGCGTTGTTGATGACGATATTCAAAAGTGTTTTGACGTCGGCATGGACGACTACGTACCAAAACCGTTTAAGGCGGATTTGCTCAAAGAGAAACTTGATAAAGCCGTTGGGTTGCGACTTCCCGTAACTGCGTCGACAAAGCTCAACCAATCAAGCTTGCCCACTTTTGAAGAACCCGAATTTAAACAACGCGTTGGTGAGGCGTTAAGTGCTGTGCCAATGCGACGTGAACGGATTTTATTGGTGGAAGATAACCGGGTGAATCAAAAAGTTGCTTCTTTACTGTTAAGCAAGGCTGGCTATCAGTTTGAAGTCGCGGAAAATGGCCAGATCGCAGTGGAGATGTTCCAGCGCGATGGTGGTTTCGACATCATTTTAATGGACTGCATGATGCCAGTGATGGATGGTTTCGAAGCAACGAAACAGATCCGCGCTTATGAAGCAAGCTTAGGACTCGAAAAAACGCCGATCATCGCGCTAACAGCCAGTGTGGTCGACGACGATATTCAACGCTGTTTTGACTCCGGGATGGACGCTTATGTGCCTAAACCAGTGAGAAAGGAGAAACTGTTGCATCAAATCGAAAACGTAATGTAGGCGAGCCACACATGAGCATGATTCTCCCCCCTCATAATCAACGAGCGCTGCGACTACTGGTCTCCGCTTGTTTGCTGCTTATATTTTTGTTGCCTTGGAGCCATCAGGCATTTGCCGCAGAAAGTTACGCCATTTTCTCACTTAACGCTCAGTTTGACGCGTTGACCATTAATAAAGCGAGGAAGCTCTACCGAGGCAAAACCAGACTATTACAAGGCCAACGAATTGAACTCTCTGATTGGCCAGAGACGTCCGTTGAACGAACGGAGTTCTATCGCTACCTGCTTAATAAAAACTTGGCTCAAATGAATGCGCATTGGGCCAGCCTTTCGTTTTCAGGCAAGGCGCGTCCACCCAAAGTAATTGATCAACCCAGTATTGAAATCTTGTTAGCGTGGATGCGAGAACAACCTAATCGCATTGGCTATGCCCCCGTCGACTCGTTGCCGTCGGATGCTCATGTTCTTTATGTCGTCAGTTCGGAGAAATGAAATGAAGAGATCGCTCCTCGCAGTACTTATTAGCAGTGTCGCTTTTCCGAGCTTAGCAACAGTAGAACTGACCGATAACTTATCGCTTAGCGGGTTTGGCTCCATTGCTTGGGCGCAGTCCGACAACGAAACTTCATTGCTCGTGAATCGATTTATTGATGATGACAGCTGTTTCGATTGCGACACCACATTCGGCCTCCAACTTGATTACTTCTATCAAGCTTTTCGTGCTTCTGTTCAAGTCGTCAAGCGACCGCAAGATCATTGGAGTGAACCCAAAGTAGAATGGGCTTACCTCGCTTACACCTATAACAACGTCGAAATTCGTGGTGGTCGATTGCGTTTGCCTGTATTCCTTATTTCTGAATACAACTATGTGGGACAAGCGTTTACCACCGCCAGACCTCCGAACGAAGTGTATGACAGCATTCTCGGGATCACGGCGTATGATGGCCTATCCGTTAGGTGGAATTACGACCTTAATGAGAATGTGATGATCACTGCAATGCCGTTTGTGGGCTATGGTTACAGCAGCGACGTTACCATCAGTGAAGATACGGACATTAGTATAGACACCAACTATTCAGCAGGGCTTAACTTGACGTTAAGCGGTGATAACTACCGTTGGAACTTTGCGTATTTGAATGCCGAGTACGATCAAACCACCATACTTTCTAACGCCATGCAGCCCATACCTGGCCAAAGCAGCGCGGCGGGAACAATACGGCTGAAAGATGAAGACCAACACATCCAGCTCTTTTCACTGGGTACAAAATATGAGTTTGACCGTATAACCGTCACAGCAGAAGGACAAACCAGCGATATCTCGACCTCGTGGTACGCCGCAGCCAGCTACAACCTAAACAAGTTCACCCCTTACGTGGTTTATGGCCAGCAGTTTGACGACAACGAAAAGAAGACCGGTGACAGCGTCCTGACAGGGTTAAGGTTTGACGTGGATTACAACGTGTCAGTGAATGCCGAATGGCAACACTTTAAAGCCTTCAACAACGACTCCGGCGCGTTTTCTCTCCCACCAGCCGATACCAATGCCAACCTCTACACGGTAATGTTGAATTTCGTCTTTTAGCTACTCAATACAAACAAAGGCAGATTGGATGGTCCATCTGCCTTTTCTTGTTTCTATCTATCGCTTCATGTGCCCAGCGTTAAGCCTCTTCTTGGTCGCTATAGACATTGCCCTCGACTTTACGATCCTTGAAGTAAAACTCTCGGTCATGCTCGCCGATTTCACGTAGCACACGACAAGGGTTTCCCACCGCAACGACATTACTTGGAATATCCTTGGTCACAACGCTCCCTGCACCAATAACCGAGTTTTCACCAATCGTCACACCCGGTAACACCACGGAATTTGCGCCAATCCAAACATTGTCTTCGATATGAACAGGAATATTGAACTGAGCAACTTCCCGACGTAAATCTGGCTCTATAGGATGTCCTGCTGTCGCAATCGTCACATTCGGGCCAATCATCACGGAATTGCCGATATAAATATAGGTGTCATCGACAAGTGTAAGATTGAAGTTGGCGTACACATTATCACCCAGATAAGTGTGACGCCCCCAGTTTGCTCGAAGCGGTGGCTCTAAATAACAGTTATCGCCCACAGACCCAAGTAAACGCTGAAGAATTTCACCACGTTTTTCGCCCTCTGAAGGTCGCGTTTGGTTGTAGTCATAGAGAATCTCTAGGCATTGCGTTTGCTGTTTTGCGAGTTCTTCGTCAGTACAAAAATAAATCTTCTGACTATGCAGCATTGATTGTCGGTCCATGTATCCATCTCATTTAACGTTCTATTACCTTCGGTCTTACAATAACCAATCACAGTGACAGACCGGAGTATGTCTTGTAGAAACTAGCAGACCTTGCATGAACAAAATTTGCAAAAAATCATGAAAACCTTGCGGATTACTGCACGAAAAGCAGGAAGTTGCGCCATCGCACAAAATGAAATTAACTCACTGATGAATTGTTTTGCTTTGCTTTTTCTCGCTTCATCTTTAGCTGCTTATCTTTACGTTTTAGAGCACGGAAGAACTTGGACTCTTCGTGATACCAGCCCACAACACTAATCGGGAAACCAACTAACATCATGATGAAGAAATCTGCCGGAAACTGCTCCGTCACGTCCTGAAAAGTGTGAAGCTCTCCAAAGATGAACAAACCGATAATTTTACCCACCAACAACGCACAACAAATCATAAAAAACGATTTCATGATGTAGTGCCATTTTCCTTTCTTTCTCTCCTCTCGCCAATAAACATACTTATGTTCTCGGTTATACATTACTCCTCCACAAAGTGACAGCGTCACTCATTAAATGATAGTGTGGGTTCAGTGCATCAGCACTATGGTAATCATAGTGCTGTTTACTAGGAGTTGCCTGTCAAACCAATGGGAAGAACACAAAAATGACATTGTGTTTTGAGAAGAATTTGCTTCGCGTTTTAGAAACGAAAGAAATAGCGACTATGCTGATAAAATCTCTTTGTATGAGCGATGCTCTCTATCCGCTTCGCTCAGATGAAACTGCTGCGCAAGTGCGACTAACCGCTCGCGATAGCGAGCCAATGCTGTTTCGTCGTCGGTCATAATAGCGAACTCCGCAAAGTGACCAAAACCATCGAGAAAATCTAAGGTGATATGGAACTCGCCGACAAAGAAGATACTTCTGATTTTCTTGCTGCATTGAATCACTTCGTAGCCCATGTTTTCGAGCATACTTTGAGCAGAATCTAACTTAGTGATATTTGTTGCTTCACAACGGTCAGCTTCTGGCCCTTTTACAAGGTTCATCGCGGCTTTCCG
>JABXIW010000285.1 GCA_013372875.1 Gammaproteobacteria bacterium | reverse complement strand
GCAACTTACGACTAAAGTCCTGCTAATTTTGACCAAATATACCAAGGTTTTGCTTTCTACAGCCCAATTATTTAAACGACGTTCCTACGATCAAATACACAGCTTCCATATCCTGCTCCGTACGACCGTATGCCAACATAATGGGTCCAATTGGCGAGTCCACACCAAAGAAAATTGATGCGGCGTTATACAATGGTGCTTCATTCAATTTCAGATCGTTGTCTGACCATGTACCGCCATGTTCTAGCGACGCGCCTACATAAACTGGCGCTTCAAACAATCCAAAATCATTGTCGAACCATTTGTAGCGATATACCAAACTGCTGAAGAATAAGTTTTGCCCAATCAAGCTGTTTCTCGGTATGCCTGACAAATGCAAAAAGCCCCCTAACTCACGAGGGTTCAGCGTTATCGACGAGTTTTTACTTTGCACAAAGCTATATTCTGTTTGTCCGACTAAAGTATGACGCTGATAGCTCATTGCCCCCTTAAATCGAGCGTCAATTTCATACACTGTATCTTCCACAATATCTTTAGGCTTGGACTGACCTATCTCTTCAGGGCTGGTATCGTGAGAAACCAAATATTCTAGGTCGACCAACAAACCTCGCGTAGGAAAAGCAAAATCATCGAGGGTGTCTAAGCGGTAATTGGCAAACAAGCCTCTTCGCTCAAAATCTAGATTGCCTACAGACGCCAATGTCGATAACTCAATGCTACCCGAAGAGTATCGACCGCCCAATCTCAACTCTTGCCACAACGTAGGCTGAATGCCAATCGCTATCTCGGAAACAAACTCGGTATAAGACACTGGCAAAAAATCGTTCACCGAACTTAAACTCGAGTCATCATCACTGACCGGCAAGTTTCGCCCTTCACTGCTGTACGCCACCTTACCAGCAACAAAAAACTCTTGGCTCGACAGAACCGGAGAATACAGCTCCGCCTCAATGAGCTTATCTGTGCCCATCTCAACGTTGAGTGCCATTTCAGCACCGTGCGAGTTTAAGTTGGTAAAGTTAGTCGACATCCCTATGCCGTATTGGCTGTCGGTATCAAAGTCATCTTCGAGGAAGAAACGGAAGTTAAGGTAGTTTGGCCCCCAAGATTTTTCGTTAACGTCAAACACCAATAAATTCGAACCATCGACTTCTTCAAAGTGATAAGTAATTAACTCAAATCGGTCCAATGCATAGAGGTTTTCTACCGCTTTTTCGATTTCAGCCGTTTCGATTTTACGGCCAGTTTTCAGTTCCAAACGGTTGGTCAACAAAACATCGCTATAGTGGGTATTGTTTACGATCACAATCTCATCCACTACGCGATCGTCACCATAAACGAGCTTTTTGCGAACTTCCTGCTTATGGTCGATGTACTTTTGATACTCCGCGTTTGATAAACGCAGTCCCGCTAGCTTCGACTCCATTTCTTTGGTGATGTCATAACCAGATTGAAAAGCCCAAGGCATTTTGTCGAACTCAACGGTTTCCATTTGGCCGACATTGGGACGAATGTAAACATCGTGTTCTTGCAGGGTTTCGACTTGCTGCTGGGTACTGCGACGCACCAGATAATTGGAGAGTTGGTCTGCAACGGTAAACAGCCCAGTAAAATCATCTTCGGTTTTGTAGTCGGTACTGATGTCTACCGCGATAACCACATCCGCGCCCATCGCACGCGCAACATCCACTGGCATATTGTTGACCACGCCACCGTCAACAAGCATGTGGCCATTTAACTTATACGGAGGGAGTGCGCCAGGTACAGACATACTGGCCATCATGGCATCAACCAAATAACCGTTGCCGATCACCACTTCGTCCAGTTCTAAAATATCTGTCGCGACGGAACGGTAAGGAATGGCAAGCTCATCAAAGGACTCAAAACGTCCGAGGTTACCTGTGGTCTCGCGCAACACACGCAACATGTTTTGCCCTTGAACCACACCAGTTGGTGCACGAACTTCGCCGAACCGTAAACCAAGATCGGTCGTGATTTGATAGCGGTCTTCATATTCTTTGTCACGAACACGACGCTGACTGCGATCGACGCGATCACGATAACCACTGTTCCAATCAACAGAATAGATAAAACTTTCGATTTCATCAGCGCTCATGCCTGTCGCGTACAAACCGCCAACATAAGCTCCCATGCTTGTCCCTGTGATGATATCGACAGGAATGTGCATTTCTTCTAGCGCCTTGAGTACACCAATGTGGGCAGCGCCTTTTGCGCCGCCACCAGCGAGAACAACCGCGACTTTAGGACGAGTCGGAGTATCCTCATTTTTGACTTGAGCAACAGAAGGAGTGGCTATCAAAAACAAACTTACCCACAACGCGAAATAGCGCGGCATCGGGCTTGATGACAGCGTTTTGAACATCCACTTCTTCCTTTACTGAATACTTGATCACTAATATGTACTAAGAATTGACCAGTGAAACAAGTCCATGTTGTTGATTTGGAGATCCTACCAATCAAACAAACTATTCAACCAGTTAGATTTTTTCTCACACTGTTGTTTGATTTGACCCGTTTTATCCCATACTGGAAGTTTGTAATCGCTGCGGCAATTCATCTCTAAACCACCGTTGGAGGTCGGTTTAAAGCCAAGCGTCGTCACTTCTTTAGGCCAAGGCAACTCCAAACGCTCAGGAATTCGCTGCGCCAAGTATTCCGCGTAAACACGCAATGCACCGCTTGACCCCGTAAGGTTGATTGGCTTGTTATCATCACGGCCTAGCCAAATGGTCGTCACTTCACGGCCATCAATCCCGACAAACCAGCTATCACGAGTATCGTTACTGGTGCCCGTTTTGCCCGCCAATGCAGCCCAAGCGAATTGGCTTTGAAGATAGCGACCTGTACCTTGTGCGACACCTTGTTTCATCGCGTATGTCGTTAGCCAAGCCGCTTGTTCGTCAACCGCGCGAGAGGAGCGAGGCAACGATTGATAAAGCACGTTACCGTCCATATCGATGACGGAACGAAGCGCGGTCAACTTAGCACGTTTACCCGAGTTAGTCAGTGTTTGGTACATTTGCGCCACTTCAAATGGCGTCAATGAAAACGAGCCCAAGAACATAGAAGGCACAGGACGAATCTCATCTTTGTTGACGCCTAAGCGTTCAAGTGTGCCAGATACTTCAGGAATACCAAGCTCCATCCCCAACCTTACCGTTGGTACATTCAGTGACTTCGCAAGCGCAAGGTAAAGTGGCACATCACCGCGGTATTTACGGTCGTAGTTACGCGGAGTCCATACCGAGCCTTTGCTACCTTTCAAACTTAGAGGCGTGTCGTGCAGCGTCGTCCCCAAATTGTATTTGTCTGGCTGTTCAAGCGCGGTCAGGTAAATCGCCGGCTTGACCAACGAACCAATTGGACGACTAGCATTAAGCGCACGGTTAAAGCCTTCATAACCCACGCGTTTACCACCAACCATGGCACGAATTTCACCACTGTGGCGATCAACAGCCACGGCAGCAGCTTCAAGCTCTTTGCCGCCTCGCTTCGCTAAATCCGGTATTTTCTTCGCGATCGCCTGCTCCATTTTACTTTGAGAGACAGGATCAAGAGACGTAAACACGCGCAGACCAGTTTCAGCCTTGAAGCGATCACCGACCTTCTCTTTCAGCTCGATATTCAATTGCTGGAAGTATGCAGGCTGACGGCTCGCAATACGTGGTTTGCTTTGTGTATCAAGAGGTCGACTCACAGCTTGTTCATATTGCTGCGATGTGAGCATGTTTTGTTGCATCAGCAATCGAAGCACCAAGTCTCGACGCTCTTTAGTGCGCTCAGGATAGCGAACTGGATTGTAGTACGACGGCCCTTTCACCATGCCCACCAGCATCGCAAGTTGATCAATTCGCAACTCTTGGATTGGCTGCCCAAAGTAGTAGCGTGATGCTAAGCCAAAACCGTGGATCGCTTCGCCGCCGCTTTGGCCCAAATACACTTCATTGAGGTAGGCTTCTAAAATGCGGTCTTTGCTGTAACGGTAATCAAGAATAAGCGCAATATAAGCTTCGCGCACCTTACGCCACAGCGTTTTATCACGGGTTAGAAATAAGTTTTTCGCTAGCTGCTGCGTTAAGGTACTGCCACCTTGAACGGTGCGACCCGCTTTGATGTTCGCCACTAAAGCACGGGCAATAGCCAATGGTGAAACACCATCATGCTGATAGAAGTCTCGGTCTTCTGTCGCCAACAAGGCATCAACTAAAATTTCAGGGAATTGGTCACGACGTAAGAACAGACGTTGCTCATCACGATCTTTTTCAAGCATCCCCAGCATCTTTGGCTCAAGGCGCAAGTAGCCTAGATCGCCTTTTGACTCTAAAGATTGAATACGCTGTAAACCACTGTCTGAGAAGTGCAGCATGACGTGGCGATCCGGTTCTGGGCCATCAGCAAATTCAAAAGGACGGCGGATCAGTTCAACACGAGTCGAAGAAGAAGAATACTCACCAGGGTAACGAGGCTGACTTACCTTGCGGTAGTTCAGTACATCTAATTCGTTGCGAAGCTCTTGAATGGTAATATTTTCACCTGGATTGAGGTTCAAAATGCGCGCGTACACAACGGTAGGCAATTCGAATAGCTGCCCATCAAAGCGTTCTTTAACCACACTATCTAGGTAAATACCAACAAACAGCAACACCGCGGCAAGAGCAACGCCGGCCTTCCAGCTGAAAGACCACAACACTTTGAGCCAAGAACGTTTCTCGTTGGTTGGCTTTTTACTCGGCGTGCGACGAGGGCGTTTTGTGGTACCTTTGCTGGCTGTACTTTTCTTCGCAGGCGCTTTCTTAGCGCTTGGCTTCTTACTGTCAGTCATTATTCAATTGTC
>JABXIW010000287.1 GCA_013372875.1 Gammaproteobacteria bacterium | reverse complement strand
TCTTACGAGTTTTCTTACCCTTGGTTGGTACACCCCATGGAGTTACAGGATGACGACCACCAGAGGTACGCCCTTCACCACCACCATGTGGGTGGTCAACTGGGTTCATCGCTACACCACGAACCGTAGGACGAATACCGCGCCATCTTGTGGCACCGGCTTTACCTAGGCTACGAAGCATATGCTCAGAGTTACCTACTTCACCGATAGTCGCACGACCTTCGGCTAACACTTTACGCATTTCGCCAGAGCGAAGACGTAAAGTAACGTAAGCACCGTCACGAGCCACTAACTGAGCGTAAGCACCAGCAGAACGCGCCATTTGCGCACCTTTACCAGGCTTTAACTCGATGTTGTGGATCACAGTACCCGTTGGAATGTTGCGCATTGGTAAAGTGTTACCCACTTTGATCGGCGCTGCATCACCAGAAATAATCTGAGCACCAGCTTTTAAGCCTTTAGGTGCGATGATGTAACGACGCTCACCGTCTGCATAGCAAACTAATGCGATGTGAGCTGAACGATTTGGATCATATTCCAAACGCTCAACCGTCGCAGGGATAGCATCTTTATTACGCTTGAAGTCGATCATACGGTAGTGTTGCTTATGACCACCACCAACGTGACGTACTGTGATACGACCGTTGTTATTACGACCACCATTTCTTGATTTCTTCTCTAACAGAGCGGCGTGAGGCTTACCTTTATGTAAGTCTTCGTTTACGACTTTAACGACGAAACGACGGCCCGGAGAAGTTGGTTTAGCTTTAATTACTGCCATGACTACTCTCCTTACTCAGCCACAAAGTCAAGATCTTGACCAGGCTTTAATGAAACGTAAGCTTTTTTCCAGTTGGCACGTTTACCTTGCACCATACCGAAACGCTTAGTTTTACCCTTAACATTCAAAGTACGAACTGAATCGACTTCAACTTCGAATAACGTTTCAACCGCTTTCTTGATTTCACGCTTAGTCGCATCAACGGCTACTTTGAAAACAAACTGGTTGTTTGTTTCAGCTAAAATCGTCGCTTTCTCAGAAACGTGAGGTGCCTTTAGGACTTTTAAGATTCTTTCTTGGTTCATCCTAACTTCTCCTCGATTTTCTTAACCGCTGCAACTGTCATTACAACCTTGTCAAAACCGATTAGGCTAACTGGGTCGATGCCGTCAACGTCACGAACGTCAACTTTGTGCAAGTTGCGAGAAGCTAAGAATAAGTTTTCGTTTACTGAATCAGTAACGATCAAAGCTTCTTTTGCGTTTAAATCTTTAAGTTTAGCCACAAGCTCTTTAGTCTTAGGAGCTTCAACAGCAAACTCTTCTACTACAATCAAACGCTCTTGACGAACTAATTCGCTCAAGATGCTTTGGATTGCACCGCGATACATTTTCTTGTTCACTTTTTGCGTGTAGTCTTGAGGCTGTGCAGCAAAAGTCACACCACCTTTACGCCATAATGGAGAACGAATAGTACCGGCACGAGCACGACCAGAACCTTTTTGTTTCCAAGGCTTCTTACCACCACCGCTTACAGCGCTACGGTTTTTCTGAGCGCGAGTACCCGCGCGAGCTGCTGCCATGTATGCAACAACTACTTGGTGAACTAACGGCTCGTTGAATTCACGACCGAAAGCTACTTCAGAAACTTCAAGTGCGCCGCCAGTTGTTAAACTAATTTCCATAGTCAAACTCCTTAGGCTTAAGCTTTCTCGGCAGGACGAACGATTACGTCACCACCGGTAGCGCCAGGTACGGCACCTTTGATTAATAATAAATTGCGTTCTGCGTCTACACGTACAACTTCAAGAGTTTGTACTGTTACGCGTTCTGCACCCATGTGGCCAGACATCTTCTTACCTTTGAATACGCGGCCAGGCGTTTGGTTTTGACCAATCGAACCTGGAGCACGGTGAGAAACCGAGTTACCGTGAGTAGAATCTTGTCCACGGAAATTCCAACGTTTGATTGCGCCAGCGTAACCTTTACCTTTAGAAGTACCAGTTACGTCAACTTTTTGGCCAGCTTCAAAAGTCTCAACACTGATAGTGCCGCCAACTTCAAAACCTTCTAGTGTATCTACACGAAACTCCCACAAACCACGACCAGCTTCCACGCCTGCTTTCTTAAAGTGGCCTGCTTCTGCTTTAGTGATACGGTTTGCTTTACGGGTACCGGTAGTTACTTGAACCGCTTCGTAACCGTCAACGTCAGTTGTTTTCAACTGAGCGATGCGATTCGGATCGGCTTCTACTACGGTCACGGGAATAGACACGCCGTCTTCAGTGAAGACACGAGTCATACCACGCTTTATACCTACAATTCCGATAGCCATGTTTTAACCTCTATAAAATGGTTATCAACCCAAATTCAGTGAGTGTTCAATCAATCAGTCTTATGTAAGACTAATTTGAACATCAACACCCGCTGCTAAATCTAATTTCATCAATGCATCAACTGTTTTCTCAGTTGGCTCAATGATGTCTACTAAACGCTTGTGAGTACG
>JABXIW010000367.1 GCA_013372875.1 Gammaproteobacteria bacterium | reverse complement strand
TTGCAAAAGCAAGGGTACGAAGTCATCGCTGTGGAGGGCGGTGAGTCTGCACTTGAAGTCCTGACGCACCGAAAAGATATTCAGTTTGTTCTCAGTGACCTGATGATGCCTGGGCTCAGTGGTATTGATTTGTGTCGTGTACTCAAATCTGCGGCGTTTGAGCGGTATATCTTTTTTGTCCTGCTTTCTTCACGCAATGATCAGGGCTCGATTGTCAAAGGCATTGACTCTGGCGCGGATGATTTCGTAGATAAAAAAACATCGGTAGAAGAGCTTCAAGCACGCATACGTGCAGGGTTTCGTACTCTCAATTTGCACAATATGTTACTCGCGAGAAATCAAGAATTAGACATCGCTTACCAAACGATTCGACAAGATCTAGAATCTGCTGGTGATCTCATGAGGCAGCTTTTACCGGTAGAGCAGCAAATCGGAGCGACAAAATTAAGTTATTCCTATCTTCCTTGTTCTCAGCTTGGTGGGGATATGCTCGGTTATGCTGCGCTTGATGAGCAGCATGTGGCGTTTTATGTATTCGATGTTTCTGGGCACGGTGTCTCTTCTGCTCTGATGTCGTTTTCCATTCAAAAAACGTTATCTCGAAGCTGTGGGCCTGAGTCGGTAACGACAGATCTTGTCGAGGGCGAATATGTTGTTTCGGAGCCGAATGTGGTGGTGGAGAGGCTCAACCTTCGATATCAACAAACACCTGACAGCCAATTGTACTTCACAATCGTTTACGCAGTTTTGAATACGCAAACAGGCAAACTGAGGTACTGTACCGCCGGCCACCCTAAGTTCTTATGGCGACATCAATCAGAAGCAACCATTGATATGATTGGTGATGAGAATTTTATAGTAGGCGCGTTAGCACCAATGCAATACAAGGGCGGGGAAATTACGTTAGAACCAAACGACTCGATTTGGTGTTTTTCTGATGGCGTGGTTGAAGCGCGGTACGACAATGAGCTTTTCTCTGCAAATCGTTTAATCGCGAACGTACAGAGCGTTTCTGGACTTCCATTTGAAGCACAGGTTTCTTCTGTCGTCGAAAGTATTAAACGTTGGCAAGTGAAGGAAGAGCTAGACGACGATTTGACGCTTTTACAACTTCAATGGTCTGGTCCAAACACGTCGACATGTGAGGGTGAGGATGACTGATTACGAGTTTAAAAAAACGTTTCTTAGCTCACTAAAATCTTCCCGTGAGGCGAGTAAGCAGCTTGCCGAGTTTCTCTTTCAACATCAGGTATTGGTAAGTGATGTCCAACACCTCGAATTGTGCGTAGTTGAGGTGATGAACAATGCCTTTATACACTCCTACGATGAGCAGGAAGGTGAGCCGATTGAGCTCGAATGTGCAATCTTATCTGACTCTAAGTCTACTCACATCGAAATGCGTATTTCTGATTACGGTCGTCCTATTAAAAAATCGGTTTTCCAAGAGCACACGAATAAAGAAATAAAAGCACCAAGCTTGTTTGATGAAGACAGCTGGATGTCGTCAGGACGAGGATTAATGTTAATCAGTAATCTAGTTGACAGTTTTCAGGTATTGAGATGTGGTCGAAAAAATACGTTTGTATTGATTAAAAGAGAGGGGCGTCTAACAACCAAGCAAAGTTCTATCACTTTACCTGGTTCTTAGTTTTCGTCCATGGCGAATTAGCTTTCTTTATTTGTTATCGGTGGTGGAAGCCGATGACAGAAGCGCTTCTAGTTCTTCTCTGGTCAACAAGTCTTGCGGATTTAGCATTCCGCTCTCGTCGTCCAAGGACATCTTGGTTCTGCTGATCAAATATCGCTTTTGAGTAGGAGTTAAGTCCTTGAGAGACTCAATCAACTCCTTGAAATGGTTGTTGTCCATGTTCATAATTTCCCCGTTCTAAGCCTTAAGGTGTTTTATTTTAAGTTTTCTAAGTAAGCGAAAATCTGCTTTTTAATTGTCACCAGCTCGTTATTAACTATAGTTATCTCTTCGCATTCTGGTGCAGTATTGTTTCTTGTATTTGTTTCTATCTTCTCCAGCGCAACAACTGCGATATCTTCTCCAAAGCCTTCTAGAATGCCTTTCAAGCTGTGTGCCATCAGATACAGCTCTGGCCAATTTTGTTGTACGAACATTTCATTTAGTTGTTCTGTCGCATCAGAGTAATCCTCCAAGTACGTTAAAAAGACAGCAATGATGATGTCTACGTCATTGTCCATGTATTGATTGAGCAATTCGAAGTTGATCATTTTCACTCCCTGTCGGTTACGTGATAGCTAAACGGTTCGGGTATCTGGCTAGAAAAAGAACCAGAGAGATAATCGCTTAACCATCGCGACCAATTTGGTGGTAATGCCCTTTGTTTTAGGAAGTTAACCACCGACTCCGAATTAGAATGGCATTGTTGGTCCGGCGCTGCCAGAGCGTTCAGTTTTGTCTCTACTGAAAATGGATAGTCGTATTCGTGTGGTACGATATTACACTCTTGAAGTCGGACTGATGAACACGATTGATTGATGACTCCGAGCAAGCTGCGTCTGATAGAAAACTCACCAAAAAATGCTAATAGCGGAAGGGCTTGTTTCAATAATGCTATCGGCATTTGTGTTGGAATATCGTAAAAGTAACTCAATGACTCTAGCAATTTTAGGTGCGCTTCTGCCGCGCGAGACTCGACGAGAAGTAGCTTGCACTGCATGAGCTGCTTAAAAGCTAATAGATTGACTTGCTGCTCTTTACCCAACTGCTTTTGCGTGAGTAAACAGAGTTCATTCAGTTGAACAAGCACTTTCCTCTTGGAATGAATATGAGTAAGCGTTTTAAAATGGTCGCTGACTAAATCAACGTAAGAAGAAAGGACATTAAGCCATTGGGCATCGGTTTGTGATAAATGGGCTGCATAGGTACGGCCTAGCTCATAGAGATCTTCAAACAGGCCCAACTTGGCAGTAATTCGGGATGCTGAGAGAAAGCGAGAACCATTACTTGGCGTGAGCGAAAAAGCTCTTTTTGCCAAACAGAGTGCATGTCGTTGTTGCCCCAAGCTTTCATAAAGACCGATCAAACTGTCAATGGCAGCCAAGCAGAGCGGATTCCGAGTTACATAATCAGCCAGAACTTTGACTGCTTCAGATATGTGCCCTTGATGATGCAACAAAAACGCCGTCGCACACACTTTACTTGCATGCTCTTTCTGACTGCAGAGAGGTAAATAATCCTCAAGTAGTGTGTGGTCACGTCTTTCAACTAAAGTATCGATAATCAGAGATTCAACACAAATACTGGACGCGTGGGTCTTGTGAAGCAAGATGACATCAGATAGTAAGAGAGGTTGTGAAGCCAGCAGTCTTTTTGTTACAGCGGCAATGTGCTGTTGTTCTTGCAGTGCTTGGAGCATTTTCGTGTAAAGTGCTTTTGTTTGAAGGGGTTTTGTTAGCAGGTGACGAACCCGCCCAGAGCTAGAAAGTGCTGTGAGAACTGTCTCTTTTGTGGCATCGCTAGAAATCATAAGCACAGCGGTTGTGTCTGAAATCAGTTGTGCTCTGCTCAGGAGGTGAACGAGATCCAAACCTGTGTATTTTTCTGCAAGATGGTAATCAATTACTAAGAAGGAATAAAAGCGAGTTTTTGCGGCGAGCAAGGCCGCTTGCGTGTTAGTCACGCAAGTGATGTTAGAAGCTTTTGCGCCTAATGCAATGAGTTGGTGTTTCACTAGCAGTGATGATGTAGAACAGTCATCAACGACCAGGATATTGATATCACCAACGGCGACTCTTCCCTCGGCCAAAGTCTATCTTCCTTACTACAGCTACACTAATAAGCTAGTCATCTGAGTGCATAAAGGCAAGGCGTTTTTGAGGAAAGGGGCTTAGAAGCCCCTTAAATGAGACAAAATTCGTTAACTTTGCTTGGAATCTTGCTCAATTTGTTTCATCAAATCGTTCGCTTTCTTCATTGCTCGTCTAGCGCTGGTGGTCTTTCTCTTATTCAACAGAATGTCGGAGAATTGTAGATACTTGTCCGCTGTTTGGAAGCGTAGGTCATTGATATCTTGGAATCCAACAGGGAAGTTTTCAGAGAATTTATCGACGTCTTTAACTAACTTATCCAAATGTACAGTGGTTCTTGCTTGCTTTAGGCGATAGTACAGGCCATCAAACTCGTCTTGATACAAGATACGAGCGGCATCGATAGGGAAAGGTAACGGATTGCTCGAATCTATTGCCGTTTCATAGAGCTTCATTTCGAGCACCGCATCTTTCATCGCATTGCTTATTTCTAAGTTAGCTTTATGTTCATCGCTATTGGTAAAGAACGTGTTGCCAACCTTTATCAATGTTACTAATGCCGCCGCATCACGATCTTTCAACGCGTCACTTAAGTGTTTACCAAACACGTCACTAGAAAGTGAGGTCGGTACGAAAGGGTAGTCCTGATGGATCTGGTTTAGCTCTTCTTTTAGCTCATAGATAGACTTGGTATCTTCTTCCTTATCGTAACGTGATTTCTCCAAATGACTGTTAATCTGACGAGCAATAGAAAGTAGAGTAGAGTGCTTGCTTGATTGAATGTCTAATGCAAGAACTTCGATTTTATGTGAGTCCGGGTAGTAGCCTTTGGCCTTTTGTAAAATAGCCTCAATCTCATCGTAATTCGGATAGCTAGTCGCATCGGAATTGAGTACATCGTCTATTTCTGATTCAAATTGACCGAGTAAATAGGGCTTATGTAGACGGAGCAACCCAGCTTTAATTAGAGGATGAAGGGCATCGTCACCATCGATTAAAGAGCGGCTATGCTCCGGCGAGGTACTTAATAGAAGCTCTGCATTTTGGATAACTTCGTTTTGTTGACTGAGCTTTGCTTCTAGACCGGAAATGGTAACTTGCTGTTGGTTGTAGACTAATCCAAGACCTGCCATAAACAACAAGCTGGCTGCGACACCAGTGGCCAAGGGCCAATATTGCTTGTTCAAACGACGCTTAACTGTCTTTGCATTAAAATCAGCGGGAATTGTGCCAGTTGAAAAAATCTTCGAGAAAATCGGCCACTTCGCTATTGGCATATTTGCTGGTTTAGAGACCTTAATATTTTTCTTTAGTGCTTCATTAACTGGTGTTCTTGAATATGGATGCTTACAACTCAACAATTCATACGTAATACAACATAAGGCGAACATATCATCGCTTATGTTTGGTTCTTTTCCTGAGAGCAGGTTGAGTGAGGCGTAGTTAGGCGTGTAGCCCAGCGTTTCTAGATCTTCTGTTTTACGTTTTGCTGCATACTGATCCTGTTTGATCTGGTGAGTTTTCGACACACCAAAATCCAAAAGCTTTACATGGCCTTCGGAGGTTAAAATTACGTTGGCTGGTTTTAAGTCGGCGTGTACAACACCGAGCGAATGAGCATAGGATAGTGCGTCGAGGATTTGGTTGAGGATAGAAAGCATTGCATGGTACTTCAAACCATTTGGACGAGATCGTTGGATTAAACTTTCCAACGTTTCGCCGTCAATATATTCCATCACTAAAAAGTAGATATCACCGTCGACTCCGAAATCAAAGACCCGGATTACGTTTGGATGACTAAGTCTTTGTGTTTGTTGCGCTTCTCGAATCAACATTCTTGCTGTCTCTGGCTGAGACGCAAACTCTTTCTGTAAAACTTTTAGAGCAACATAAGGGGACTCCGAGCCAGAAGACTCAAGAATTTTGTCTTTTGCTAAATAAACATCACAGAGTCCACCATGACCTAAAATAGACTCAATTTCGTAACGGTTTTTTACTGTTTGCCCAATTAAATTTGAGTTAACAACACCTTTGTTTTTTATGTTCTTATTAGTACTTTTGTTGATAGGTGGTATTGTGTTTTCTTTTTGAGACAGTTTTGTATCCGTTTCATTTATATTTTCAGCGGAGTCTTGTTTATTAACGTTTTTAGCGGGTTCAATTGCGTTTTCTCTTTTTTGGGTCTTTACAATTTTTGTTTT
>JABXIW010000236.1 GCA_013372875.1 Gammaproteobacteria bacterium | reverse complement strand
TTTGTTAAGATATTTCAAGGTTTAACTGCTTAAGTAATGAGAAGTTTAGCTTTGAGTTTTGTTGTTAGCCTTTTTAATTATTAGTAAAAGCTAAAAATTATCGACTAAATCCACCAGCAGTAACGGGAAATCTTGGTGCTTAATCTCAACTCTTTTGATAGTTGTTTTGAAAGTACCAAATAACCATTCAGTGCGACCATTCTGCCACGTTAAGTATTTTTCTATGGGCCGTTGATGAAATCCTATGAACTTTAGAAATAATATGATCATCCTAGAGTTAAAACAAGATTCATTATCAACAGGAATAGTTTTAGGTTTGCTTGCAAATCTGAAGATCCGTATTAGCTGCTTTATAATATTGAAAGAAGCTTTATTGCTAAGCGGGATTAACCCAATCAGGTTTCTTGCGTTAGAATATACTGAATTATCATTATCTTTTCTGATTACGGATTTTCGCCTTCGAGATTTTTTCCGGGCCATATACGGGGATCGAAGGATTAAAAATAGTATTATGAAGATAAGCATGTTGTAGCGAGCAAAACTTAAAAGGGCGAGATAATACACCATATAAAAAAGTTAATCTGTGCAGAAATGGTGCATATTGTTAGTAATTAATTGACATGATAAGTAATTGAAATTCAATACAACAATAACTGTATGTCATTGATTTAACGCTAAAAGTAATGGTTCGTAACTAACTTTCTTTAGACTTAAAATCCCCCGGTGGCGACACCGTGCCAGTTCGAGTCTGGCCCTGGGCACCATTACTTCTTTATGAAGATCCAAAGCCTCGCAATTGCGGGGCTTTTTATTTCACGCCACAGATAAGCCCCTATATTTATCTGTTTGATATTTATATAATACGCAATTCAAAATTGACCGCGAATTGGTCGATTACTAAATAGTTTAGTCGAATCATTCAGAGAAAAATCTATGAGTCTTGATAAAAATCAGCCATTAGTCAGCATTGTTATGGGTTCCAAGTCGGATTGGGGCTGTATGCAAAAAGCCGCCGAGTCTTTAGATAAGATGGGTGTGCCTTATGAGGTTGAGGTGGTTTCAGCCCATAGAACTCCAGGCAAGATGTATGAGTTTGCTGAAAAAGCGGAAGCTCGCGGCATCGAAGTGGTTATCGCGGGTGCTGGTGGAGCAGCGCATTTACCCGGTATGGTGGCAGCGATTACACCTTTGCCAGTGCTGGGCGTTCCAGTTAAATCAAGAACTCTAAATGGCGTAGACTCCTTACTATCTATCGCGCAAATGCCTGCGGGTATTCCAGTTGGTACTCTGGCGATTGGTGATGCTGGTGCTGCTAATGCGGGTTTATTTGCGGCAAGCATCTTGGCGAACAAATATCCAGACGTAAAAGCGGCGATAAAAGAATTCCGAGCAACTCAAACCCAAACCATTATGGATAACCCAGACCCGCGTGAGGCGCTTTAAATGACCGCTAAAAAAGTCGGCATCATCGGTGGTGGGCAGTTAGCGCAAATGTTGGCGCAAGCCGGCGAGTCATTGGACATGCAGTTTGCTTTTGTTGCGCCTGAGCAAGATGCTTGTGCTGCGCCTTATGGTAAGCATTTTGTCTACCCTTATCTTGATCCGCAAGCCAAACAAGCCTTACAAGATTGGTCAGAAGTGGTGACTTATGAGTTTGAGTCGATCCCCGTTTCTTTGGTCGAATCTTTGGAAGCCGAGATGCCGGTACATCCTTCCTCAAAGGCGTTAACTCTTGCTAGCGATCGTTTAAACGAAAAAAATATGTTTAATCAGCAAGGGATCGAGACGGCAAAGTTTGCCACTGTCGATAGTTTGTCTGATCTAGAAGCAGCTGTGAAAACTGTCGGCTTGCCAGCGATTTTAAAAACTCGTCGCGATGGTTATGACGGCAAAGGTCAAGTGGTCATCCGTGAGGATAGTCAAGTCGCCACAGCTTGGGAAGCGCTTGCGCCAGTAGCTTGTATCTTAGAGTCAATGGTTAACTTTAAGCGCGAGGTGTCAATCATTGCTTCACGGAATGTGGATGGCGATATTGCTTTTTATCCACTAGCAGAAAATTATCACCGTGAAGGGATTTTAAGATTGTCATTAAGTCTGCAGGATGATCCGAAGCAACAAGAGGCTGAGGACATTATCCGCAAGGTCATGGAAAAAGTGGGCTATGTCGGCACCATGGCGGTTGAGCTGTTCGATTTAGGTGATAAGTTCGCGGCAAATGAGCTTTCACCACGCGTTCACAACTCAGGCCACTGGAGCATGGATGGTACTATTGCTTCGCAGTTTAAGAATCATTTGCTAGCTATTACTAATCAGCCTTTACAGGATACCTCTATCCAAAATGCTACAGCCATGATTAATTTGATAGGTGGCATTCCTAATAAAGCTGAGGTGGCAGCGATTCCAAACGCTGTGCTTTATGATTACGGCAAAGAGCCAAAGCCTGGAAGAAAGGTAGGCCATATAAACATTACCGCTGATGGTAACAATGATGAAAACTTTATCCCGAATGTGATTAAGGTGTTGGATATGGTTGGCCAACAAGAGTTAATTGGCGAATTATTGAAGTCTAGCTTCTATAAGTAAAAATTAATTATTTATAAATGTAAAAGCCCTTATTACTTTACATAGAGTAATAAGGGCTTTTTGTTAGTTGGCGGTGAAGGAGGGATTCGAACCCTCGATACGCGATTAACGTATACACACTTTCCAGGCGTGCTCCTTCAGCCTCTCGGACACTTCACCGTTATTCGTTTTATTAGTTCACCAGTTTAAGTTAACTAATGACTTGTCAATTCAGTCGCACTTTTGCTTGCTCGTTACTCGAAGCTGCGCTTCTCGCCCTGCGGGTCACTGTCGCTTTGCTCCAGTGCTCAAGCCTGCGGCTAGTCAGCCTCTTACGACACTTCACCGTAGGCGGCGTAAGATATAAGAAATAGCGGCTAATGGCAAGTGAAAGCTGGTCTCTTGTCTTAGCTGCATCTCGAAAGGGATATAATAATCTTAGTCGGTGAGTTCTTTATAACCAGAAACGTGTGATGAAATGGCTTGCCAGCGGCCGTCTTGTTTGATCAGGTGGTTGCTGGAGTGGTATTGGTATTTGGTGCCATTTTGCGTTTCGGCGTGTCCAGTACCCGAAACTACCGCAAATTGCCCTTGATAAATATCGAGTCGCAGGATTTCATAGCGGAAAGATTTAGGATTCCATTGGTTATTGGCGACGAAGTCCAGCTCTTTGGCTTTGGTAGAAATGCTGCCGTCATTTTGCACAAACTGAAAACTTTCATGCAAAATCTTATCCAACAGTTTTACATCACCATTTCGATAGGCTTGCTGCCACAGTGTGGTTTTTAAATGTCTTAATTGCTGCTCATCTGTAGGTGTTTGCGGACTAGTAGCACAGGCTTGAGCTGTGCAGAGCACTAATGATAACAAGATAATTAGGTTAAGTTTCATGCTTTAGCTTTTCCATGGCTGAAATCGTGTTTTTACTCTAAATAGCCTATTAATCTATGACAATCTCATTTACGTAAACTTTACAATAAAACTGTCTATTTAGGGCGCATTCAATCCACTTTAGAGCGCTTTTCAGGTAAAGTTGCACTTTAGTGCTAGGAAATTCAAATAATTAATTAAGATGTCAAAAATTACTTCAAACTTGATCAAACTATTGCCATTGGTGATTGTGGCTTCGGTGGTGGCGGTTATTCTGTTTATGTTCTGGAGCAAGCCTGAACCTCGAAAAAGAACCATGCAAGAGAAACCCGTGATTGTGGAAGTTCAAGAGCTCCAAGCTCAACCCTTTCAGGTTTACATCGAGTCTTATGGCAATATCGAAGCTAAAACTTCTGGTAATTTGGTGGCACAAGTTTCTGGCCTAATTACAGAAGTTAGCGATAACTTTGCTAGTGGTAAGAGTTTCAAAAAAGGCGATGTGTTGGCTCATATCGACGATAAAGATTATAAGATTGAAGTGACTATAGCGCAGGCTGAATTAGCGAATGCTCAATTGACACTGCAGCAAGAAGAAGCGCTTGCAGAACAAGCAAAACGTGACTGGGAAAAGATTAATCCCAATAAAAAGGCATCGGGCTTGGTATTAAGGCAACCGCAAGTGGCTTCCGCCAAAGCGAAGTTGGATGCGGCAAGAGCGCGGCTAGATAAAGCTAAGCTGGCTCTTGAAAGAACTAAAGTAACGGCACCATACGATGGAAAAATTATTGCTAAGCTAGCGGATGTCGGACAGCTAATTAACCAAAACACTCCGGTCGCCCATATTTTTGCAAGCGATACGCTGGAGGTTCGCTTACCTGTTGCCGCTAATAAGGTGCAATTTTTGCCTGATTTCACCGAGTCAAATAAGGTTGAGTTAAGTGCAGATTTTGGTGGCTTTAGTAAAAATTGGCCGGCAAAGCTGGTGCGGACTGACAGTGTTATTGATCAATCAAGTCGCCAATGGTTTGTTACTGCTAATATTGGTGGTGAACTTCTAGAGCAGGATGCACTGCTGAAAATTGGCCAGTTTGTGAATGCCAAAATATATGGGCTTAAACTGGCTGATGCTTTGGTGGTCCCAAGCCAATGGGTTTATGACAATCAATACGTTTATTTATACAACCAAGGTAAGTTAGAGCGTCGCCAAGTGACTATTCAATGGCAAGAAGACGAACTCAGTTTAATTGCCGCAGGTTTAAAGCCGGGTGAACAAGTGATCACCACGCCAGTGCGTTTTGTTGCAGAAGGAGCCAAGTTGCAAATTAAAGGCCAAGTGGAAGCTAAACCAAATCGGAAAAATAGAAAATCGGGAGTCGCCCAATGATCGCCTGGTTTGCTCGCAACCCTGTCGCAGCCAATATGTTGATGGTGGTTATTTTATTAGCAGGACTGTTTACTATCTTCAAGCGCGTTACGGTTGAGCGATTCCCCAATATTGAAATTAATACCATTACCGTGACGGTGCCATTTCGTGGGGCAACGCCAGAGGAAACCGAACGAACCGTTTCTACTCGAATCGAAGAAGCGGTTTTTGATTTAGAAGGTATTAAACGGTTGCGTTCAGTGTCGGCTGAAGGCTCGGCGACTGTCATCATCGAAACCGAAGAAGATTATGACATGGAGATTCTGCTCGATAAGGTAAAAAGTCGAGTTGACGCTTTGAATACTCTGCCATTAGATGCTGAAAAACCGATCATTAGACGAAGCGAGTTTAAGCGCGAAACCATTAGTGTCATGGTCTCTGGGCAACTGTCTGAGCAAGAGCTGCGCGAATATGCCGATATTTTGCAGGAAGAATTGTTAGCAGTTGAAGGCATTACGCAAATCGAAACTTCTGGTGTTAGAGCTTTTGAAATTGCGATTGAGATCAACCAAGATTTATTGAATGAATATGGCATGACTTTACAAGAAATTGCCAGCGCTATTAATAACCATTCACTCGATTTATCAGCGGGTCAAGTTCGCTCGGATAAAGGTGATATTCTATTGCGACTGAAAGGTCAGTCTTATACTCACGAGCAGTTTTTTCAGATACCCATTCTGACTCAAGCCGATGGTACTCGATTGGTACTGGGTGATTTAGCAACCATTAAAGATGGCTTTGAAGAACAAGGTTTGAATACTAGGTTTGATGGCGTACCTGCGATTGAGTTAGAAGTTTTTCGAGTAGGTGATCAAAGTGAAATTCAAGTGGCGCAAAAAGTAAAAGACTTTGTCGCTGCCAAACAAAATTCAGTACCAGCTGGGATGCAAGTTGGTATCTGGCGCGATCAATCTAAAGGCCTTAAAGCTCGTTTGAGCACCTTGAATTTTAGTCTGTTGCAAGGTGGTATTTTAGTTATTATTTTGTTGACGCTATTTCTGCGTCCGACAATTGCTATGTGGGTTAGCTTAGGGATCCCTATCGCCTTTGCTGGTGGTATTGCGTTGATGCCAGAGATGGGCGCTACCGTAAATCTTATCAGTTTGTTTGCCTTTATTTTGGTGCTGGGGATAGTGGTAGATGACGCCATTGTTACTGGTGAAAATATTTATAATCATCTCAGCCGCGGAGAGCCTCCACTTGAGGCAGCGATCACAGGTACCAAAGAAGTGGCTGTGCCAGTAACCTTTGGTGTTATTACCACCATGATAGCTTTCGTGCCGATCTTGTTTTTACCTGGTGGCTGGGGCAAGTGGTACTATCAATTGCCTTTAATTGTGATCCCCGTTTTGTTCTTTTCATTGGTGGAGTCCAAATTAATATTACCTGCGCATTTGGGGCACATGAAGTTTAAAAAAGACCAGCAAGAAGGAAATGCATTTCAAAAGTTTCAGCAAAAATTTGCTAATGGTTTCGAAGCAGCAATCGTTAAATTTTATAAACCGATTTTAAATTTTGCCATTACTCACTGGGCAATAACAGTAACGATTTTCATTGGACTTTTATACATTATTTATTTCGCAGTCAGTCTTGGCCATACCAAATATTCATCTTTCCCGCGGATCCCGAGTGAAACGGCACGCGCCTTTCTTGCAATGCCCGCCGGCACACCATTTGAAGTGACTGACCAATATGTGCAGCGCATGACCAATGCTGCTATCCAGTTGAAAGAAAAATATCGGGATCCAGAAACTGGTGAAAGTGCTATTAGCCACGTCTTTTCGGTTTCAGGTGCTAGTGGCCGTTCCACCAGTCCGAACCGTGGTCGTGTGATGTTTGAAACGCTGCCGCCAGAGCAAAGAAGTAGCGATATTAGTATTGGCCAATTAGTGGTTGAGTGGCGCAAATTGATTGGTCCTATTCCTGGGGCAGAAACGCTAAATTTCCGAGCTGAAATCGGCCGTAGTCGTGATCCGATTGATGTACAGCTTAGTGGCTCTGATACGGAACAGCTCAATCGAGCGGCAGAAGAAGTAAAGCAAATTTTGCAAACTACCGAAGGAGTTTTTGATATCGCCGACTCCTTCTCAAAAGGTAAGCAGGAGATCCAATTTAAACTAAAGCCACAAGCGGAAGCCTTAGGGATTAATTTAAGCAGCTTGGCAAGGCAAGTCCGTAGTGCTTTTTTTGGAGTGGAAGTGCAGCGCATTCAAAGAGGACGAGACGATGTTCGCGTGATGTTGCGTCTTTCTGAACAGGAGCGTAGTTCATTAGATGAGCTGAATAATTTACTAGTGAAAACTCCAGCGGGTGGCAATTTGCCATTGCATCAATTGGCCGAGTTGACCTATGGCAAAAGCCCTGCCGCGATTGAGCGTATTGATCGTCGTCGCACCATTAATATTACTGCTGACGTGGATAAATCTACTGGAAATTTAGTAAATATTCGTACAGGTATCGAACAGGAAGTTAAACATTTATTAGATTCATATCCTGGAATTGGTTATAGCTTAGAAGGAGAGGCGAGGGATGAATCAGAACTAATAAACAGCATAAAAGCTAGTGTCATTGCTGTCTTGATGGCTATTTATATTTTACTGGCTATTGTATTTAGATCATATCTTAAGCCGTTCATAGTTATGGCAATAATCCCTTTAGGGGGAGTTATGGCTGTATTAGGACACTGGCTTATAGGCTTGACCTTGAGCATGATGTCGGTGCTTGGGATGTTGGCGCTGACAGGTGTTGTTGTTAATGACAGTTTGGTCCTAGTGGATTATATTAATCAGCAACGCAAACAAGGCTTGAGCAGAAAAGATGCTGTGCTAAATGCAGGGGTTCGAAGGTTGCGCCCTGTAATGCTGACTTCATTGACCACTTTTGTTGGCTTGATTCCGATTATTTTTGATAAGTCGACCCAAGCACAATTTTTGATCCCCATGGGCGTTTCCCTAGGTTTCGGTATTCTATTCGCCACTGGCATAACCTTAATCCTAGTGCCGTTATTTTATTACCGCAGCAAAGCTCTAATCTTATTTTTGACCAGCTTTTTTGCGCTGATGATTTATCAATACCAAGACATGATCGTTCAGTTGTTCAGTAGCAGTAATTGACATTTTTGAGCTTATTGGTTGGCGCTTTATTGCAGCATTTCGCCCAAAGCTGTGCTAGGATAGCGCCAGTTTTTTACCCCTAGAGTTAGTTTTCAATGTTCAGCACTCGATTGGCGCAGGCTTGGGCTTTGCTCGGCTTTACTGCCATATTAAGTTATGCCATTTATCGCTTGTCAGGCCATTTTTTGACGGCCTGGCAAATGTCATTTGAGTGGTATCACTGGCTGTTATTAGCGATTAACTGCGTCTTTATGGCTTATTCTGAAGGTTATAAAGGCTTTCAAAAAAGCTACTCCATCAAATTCGCTAATCGACTCAAAGCGTTAGATCAAAAGCCAAGTTTTATCAGAAAATTGCTCGCACCACTTTTTTGCATGAATTACTTTGCTGCCAGCAAGAAAAACATGATCTTGGCTTACATACTAACCATCGCCATTATCATCCTAGTCATCATTTTCAACCAGATCCCCCAACCATGGCGTGGCATTTTAGATGCTGGAGTCGTCGTTGGTTTGACTTGGGGTTTGTTTACGACAATAGCTTTTGGTTTAAGAGCTATTAAATGAAAGTAGCGAGTCGGATGCTCTAATCAATAAAATCAATATAAAGTGCTAGATAAATGGTGGGCCCGCCCCGACTTGAACGGGGGACCTGCCGATTATGAGTCGGATGCTCTAACCAACTGAGCTA
>JABXIW010000460.1 GCA_013372875.1 Gammaproteobacteria bacterium | reverse complement strand
GATTGGATTGCTAGTATGAAGCATGAGAGTTACCTCTATTGTCTTTGATTAGTGATTAAGCACCTTTAATCAAAGTGGGTAACTCTCTTCTTTTCAAATTGAAGTGTCAGATCTAGTCTGAACTAATACAATTAATTGGTGATAATTTCACTCATAAAAAGCATTTATTGCATAATATAATTAAGTTAGACACTAAACGCCTCCATATTCTGAGGCGTTTTTTTGGGAGAGCAATTAAAAATTCGCCCGAGCACTTCACACCTATTTTTGTACAGTTACATTGGTCGCTCCGGCTGTCGGCCCGTTATGTTTGGCAGAGCGCTGAAATGAAACCTTCTGGTTTGCTTTAACTTTTCCCCACTGCTTTTCGTCTATCAGGTCATCCTTACGAAAGTAGAACTCTTCTCCATGATGTAAGATAAACGCAAATTCGTTCCCTTTCTTGGGTGTCGCTTTGACCTTACCCACCGCACTTGCAAGGCGCACATAACAGCGGTCGTCTCGAGCATCATGGATTTCCAGTTGGGTCGTTTTATTGATGATCAGTTTCTTAAGACTTGCGCTACCATAAGTTCTTGGGTCAAATGCACTATCTAACTGCTTCAGTTTCGTACCGAGATCGCCAAGATAAACGCTGTCATTATCCCCAGCCAACTGCCAGTAAGCATCGAGCAACAGCTCATCCAACTCAACGTCATCCCCAACTTCTTCGGGTTGGTCATTTTCACTGCCCACGTTCTCGACATAAACAAAATTGTGGCAAGCTTTACGAAAGGCTGCCGGTGTATCTTTTTTGCCTACAGCCATGACATGTAACCCTTTTTCACTGATTCGCTGTGCGAGCCCTGCAAAACCACCATCGCTACTCACAATACAAATGGCAGTGATTTTGTCGTTTGTACAAATCAGTTCGATGGCATCCATAATGAGCGCATGATCGGCGGCATCTTTACCGTGATGAAATTGCTGCTTAGGCGCGGAGCTGGTATCAAACAGAATGTCTTTCCAGCCCTTGTGTGTTGGGTTAGTCCAATCGGCGTAAACCCATTTGCTGGCAATGTTTCCTTTTTGGCTGACCTCACGCAAAATATCTTGATACTTAGAGGGCTGTGCGTTTTCTCCGTCAACGAGGACGGCAAAGTTTAGTAGACTCATTTTATAACCCTCTAGGCGATTGTCAGAACGTCATTTAATAAGTACCCACGAGTGAGAAGGGCTTCTCTAACTTGTACTAGGTGATCATTCTCGACCAAACCTAGTAACTCAGTTGCGGAAAGTGGCTGCTTCATCACCATGACGTTCTCCTCACATACTTCTATTTGTCGAAGTAAAACGAGATCATTGTTTTCTAGCGCATAAACAATGGTTGGTGTCGCTGCGTTGTCGCAGGATTGGTAGATGAGTTCTCCATTGATCTGAACAGTCTGGCGAACTGGCGTCACCTTGAGGTGGGTATACCTTTTTTTTGCTTTTTCCAGCAGATTAATCGCGAACTTGTGGTCAAAAAGCGCTATATGAATGACTTCCTTTTTTAAAAGACCTTCCAACAAGGAGTCAATACTCTTTGACTGGAACTCTTCTATATCAATCTGTTTTCCGTCGCTAATTGCTGATGCTTTCGAAACATCAAAAATGTTCGCTATCTCAAAACGCTTTTCTATACCAAGTTCCGAAGCTTTTGTATTAAAAAGCTGGTTATATTTGTCTTCCTGATCAGCCGAAAATGTCGTGAACTTCTCCATCAATCTCTTCGCACTATCAACGGCGAACCCTAGGTCATCAGCACTGAATATGTGTTCATCATCGCTGATTGTATCGGGAATGTGCGCATTCCGATCTGATAACGCTAGGAAGTTATGACGAGACCCAAATTCGCAGTCTTCCATGAAAGCGGCCATGCGTTCCATATAACTAACCATCGACTTATAAGCTCGCGCACACGTAAATCTGTCCGGTTGCAAACGGGCCACTAACCATTCAAGCTTATCTTCGAGCTGTTGTGATGGTAACTCTTCACCAAAACGATAGTGATGATTATGCAGCTGTTGAAGAATCGTATTAAACTCACTCTGAATTCGCTGTTGATCATCCTCCTTGCGTTTTTCTAGCATCTGTAGTCGATGTTCTACTTCTTCAATTTCATCTGAGAGAGCCTCAGTAATACGCTTCATTTTACTTTGATATTCGTAAGACAGGACTTTGGTAGCTTTTACGTAGTTTGGACTTTCATCAACAGAAATTGGCCTATTTCTATCAAAATTCACTTCGATGTCGACTTCTTTACACACTTTCTGATTAAAGCTGTCTGCTAGCAACCGATTGACTTCCTCAAGTGTTGTTGCTTCCAATAGCTGCTGCCTTTGCTCGAGCGTCGTCGTTAATTTTTCATCCCACTCTAAGTCTGACACTAAGGACGTTAAGAAGCGCTCAAAAAACGCCTCATCAACCGGAATCGCGACCTTTGATACGACATCATGAACAAAAGCACGGTGATTAGGTAAACGTTCATTAAGCAAGGCTCTTAGCTTTTGCAAGTAATCAGAACCAGCGTTTTCTCCTTTTTTCCAAGCGTGGATACGAGAAGGATTACAACCACAACGCTTAGCGATATCGATGTCCTTGAATCCTTTATTCTCAAGTGCACTAAGTATGCTTTTTGTACAATTTAAATTGATGGGTGCCAACTGAGTTGATACGTTCATATTCGTCTCTTTTTGTTATTGAATTTGGAGATTACTATAACCCCCGAAAAACCAAATAAAAGAGAAAAAATGCAGAAATTTAAAAATATAATATATTGAAATATAATGGCATGATGAGAAATAACAAAGTAAATTTGGGCAATTATCCGTTAACTAAACTGGGTATATAGGCACTCAAACCATCCATTTATTAAAAAGATCGCTTGCCTGTCTTCAATCATCTAGAAAAACCAATAAAAACAGAAAAAGAAAGGAAAAACAGAGTCACTTTTAACTAATTTACAGAATTTTCACGGAAAATTGCGTTAATAATGAGCTTCTTATCGACCTCCATCTTCGCTGTATCTTTCAGTTAAGAAACAAGTCCCAAAAAGCCAACAAATCCATCAAAAATTACTACCACCCTCCAAAATTAAGGGATATACTATTTCTCATTCCTATAGGGAGGCAGAAATGGACACGACACAAACCACTCAGGATTTTCAGCACCTTAAACAAGGCGCTGACGACTACATAAAGCGCCGTAACTTGCGTTTATTGGCTAATCACCGCAAAGAGCAGCGTAACTTTACCCGCGCTGAAGCCTCTGCATACCTTGGTATTGATGCCAAAACCCTCGATAAGTACGTGGCGAGCGCCAACATTGACCCTCGCCGCCATGAAGACTCCCAGTGGTCGCTAGACATTGGTGAGATGTATGGCGTGCGCGACCTCTTGCCAGAGAACTTACGCAAAGAGCCAAAGTTTGAGCGCAGTGATAAACAGAGCACTCAGGTTATCGTGATCCAAAATCAAAAAGGTGGTGTGGGTAAAACGGTTTCTGCCGCAACTATCGCATCGGGATTAGCGACCGAATTCCATCAAGAATACCGCATCGGTCTAATTGATATGGATGGTCAGGCAACACTCTCTATGTACTATGCTCCGGAAGCAGAACAAGAAGGCGAACTGTCAGTCGGTGACTTGATGATGGGGCAATTTGATCTGGATGAAAATGAAACGTTAGAGCAAGTCTACCGTGATGCATTTTTACCAACCACGATTCCAAACCTGCGTATATTGCCAGCGGCACAAAGTGACCGAGCGATGGAAGGTTGGTTCCATGAGCAAGTGTTTAGCCACAAACTCGCTTCTCCTTACTCTCTATTGAGTGACATTATTAATAGCGTAGAAGACGAATTCGATATCATCATTATCGACACACCGCCATCCCTGGGCTATGCAACTTTCAATGCGTACTTTGCGGCCACTAGTGTGGTGTTCCCGCTCTCTATTACCGAGAACGACATCGATGCGACTTGCTCGTACTTTAGCTATATTCCGCAGGTATGGGCGTTGCTCGAAAATGCCAACCATGCAGGATACGATTTTATGAAGATCCTACTCACAAACCATCGTGACAGTTCGACGACCACAGAGCTGATGAACAGTCTTTACGACTACTTTGCTCCGTACCTTTACTCAAAAGAGTTCAAACACAGCGAAGCCATCCGTCAGGCCTCTTCCCTACTTTCAACAGTATTTGATATGTCGAAGAGTGAGTACCCAAAAAGTAAGTCGACATTCCAAACGGCACAGCAAAACAGCTATGAAGTGACGAGTCAGATCTTGCGTGACATTGTTAATGTATGGCGTGAACAGGAGAATAACTAATGGCAAAGAAACGAGGCGGAAGCCCTTTAGGGAATGCTCCTGGCTCAGCAGAAGCGCAACAATCAGCAGCAAAAGCAAACCTAACCACATTAGCGCAGCAGTTGACGGCAGAACTGGATAAAGCGGGCACCAATGCCGCTGAATACTTGCAAGAACAGTTTGGTCTTGAATCTGTAGGCCAGAGCATGGTTTGGCAGCTGGCTTCGGGGGACACAGCAACGTTTAACGAAGTGACACTGTCATACAAACAAGTTCGTGATGAAACGCTTGTTACTTTCGATGTAAATGGACGCGATCAATCGCTTCTTACTG
>JABXIW010000300.1 GCA_013372875.1 Gammaproteobacteria bacterium | reverse complement strand
TTTCACGCTTTTGTGGAACTCTCGGCGGTAAATCTAGTCTGCGCTTATAATTTTAAAAACACACGAGCAAGGAAAAACAAATGAAGAAACTGCTCTTAGTTCTCGCGATACCTGTTGTGGTATTTGTTGCTGCAATTTTAGCGTTAACTATTTTTGTCAATCCAAACCAATTTAAGCCACTGATTGTTGAGCAAGCTCAGAAACAAACAGGGTTAGAATTAGTGATTGAAGGGGATATCAGTTGGCAATTCTTCCCATCAATTGGTTTTGAATTGGGAAGAACCGAACTGCGTAACCCGCAAGGTTTTAGTCAGCCAAATCTTTTTAAAGTCGACACTGTCGGTGTTGATGTTTCTGTCACGCCACTTTTTAGCAAACAACTTGAAATCGGTAACATTACTTTAGATGGTGCGGAGTTCTACGTTGAAACGAAGAAAGACGGCAGCAAGAACATTGATGCTCTAACGAAAGCGCAAACTCAACAAGCAGAGCAACCGAATGATACTGCACCAGATCAAAGCGGCGAATCGCAGTCTGAAGGCTCAGATTGGAGTATCAACCTGGCTGGTGTTACGGTTTCTAATGGCTCACTAGAAATTCAAGACAAGCAAGCCGGCAATTACACCAAGCTGTATGATGTATCGTTGAACCTTTCTGAATTTGCTTTTGACAGCTGGACGACAGCTGACTTTGGTGTGAAAGGCGAAATGAATGACCAGAAGTTTACAGCAGAAGGTAAGGCAGACTTTAAACTGGCGAAAGGTCTTACCAGTTATGCGTTGAAGAACATCGATGTTGATGCGACGTACACTGATCCAAACAACACTATTGAATCGGCAAAAATTGGCTTAGATACATTTGAATTCGATAAAGTAAACAATCTTAACTACGCGCTTAAAGGCAGTGCTGCTGGTATGAAGCTGGACATGCAAGGCGGTGGGCAGCTTACGGTTGACCAAGCGATTAGCAAAGTATTGTTGAATAAGCTTACGCTGAAATCAAGCTTTGAAGGTGATGCTTTGCCACAATCACCAATGAAAGTTGATATGGTCTCTGACCTCTCATTTGACCTAAACAAAAGCCACCTTAGCTTTATTCTAGAGAAGTTAACCGCAAACGCGATTGCATTGGATGGTAAAGCCGATGTGACATTGGGAGACACTCCAAAAATACGTTTTGCCCTTCATAGCCCTAATATCGATTTAGATGAATTCTTAGGCTTGGATAAACAAGCACCAGCAAGCGACGAAAAGCCAGCATCTGGTGGTAAGAGTGCATCCGCGGGGCCTGAAGTTGAGCCGGATCTTTCAGCACTGAAAACGCTGGATGTCAAAGGTGATATCACCATCGATAAGTTCAAAGCGGCTAACGCGAAAATGGAAGCGGTAAAAGCGAGCTTCACTGTCAATCGTGGTGTGTTTGACCTCACATCATTTAGCTCGAAGTTGTACCAAGGCACAATTTCAGCAACAGCAAGACTAGATGCACGTAAGACGCCAGCGACTTACAGCGTGAAAAAATCAATCAAAGGTGTGAAAGTTCAACCGCTACTGATTGATGTTGCTAACAACGACAAGTTAGAAGGTACGGGTAATATCGACGTGAATGTCCAAGGTAGCAGTTTGACGCCGACAGGTATCAAACAGAACCTTGCTGGTACGGTAGTGATTAACTTTGCTGATGGTGCGGTAAATGGCATCAACGTTGCTCAATTGATTCGTGAAAACTACGCGCGATTCAAAGGGCAAAAAGTTGAAAGTACCAACGAAGTGAAGAAAACAGACTTCAGTGCGATGACCGCGACGTTGAAACTAAACAAAGGTGTGGTATCAACGGACAACTTACATGCTCAATCACCGTTACTACGTGTGCGTGGTAAAGGCAGTGCAAACTACATCAATGAGACGGTAGACTTTACTATCAGTACTTCAATTGTGGGTACGCTAGAAGGCCAAGGTGGTAAAAACATCGATGAGCTGAAGGACATCACGATTCCAATCAATGTGTCTGGTAAGTGGGCGGACCCTAAATTCAAACTCGTATTCGATGATGTTCTTAAACAGAAAGCTCAGAAAGAAATTGACCGTGGCGTAGAGAAGCTAACGGACAAAATCAAAGATGAGAAAACCAAAGAAGCGGTCGATGGTCTGTTGAAGAATCTTTTCAACTAACCACGTGTTGAAAGTGAAAGGGTTGGCATTGTGCCAACCTTTTTTTCATTGTGCTGCAAGCTTTACCAGTCGACGCCTTTCAGCGCTTTTACGCCAGATTCAAATGCGTGCTTTACATTCTTCACTTCAGAAACGGTATCGGCCATTTCAATTAGAGTGCGATGTGCGCCACGACCAGTAATCACAACCGACTGCATTTTTGGGCGATTGTTTAACGCTTCGACCACTTCGTCCAAATCGATGTAACCGTAACTCACCATGTAAGTTAGCTCATCGAATAAGATGACATTAATAGAGTCGTCTTGCAGCATGCGCTTACATTCTTTCCAGACCAGTTGCGCTGCTTCGGTATCGGCGGTTTTGTTCTGCGTCTCCCAAGTAAAACCAGTCGCCATAACTTGGAATTCTACTCCCAGTTTTTCTAGCAAGTTGCGCTCGCCGTTGTCCCAAGTGCCTTTGATAAATTGAGCCACTGAACACTTAAGGCCGTGACCGACGGCGCGAGCAATCGTGCCAAAGCCAGATGTCGATTTACCTTTACCATTACCAGTAATGATCAGCAGTAGACCTTTCTCTTCTTGAGCGGCCGCAATTTTTGCGTCTACCTGTTCTTTTACTTTTTGTTGGCGTGCCTTATGGCGTGCTTCTTTATTTTCTTCGATAGACATAATACTTCCTTAAATCCGTTTCGTGCTTTGCCCACGGTAGCTTGGGTTCATTGAATTATCTCGCTATGATAGA
>JABXIW010000230.1 GCA_013372875.1 Gammaproteobacteria bacterium | reverse complement strand
TTAAAGCTTTGGAAGACAAATCCAATCTTTTGGTTACGAATGCCAGCCAGCTCATTCGCACTTAAACTTGCAACGTTTTGGCCGCCAAGTTGGTACTCGCCATCAGTGGGCTTATCTAAACAGCCGAGCATGTTCATCAACGTTGATTTGCCTGAACCCGACGGGCCAAGAATCGAAAGAAACTCGCCTTGATTAATGGTTAAGTCAACGCCGTCTAGCGCGCGAACTTCCGCCTCCCCGCTTGAGTAGTATTTGCAGATGTTGGTCAGCTCAACAAGCGGCTTGTTCGACATGTTCTCTCCAGAGTTATTGTTGTTATTCACTTTGTAGCGCCTCCAACGGGCTGACTTTTGCGGCTCGGTTTGCAGGTAACCATGCAGATGCCACACCAATGATCACTAAGGTGAGGATGACAATCGCGACAACGACCCACGACAACTCAGGGACAGGTTTACCCAGTTGTTCATAAAAGGCATTGCCCTCTAAAGGAATGGAACTGATGGCAGACACCAGCGCGTACGTCACGGCTAATCCAAGCGCCCCCCCCATCATCATTGTCAATAAAGACTGTACTAAATAGTGCATGCGAATGGCCGTTGGGGTTGCACCAACAGCCATTCGTACGCCGATATCACGCGTAGATCGCTTTACGGTGGCATACATCACATTGGCGATGCCAACGCCAGCAACAGCTAACGTCACGAAGCCGATAATGCCAAGAAAACTCTGCAAACCTATCAGAAACTGCTGCATACTCTTTTGCTTAAGGAACATATCATCGACTTGGACGACCTGTTCATCACTGACACTTGCCCCGTGCTTACGGGCAATCACTTGCCTTATCGTCTTTGCTAAGGCTTCTCGGTCTACATCCGCTTCTGGCTGCACATTGATGCCACCAATTTCACCGTTGACATGAAATCGCTTCCACGTCGCTAACGGCACAAAGCTGGAATAGTTGATAAGATCCCCCAGTTCTATTTGGGCGCTGTTTTTCTCCAATACGCCCACAACGGTGAACTCCTCATTGCCGATTTTTACCTTTTTCCCCACAGGGTTGACTTGCAATGTGACTGTCGCAAACCAACTAAAGTCCTCATTCGGGTTGAATAAGTCGGCTGCCAGTTCATAACCCAGTACAACGACTTTGCGCGTCTCTTTTTGATCGAGTGGATTTAACCATCGTCCCCCCACCATCGGCACCAAATTGGTCATGGATTGAAACTCGCTCGTGACAGCTAACGGCTCTTGCCACGAGCTTCTGTCACCAACGGTGATACGCTCTTTCCACTTCGCAGTTGGCGCAACACTTTTTACATCGGGTAACGCTCGAACGATCTCTGAATCGTCCATTTTTAATGTCAGAAATTTACCTTGGTGAAAAGCACCATGGTCGACGGTGGCCATCCCTCCGGTCAAATAGATCAAGTTGCCGTTACCATTTTGTGCGGTTTTCAATACGCCCTGACGAATACCCTCACCTACCGCCAACATAGCAGCGATACAGAGGGTCGCCCACGCTACAGCCAGAATGGTCAAACCCAATCTCAGCTTTTCTGCGGCCATTTCTTGGAAAATTTGTCTCATCGGTAACAACATGACTAAGCCCTCGCACTCAAAGCAATGACTGGCGTGAGACGCGATGCTCGCCTTGCTGGGAAATACGACGCCATCAATGCCAAGATAAGCGTCACAAGTAAAGACCAAGCAATGGAATCTGGCGTGATCACAGGTAAACCAATCCATTCCGGTAATGCCATGCTGCTTAAGACAGATACCACTGCATACGAAAACATCAGACCTAATGCCGTGCCCACGGCTACCAAAATAAGCCCTTCAAGAATAAACTGACTGAGTATGGATTTTTGAGTCGCCCCGATCGCCAAACGCACACCGATTTCACGCGTGCGCTCCGTGACGGATAAAAACATGATGTTGGCAACGCCAAGCGCACCGACCGCCATGGTCATCGCGCCGCTCGCTCCGAGAAAAATCTGAATGCCACGCAAAATTCCACTGATGACCGCCGCACCTTCACTAAAATCGGGTAATTCGACCGCGTCTTTATCACTTGGGTCAAAATGAAGCTGCTTGGCGAAAAAGTTCACGATATTTTGTCGAAACGACGGTGCATCCATCCCGTCTCTCGGCTTCATCAATACCATCCAAGGTTTCGCATCCCACAAATCGCGGTACGTTGTTTGAGGAATGAAAACCGTGCGGCTATCGCCGAATGAAATGCCAGCGTCCTCACCGACGGTGACACCAATCACCAAAAACGGAATGCCGTCGACTTTGAGCCTATCCCCGATTTGGATTCCGCCCATTTGCGCAATTTGATCGCCTAACACCGCCACGCGAGTGTGGTTGTCCATATCACTTGGTGACAGGTTTCTCGAACCGGATTGCAGCTTGCGTTGCATTAAAGGAAAGTAAGACGTATCAATACCGCTGACCGTACTCGATAAGTTCTGTCCTTTGAGATTGGTGATATTCGCATCCCATTTGGCGTAAACGCTCGACGCCTGTTGCACGAAACCTGACTGTTTGATCATGTCGACTTTTTCTTGTGGAATATCAATTTGCCGTCTTGAAGGTAACCCTTGCCACGGTTTACTGGTACTCGACGGAAACACCACTTGCACATTGTTGATCATAAAGGAAAACGACTGGGTCTGATGGCGATAAAAGCCTTCGCCAAGTGCGATTAACACCACCACAGAGATCACGCCCCAAGCAATCGCGATAATGGCTAGCACGCTCTTCATACGGTGCGCCATCAACGTTTGCCAAGTTTGCTGCAACAGGCTGCTCATGAATGAAAAGCCCGAGAGATCAACGCCATGGTATCGTCATCGAGTTTCCCTGCGGTTTGCAGTAAGCCGATTCTCTTACGCCAATAGCTGTACAAGTTGGTTTGTAGACTGTTTTTAGCCTCAAACAAGCTGTTGTGTGCACTGATAACTTCCGACACTTCAAGCAGACCAGCGTCGTAAAGTTTCTCTTTGCTTTGCAACACTCTGGCGCGCGACTCAACCAGCTCGTTCGCTATTAAAACTTGATTCCAATTGATATCGACCTGCGTAAACTGCTGAATAACTCGTTTCTGAATATCAATTTCCACTCTACGCATATCTTGCTTGGCACTTAAAATGTTCAACGATGCTTCGTCCACTTTCGCTCGCACTGCACCATTGAGGTCAATCGGCAAACTCAAACTAATCCCAGCGTTAAACTCGCCGTTTGAACGATTGTCACCATCGCTGTAGCCCACACTGCCTTTGACGGTTGGGTAGTATCCACCTCTAGCTGAATCTTTCGCGAACTCGCTCGCTTTCACCATCTGCGCCGCCACCAACAGCTCTGGACTGCTGTCTTTAGCCAGCTTTAGCCATTGCTCCTGAGAGTCCACCAGCATCGGCGGCTGAATCAAAGAATCCGTTCGAATTTGGTCGACACTCTCCGGCATTTGATTAATTAACGCCGCAAGCTCTGCTTTTTTCACTTCGAGATCGGCTTTTGCATTGAGGATACTTGCTTGCTCAGAAACTTGATTCGCTCGCATCTCTTCAACATCAACCGACTTCACTTTGCCTGCTCGATAGCGTTTCTCGATGATGTTGAGAAGTTCCTTCCCCTCCTCCAGCTTGGACTGCGCCAATTTGAGGTCGCCCTGTGCGCTTGCCACATCTAGGTAAGCGGTGAGCAACTTCTGCGCAAGCTCGTTATGTGATTGAGATAGCTCTAACTGTGCTTTGAGATAATTGGCATTCGCTTGATCCAGTTCCGACCACAAACTGCTATCCCAAATAGTTTGAGATAAGGTAGCGCCGTAACTGTTGGAATGGCTTGAAGACTCATTCCAATCCGCTGACGCACTGGCACTTAAACCCGGCAATAACGCTCTGCGGCTACTCTGTACGCCAACCTCGCCAAGCTGGACGCCGATTTTCGCTTTTTCGTAATTTGGATCGTTATGCTTTGCTTGTTGCCAAGCTTGTTCAATAGAAATTGCGTAGGTCGGCAAACTGAGCGTGGCAGCCAACAATGCAAAGGCGATTTTTGATCGTTGCAGCTTAACCATGCGCCGCTCCCATCATACTGTTGTCGATGACCTCTTCATCAAGCTCCACACCGTCAAGCACTTCGACATTGATGCCATCTGACAGACCGAGTTTCACCGGTTGTTTATGAAACCCTTGTTCTGAGCTGTCGGGGATCAGAACATTCGGTGCGTCACCATCAAATTGCAGAGCGCGCTCCGGTAGAGTGAGCACGTTTTCAGACTTCTTCAGAATGATTTGAGCCGTCGATGAAAAACCAGAACGAAGCAACACATCTTGTGGGATCTTGAGTTCTCCCACTTCAACCTCAAAACCGTTATCAAAACTTTTTGCCGAAGCATTGCCCTCTGGTGAGTTGAGGTTCTCAGATTGAATCGCCACTTTGGTTAGCACACCAGAAATCGCCACATCAGGATAAGGCGCAACCGTCAACATAACGGGCATTCCCGGAGACAACTGCGCAGCATCATGCTCACTGACGCTACCTTTAAAAATCAGACTGTTCATGTCGGCCAATGACATCATTTCAGTCGCAGCTTGGCTTGATTGAGTCGAGATGATCGGCTCTCCGACCTCAACTTTCTGGTTGAGTACCGTGCCATCAATTGGCGCGTAGATCGTCGACGTTAAACGCGCATCACCGATAGACGCCTCACCACTGCGGATGAGTTCGAGATTCTGGCGCTTTTGCAATACGTCCGCTTGCGCAGATTTGACTGCCGAGCGCGCACTTACGTATTCGTCGTAGTTACTTGGAATAATGTCCTGCTTGACCAAGCTTTCTAAGTTAGACAGTTTTTGTTTGGCGGATTCCAGATCGGCTTCGCTACGCATGAGTTCTGCCGATGCATCCGTTAATGCTTGGGGAGTTGGGTTTGGACGCACTTTGATCAGCGGCTGGCCTTGCTTCACCTTTTCACCAACTTTCGCGTAAATTTCACCGACGATACCGTCGATTTGTGACTTGATAGACACGGAGTGTGCAGGGACAATTTTACCAACAGCCACCGCTTGTTTTTCAATCGTGCCTTTTTCCACAATCAATGTAGGCAGCAATTCTGGTTGAGCGGCAGATTGGAGATAGAAATACGTACCACCGCCGAGCAACGCAATGCTCACAGCGGAGACAAGCCAACGTTTCGTCATTATTTATTCCAACAATTATTGGGTAGTCCAATGACTACTCCTAAAACACAAAGTTGAAGGAATAATATCCTGCTTTAATAGCGGTTTGGTTGTCACAGTTGGTATGGTTTTGTCAGTCGCCTCTGACAATCAAAGACTAAAGAATCAATCAGCAAAGACGTTGTCTACGATGGCGACTAACAAGCTCTGTAACCGCTTGTTTCAACCGCCACCTATTTTATTCTGAACAACGTGCAAAATGGCGCAGTTCTGTATCCTCCAATCGCATATCCATACAGTCTTGCGCCTCACGTCCTAGAGCAGGAAAAACTGCATGCGCTTTTAAAATGCCTTGGCTGATAAAGCCACATTTCTCCAACACACGGATACTCGCGTGGTTGCCAATATGCGGGGCGGTGCGAATGCGCGGTATACCCAAGCTTTGCAGGTAGACAACGCCAAGTTTGCAGGCTTGGGTTGCATAGCCTTTTCCCCGATAGCGAGCAGAAATACCAAAATGGATTTCACTGCTGTCTTGCTCAGGTATCAGCACCAGACAGCCTATAGGAGTTTGAGAAGTAAGTTCTTCAATGGTGAAGACTAATAGATTGGGAGACTTTTGATCATATTGAGCACGCCATCTTTCGATGGCTTCAAGGGTTTGATTAACATTTTGGTGGGCTTGGCGATTGAGGAAGCGGCATGCTTGCTCATCGCCTAAATAGTTTTCAAATAGAGGAGCAGCGTCTGTTGTTTTGAGGTGTCTGATTGCCACTTGTTGAGATTCAACTCTCATCATGGTTTAGCTCTGATAAACATTCGGTTTCCAGATTTGCATGAAGTTTTCTACTGGAGCAATAGGAGTGAACCCAAACTGTTCGTACAATCCATGAGCATCACGGGTTGCAAGCATCATACGGCGTAAGCCTTGTAGTTCTGGATGAACAAGAATTTCTGAGATCAACCACTTACTGATGCCTTTACCACGGTGTGCCTCCACAACAAACACATCGGCAAGGTACGCAAACGTGGTGCGATCGGTAATTAACCGAGCAAAAGCGACGAGTTGATTTCTGTCATCCAAAACCGCGAAACAGAACGAATGGCGCAATGACTTCTCAAGGCGTTCTCTTGGAATGCCCTTTCCCCAATAACTGTTTGAAATGAACTGGTAGATAACGTCTAAATCCATGTCATCTAACGACGTGGTAATTCGAAACCCTTGCATTGTATCCCTCAACATTGATTTATATTTTCTCAGCCATACAGACAAGCGAGTTGGCATTCGCCTCAAATGCTTGCGCTGACCAAGACTGGTACTTCTCTATGATTCTGAATCCCGCTTGTTCAAGGAAAACGTCTATGTCTTCCAGCGGACGATATTTTAAATCAATGCTGGAATGCTCAATCGTTCCACTTTCAAAATGGCGCTCTTTGTTCAAATACATGATGGACGTTTGCAAGTCATACTCGGCCTTCATACCGAAATAATTCACTTCACCATAGGTTGGAGAAACATAGGTTTGCCACAGCGCCATCTCATGATCCAATTCTAGATTCTCTGGCGTTGGTAACCGCGTATCGAAGACAAATCGCCCACCTTTTTCTAGGTGCTTAGATATTGAGCTCAGTGCGCCTGCCAGCATGTCGTCACTTAAAAAGGCTTGGAATGCATTCCCTGTCATTATGGCTAGGTCAAACTTCTTACCTAACGAAAACTGGGTTGCGTCGAGATGAAGAAAACGTAAGTTACTCCTACTTTTGGCTTTGTCCTTTGCGTGTTTGAGCATCCCTTCAGAAATATCAATGCCAATGGCTTCGTTGAGTTGCTCAGAGACTGGAATCGTGACAATGCCGGAACCACAACAGACATCCAATACACTTCGAGCATTGGTTTCTTCGATTAACCTTGTGATGAAAGCAATATCGTGATGGTAATGCTGCTCGTATTGGGCATCGTATTCAATGCCCGACCCGAACTCGGTTAAATCTTGTGTTTTCAAAAACAGTCCTTGTTTGTTACTTATTTCAGCGGTGTGACTTTTTCAGCTCTAGCATCAAGTATCGACACACATAACCAACACCAGATACGTAACCAATCACATTTTCTAAGGAAACCACTTCCAACCCCGCCTGCTGACAGAGTTGTTCAACTTCACTTTCGGTATATGCCGTATGCACGACCGATCCACTATAAGTATTTCGAGGCAAATCTTGTCCATCCGGATCGTGGTATTGAAAGCTGATAAAACATCGTCCATTCACCTTTAGCTTACGCGAAATGCACTCCAGCAGTTGTTGAGGCTCTGCTAGAAACTCAGTAAAACCAAGTGCGGTGATAAGGTCGAAGGTTTGCTCAAACAAAGGGGAAAATGGCTCATCAAGGTTATGAACCGAGACGCTTTGATAGAGGTTAGTTTGGCGCGCTTTATCAACCATTTTGGACGAGATGTCTAAACCATGGATGGTGAGATCTGGATAGTGATTTTTTACGACATGACCGATACTGCCTGTCGCACAGGCTAGGTCGAGAGCCAAGCCTTGCTCGATGGGAAAGGTTTTTAACTTCCCAGAAATCCAACGTGGGCCGACGTAATGGCTGTCATCCACCAACTTTTGATAGCGCTCCGACACATCATCATACATTTTTGCTACGTTCATCGTTTCCTCCTTGATAACCAGAACGATGCTCGAATGTAACACGCAATACGCACCTAAGCACTTATTAAATGGCTAATTTTTTATGAAACGTAACCGGCTGGTTATTCAGCGCTAACCAGTAGAAATAGATGAAATTTTGAAAAGTATTAGCCCGTAATTCCGATGGGATTTTTAAGTGCATAAAGAGAAAATATGTCCTGATAATCTGTCTTAGATTATTCAGCTAATCTTATTTCCATCATTCTATTCGCTGTATATAAAAACAATATTTAAATTAACATAACAAACCTATCGCTTATTATTTTTCATTTAAATAATGATTCTTATTGTTAATATCACTCTATAATTAAAGTGCTCAAATTCTCATGCTGTATTAACTTGAGGTTTAATTTATGAAACTAACTCCTTATTTAACTGCTGTTGTTTCGGTCAGCTGCGCTTTTGGCGCAATCGCAGCCGATGATTCAAAAGCACTTTTAGAAGATGCACTGAGTGCAGCACCACCGACCATTCGTGATAAAGTAACGGTGATGGACTGGAACAATAACGTTCTTCAAGAAGGTTCTAGCCAATACACTTGCTTCCCAACGCCTCCTCAATTGGAAGGCATTGCTCCAATGTGTATGGATGGTCCTTGGATGGAATGGGCAGACGCTTGGATGAACAAAAAACCTTTCCAAGCCAAAGCATTAGGAATTTCTTACATGTTAGCGGGTGATGGCGGTGCCAGTAACACCGACCCATTTGCAGAAGGGATGACGGACGATAATCAATGGATTGTGGAAGGACCACACTTGATGATTATTACCCCAGACCAAGCGTTGCTGGACTCTCTACCAACCGATCCAAGTTATGGTGGCCCATACGTGATGTGGAAAGGCACGCCATACGCACACATTATGATTCCCGTTGGAGCGAGAAAATAAAAAGAAAAAATTCGATATTCAGTATTTTGAATATCGGATTTTTATTTCGTTATCGAGCCAACCAAATTCTCGCCAATATTCCTATCGGCGTTGTGATGCCTGTCGTAATAGAGGTCACTTCACCATTTCTTAAAATATAAATGGTTGGAGTCACGCTAATTTTCCATTCACGCATAATATCGCTTGAAGGATCGTTTATGTTTTCAAAACGATATTCTTTTGCCTGCATAAACTGCGCCACGCGCTCATTCGGCCCCGATGAGCCAGAAACGCCAACTACGGCATAGTCATCACTCAGCCAGCTCACGCTTGGGCTTACAAATTTACAAGCGGGACACCAAGTCGCCCAAAAATAAATAACGACAGGTTGTTCATGACTTTGCGCGATTGCATCGAAGTATTCACCATCGCTCAATACTGAGCTCAATGGTGGTGCCTCCTGTTTCGGAATATCTTTGGTGCGATACCAATCCATCGCGATAGAAATAGCGGTGACCATGAGCACCACCTGTACGATTTGAACGAGCCAATATCGGACTGTTCTACGCTGCTTTGTCGAACTCATTGAATGGCTCCCCCACTCGCTTGTTTCACGGCGCTTAAAACAACATCATCAGTCAGAATCACAGGTAACGGGATACCTTGTGGCGCCGCCGGGCCATAAACGATGTTAAACGGCACACCGTAACGCCCATGAGCTCGTAAAAAGTCCGTTACCGAGCCGTCCGGATGCGTCCAATCCCCTTTTAATGTCGCCACATTAGGGCTTTGCAGCAATGAGTAGACAGGATCTTGCCAGATCACGCCGATCTTGTT
>JABXIW010000165.1 GCA_013372875.1 Gammaproteobacteria bacterium | reverse complement strand
GCCGTCGTTGCTTTCACGCAGCACCCCGAGGCGTTTTTGCGCGGTTTTCGACAGGGGGGAGTGGTACAGCAGAACACAGTGACTGGCAACCGAGCCTCGACCGACACGACCTCTTAACTGGTGTAATTGCGCCAAACCAAGGCGTTCAGGGTTTTCGATGATCATCAAGCTAGAGTTTGGTACGTCTACGCCAACTTCTATCACGGTCGTGGCGACGAGTAGGTGGAGCTTGTTGTCTTTAAACTCCTGCATGACAGCCTGTTTTTCGGCAGGTTTCATACGGCCATGAACCAAGCCAATTTTTACATCTGGCAGTTTGCGCTGCAACTCTTCGGCGGTGTCGGCCGCGGCTTGCGCTTCCAACACTTCTGACTCATCGATCAGCGTACACACCCAATACGCTTGCTTACCTTCGTTAAGACAGGCGTTTCGTACCCGCTCGACAATGTCGTCACGTTTGGTATCTGGAATGGCGACGGTTTGAATCGGCGTTCGGCCTGGTGGTAATTCGTCTATCACCGACGTTTCCAAGTCAGCATACGCTGTCATTGCTAGCGTGCGAGGAATCGGAGTTGCCGTCATGATGAGCTGATGCGGATACGCGCCTTGTTTGGCCCCTTTCTCGCGCAACTCTAAACGCTGGTGGACACCAAAGCGGTGCTGCTCATCAATGATGACTAAAGCTAGGTGATGAAATTCCACATGTTCTTGGAACAGGGCGTGAGTACCCACTACCATTTGTGCTTCACCGCTGGCAATGCGTGCCAGTTCGGTCTCTTTGGCTTTGCCCTTGAGCTTGCCGGCAAGCCAACCCACTTGAATGCCCATGGCTTCAAACCAGTTGGCGAAGTTGATGGCGTGTTGTTCGGCGAGCAGTTCAGTGGGTGCCATCAAAGCCACTTGGTAGCCGTGCTCAATGGCTCTGACTGCGGCTAGCGCGGCCACCAATGTTTTTCCTGAGCCTACGTCACCTTGGACAAGACGCATCATTGGGTGCGGCTTTTCGAGGTCGGCTTCAATCTCTTTCACCACGCGTGCTTGAGCATGGGTTGGAGAAAACGGCAGTTGCGCCAACAGCTGTTTTTTCAGTTTGTTGCATGGTGCGAGCGGTAAGGCGATATCTTGTTGACCTTTGCTGCGAACCGCCAACATCGACAAGTTTTGGGCGAGCAATTCTTCCATGATCAAACGGATTTGAGCGGGGTGCTTACCTTCATCAAATTCATCTAAATTAATGGTTGGCGGCGGGCGATGAATGGTGTGCAACGCCTGCGACATATTAATCTGATGGTTATACAAGCCAGAAGGTAGCAATTCTTGCACTGCCGCTTTATCGAGTAGCGCCAATGCTTGCTCAGTAAGGTTACGTAAAGTGATTTGACGCAGGCCATCTGTGGTTGGATAAACCGGGGTTAAGCTTTGTTCCACATCTGGCTTTTGTTCACTGGCGTAAAATTTGTAGTCAGGGTGCACAATTTCCAGCCCCATACCACCACGCTTAATTTCTCCGTAAGCGTGTACTAACTTACCCTGTGAAAAATTGTTCTTCATCGCTGCAGTAAAGTTGAAAAAACGCAGCGTGATGGTGCCATTGCCGTCACTGATTTTGACTGTCAGCATTTTGCGTTTACCAAAAATGGTATCGACGGTCATGACTTTACCTTGTACCGCAGCCCAAAGGCCTGCGTGCAGTTTGGCAATAGGATAAATGCGGGTGCGATCTTCGTAGCGTAGAGGCAGGTGGAACAACAAATCTTGAACGCTATGCAAGCCGACTTTAGCGAGTTTTTCTGCGACTTTGGCGCCAACTCCTGATAGGGAAGTTAAAGGAACAGCAGATAGCATTTGGGCAGACATAGAAAGCTCAAGAAAATGGTTAACATAGCAGTATGTTAACCATTGAGCTGTGTTTTTGTACAGGAAAAACTATAAGAAGTGGCGTAGAAAGCGAGGGCTTTCGACGTTATGTTTCAGCTTAAGCTTTTTGCATCTCTTGCCACCACGCCTCATCTGCGATGATTTGACCTTCATCGTCGAGTGGCGGGTATTCCAGTTTCTTGCGTTTCGCTACTTTGGCAAGCACTGGGTGACCACGTTCAAATAAGATGCGATGAATGGTTTCTTTTGGTAGTGCGCTTTCTTCTCGATCATACATGCCTGCCGCTACACGTTGGCGTTGCGCTTCATACAGAATGACCGCGCTGGCGACCGAAACATTCAAAGACTGCACCATTCCAATCATCGGAATAATGATGTCTTGATCAGCGAGTTTTTTCGCTTGTTCAGACGCGCCAATTTTTTCACTACCCAGGATGATTGCAGTCGGTTTGGTGTAGTCGATTTCACGAAAATCGACCGCGGTGTCCGATAAGTTGGTCACCAATACTTGCATGCCTTGGGCTTTGAGCTCGGTAATGGCGGTTTCAATCGAGTTGTGAGTTTCTACTTCAACCCAGTTACGAGCACCTGCAGAAGTGTGGGTTAAAGTGCGCATTTTATCAGGCCAGATAGCATGAACTTTGTGTAAGCCCGTGGCGTCAGCCGTACGAATAACGGCAGAGACGTTGTTAGGTTTGTGAACCTCTTCTAGGCACAAAGTAAGGTCGGTTTGGCGTGCTTTAAGCACCTGATGGATACGGTGGTAACGTTCTAAATTCATAGTAAATAAATAGGGTATAAAAAAATCGCCACCCAGTGTGAGTGGGTGGCGATGAGTTTAGTTCTTTCTTCGTCTGACTCGGGTCGCCTGCGGCATCGCTTTGATTTTTCGCATGATACCTGCAAGGTGGACACGATCTTTGGTGGTCAGTAGAACGGTGACAGTATACAGTCGGCCATCACGTTCTTCGGTCGACAGGCCATGGATATTGGAGCCTGTTTTTGAAATCACGTTGGTCAATTCTGCCAGAGCACCTTGGTGGTTGAGCATGTCGACTTTCAGTTCTGCGATAAACTCTTTGTCGTAATCGTCAGACCACGCAACGGCCATGTATTTGTCCGGCTCTTTTTGGTAACCGCGTACATTTGGACACGTTTCACGGTGAACAACCAAGCCACGGCCAGGAGACACATGCGCAATGATGTGGTCATCTGGAATTGGGTGACAGCAGTTAGCAAACGTCAGCAGCAAACCTTCCGCGCCACGAATTGGAAGTTTCTTCTTCGAGTCGGTTGGAATGGAACTGGTTGTCGTTAGCTCTTCAGTATCGCCCAGCAAACGACGAGCAATCACAATACTCATGAGTTCGCCTAAGCCAATTGCTGCGAGCAAATCGTCTGTGCTTTCTAAGCGCAGATCGGTCAGTACTTCTTGAATATTCTCTGGGTAGATGGAGTCAATCGAGTGACGACCCAAAGCGTGATTCAATAGGCGGCGGCCGAGCGTGATGGATTCTTCACGGCGCATGGTTTTCAGTACTTGACGAATCTTAGTGCGAGCGCGAGAAGTCACAACATAGTTCAACCAAGCGGCATTTGGACGCGCACCTGGCGCACTGATGATTT
>JABXIW010000197.1 GCA_013372875.1 Gammaproteobacteria bacterium | reverse complement strand
GCATGGGATTGGGAAGTCAGCTCTGAAAAAGGCAATTACGACTACCTAATGTACGCCGATTTAGACATGGATCACCCAGAAGTTAAACAAGAGCTGAAAGATTGGGGTGAGTGGTACATCAACATGACCGGCGTTGATGGCTTTAGAATGGATGCCGTTAAGCACATTAAATATCAGTATCTACAAGAGTGGATTTATCATTTACGTTGGAAAACAGGCAAAGAGCTTTTCACCGTTGGTGAGTATTGGAATTACGACGTAAATCAACTGCATAACTTTATTACTAAGACCTCTGGCAGTATGTCGTTGTTCGATGCGCCGCTTCACATGAACTTCTACAACGCGTCAAAATCTGGCGGCAATTACGATATGCGCCAAATCATGAATGGCACGTTGATGAAGGACAACCCAGTCAAAGCAGTGACTCTCGTAGAAAACCACGATACGCAGCCATTGCAGGCGTTAGAGTCGACAGTAGATTGGTGGTTCAAGCCTCTTGCTTACGCATTCATTTTATTGCGTGAAGAAGGTTATCCATCGGTGTTCTACGCAGATTACTACGGCGCGCAGTACAGCGACAAAGGCTACAACATCAATATGGCCAAAGTTCCTTACATTGAAGAACTTGTAACACTGCGTAAAGAGTATGCGTATGGCAAACAGAATTCTTATCTCGACCATTGGGATGTGATTGGCTGGACCCGAGAGGGCGATGCTGAACATCCAAACTCAATGGCGGTGATCATGAGTGATGGACCGGGCGGCACAAAATGGATGTATACCGGTAAGCCAAGCACGCGCTATGTCGACAAGCTGGGTATCCGAACTGAAGAAGTTTGGACCGATGCCAATGGCTGGGCAGAATTTCCTGTCAATGGTGGTTCAGTCTCGGTTTGGGTGGGCGTTAAGTAACGTCGTCCTGTGATTTTGATACAGAACATGCAAATTTCAATGAAACATTACATTTAATCAAGGTGTTATTTGATATTCATGTAACAAATGCGTAACTTATATTTGAGCATTATCTAGAGGAATATAAAGAATGGAATCTATTGCTGATGTATTGGTTGTCGCCATTGTGTTTGGTGCCATTTTTGGAGGCGGGATCGTCAAGTTGATCTTAAATCATCGTAAAGAAGTTCGAGCGTTAGAGATTTCTGAGCGAAATACGATGAGCCAAGAAGAGCAAGAAAGCCTCAAAAAGCAAATTGGCGAGTTAAAACGACGCGTTGAAGTGCTTGAGAGAATCGTCACCGACAGCAAATATCAACTTGAGAAAGAAATTGCTTCGCTGTAATTCAAATCTTAGAAAAAGCCGGATCAGTCCGGCTTTTTTATGTCTATCGTTTGGTTTTTCAATCAACGTTCATCGAAAAAGTCTTTGTTTCGGATGTACTTACTCATTAAATGGTAAGAAAACGGACGAATCAGCCAACTAAACAGTGAACGCCCGAGGCGAATGAGTGTTGGCGTGTTCTCATAAATTCTGCCATTGTACAGCCACAGCATTTTTCCGACGTGCCAGTAAAGAAAAGGCACCGGAGGCATGAACGTCACAATATCGATATCACAACAAATTCGGTAGGTTTTGTGCGCCAGACGATAGCGGCGTTTGAACGTCCAGTCACCAATGGCGGGCTGCCCGAAAGTCACAACGCGCTTGATGCTTTTCGGATACTTCTTTTCTATGTAATCCGCAAACACGCTACCAATTGCACCACCAGAAGAGTGGCCTGTCACCGAAATGCGCTTGCCTTGCAGAATAAGCGGGACAACGGTTGCTTCTAGGCGTTCTATCACGCTCAAACCTAAGCGGTCTTCGTTTCTACTAGGTAAACTTTCTTGGAACAATAGGTGATAAAACCCTGCGTGAATACGGTAGTTGAGACCTAATCGCCGGCAGCTTCGTGTCCACATTGCAAAGTTGAGCAACCAATCGGTAATGCTGTGAGAGCCTTTAATAACGACCACGACTTCATCGCGGTTTTTGCTCCACAGTACGCGAATCATAATCTTTCCGTGTTCGTTTCGGATGATTCGCTGACCATTGGGATCGAAGCCATAACGTGTTTGTTTAAAGACTCTTGGATACGCGAGGTTGCACAGTACGGCGTAGCGTTCGTATTGGTATCGTTTTAGTGGTTTCACGTTGTCTTACTTAAAACTGTCCAACCTTATACTCTAGTGAGCGAGTGTGAAGAACACGTGAACATCAGCAGAATGTTTTACCGGTTCAATCCTCGTGGTTAACGGTAAATCTCTAACGTTGAAGCGTCATTGATAAATGAATCAAAACTTTTTAGACGAAGTAAGGTAGATTGCCGAGATTGCTCATGAGTCTGTTTTATTTCCTTAATCAAAGATTTGAGTACTTGGCGATCTGGTTTGTTGTAGCGTTTATCTTTGCGGAGCTGGGTGAAAAACGCAATTTGAGTCGAAGTGTCATTGAAGTCGCCGAGCTTGTCTTGAAGCAGCTTAAGTTGCTTCACATTTTCTTTGTGTTGTTGCGCGGGATAGAGAGCAGAGAAGCACTCCAGCAGGTAGCGCAGAGCTTTGCATTTAATGCGTAATGTGTGAATGACATCGTCTTTACTCGCTGGCGAGATTTTTCTTTGTGACTTATTTACTTTTCTAAACTGGTCGGCAATCTTTTGATTTGCGAACGTCACTAATTCAATGTCGTTTTTTAGCAAGTCGTATTGTTTAGTTCGCTCAAGGCTGTTTCGAACCACAGCGCAATGCGCTTGGTAAGCAAGTGATGCCAACCAACTTGCTACGCGCACTTGTTCTGCATTCTTCATGGCATCAATATCCGCGAAAATGCGCGTTAATGATGAATGCTGTTCTGGCAACATCGCAAGATACCGGTTGGTGTCTAAAGTGAACACATCTAGGTCTCGCAATAAGTTCGTTTGTTTCATTAATGTCTTTAAATGAGGCTTGAGGATGGCTAACTCAAAACAGGGAATCACTTCGCTGAGTAATACGCATAAAGAGCGCATGCGCCGTAACGTGACGCGATATTGATGTGTAAATTCAGGGTGAAGGTTATCCATGATCCCTTGCTCTAACGAACGAGCATACTCAAGCTCTCTCGTAAGAAAATCAGGCAATACAAAGCAGAGTTCGGAATCGAGATGCAGTGGCAATCGACTTGAAGATTTTGGTGGGGCGCTCATGGTTTTCCTCCAACATACTTAGACTAAGTGTAGAGGTTGATATTGCATAGACATAAAAGTCGTTCAAATAAATCGAAATATTACCAAGCAATAAATTAATTGTTTTAAATACATGTCGTTAGCCGATCGTCATTTTATATAAGCATAATATGACTATTTCTTATAACCATATTATTAACCGAATTGACTTATATCGACTCCTTTACAATACTTTTTACCAACTTAAAAGAAATTGCTGTCTTATCGTCAGTGTTAATAGCTATTCAGAATTTATTAATACTCAGATTAGATGGAAGTCTGTAGCTTGTTGTTATTACTGATAGTTTAAATTTTCTCTAATCACTTAACAGGCATATTCTGTCAATGACATCTCAGCAAGTCTTTTAATAGGGATAAGTAAAGTACGAATTTCATATTCGTACTATTTCATAGTGAGGGCGTGAGATGTTTATACAAACAGTAAGAATCGTCATACCGTTAGTATTACTGCAGTTTTTAACGGGTTGTCAGTCGGATGATAACGATAAGCTAAAATCAGAAATTGAGTCATTAAAACAAGAGCTCAGTCAACTAACAAAAGAAGTAGGAAAGATAGAAAATGAAGTGAAAGAAATGAAAGATTTGGCATTTAACCCACCCAAAAAAGAGCCACCGACTTTGCCGAATCAACCTAACTTTACTGAAGATGGCACATTGCCACTTCTTGGAAGTAAAGACGCAAAAATTGCTATTATTGAATTTTCTGATTTTCAATGTCCTTATTGTAAACGATTTACAGACAGTGCTTTTAAACAGATAAAAGAAAATTATATTGATACTGGTAAAGTTCAATATATTGCGCGCGATTTCCCGTTGAGTTTTCACGCGAAAGCCATGGGTGCTGCGATCGCAGCTACGTGTAGTCTTCAACAAAATTCCTACTGGCCAATGCGAGATATGCTGTTTAGCAATGTCAAAGACTTAGGAGGCGAGCTCTATCAAAAAGCAGCCACAGATTTATCTTTGAACTTGGAAGAGTTCAATAAGTGCATGAAAGATCAATCAATTGCTGACAAAGTTGAACAAGATTTGACGTTAGGAAAATCCTTGGGCATTCGTGGTACGCCAAGTTTCTTAATTGGCCGCGTCGAAAACGATCAACTTGTAGAACCACAGATAGTAGTGGGCGCGCAGCGGTATGCAGTGTTTGAATCGCTATTAGAGCAGTTATCGAATAGTGATAAAGCAAAATAATATTTTTCATATTGAATAAAAGGCAACTAATGTTAGTTGCCTTTTATTTTATCTAAATTAACTAGTTTATTAATTTAGAGCTTATCTTTATATATTGATATTAGGTGTCGATATTTATAGTTGTTCTGGTGAATTGAAACCACACACATAGATCTTCTTAAATCATCGATGCTTAATAATTGTTTTGTTTGTGTTAATTTTTGGTTATTTAAGATAAATTTCTTATTTTTCATGGGGTAACTTTGAGCATATATTAAAATGGCAAAGTTATATTAATCTGAATTCATATTGGGATTGGCATTTTACTTGTAATTTAAATCTTCTTATATATTCATGCTTTAAATAAGAATGTTTGATCTTGCGATAAAAATTAATTGTTTTTGGTTGAAATTTAATCACTGTGTTTGTAGGATTTTACCTTCAAAAACCAACCTGCGCTTAAAAAATAGGAAAGAGGGGTAAATTTATTGCATACAAATAAATAATTTATCTTGTGTTATTAATGCAAGTTTAACCTAAATAATAAATGACTATTTTAGAGTTTTGCTTTTTAATTTTTGTTAAAAGGCACGGCATCTTATTGACTAATTATTAGATGTCTTTGGGGTTCTAATTCTAGCATCTATTGCTTACCTTTAACGTTTGTAGCTTTTCGAAATGAATGGAAATTCATGCGTTTAGGCTAGTTATTTGCGCTCCCTAACCGTCAAGCGAACGACATGATTGCGGACTTCTGCTGCGCAAAAATTAAGAACCAAAGATAAAAATACATAAGAAATTAAGTATGTTTAATACCCATTTTAATATTGTTACTTCCAATACATTTAAACTATCAACAACGGCTCTTATCGGCCTCTTATCTCTGACATTCAACACGACGGTGCAGTCGCAAGACATCCCACATGGACATGTGATTCAACAAGTAAAATTGGTTTCACCTACTGCTAAGGGAAAACGCCAACAGGCTCAAGATAATACCAGCGCATTAAAGCAGGTGATGGCTGATTATCGAGGTGCATCGGCGAAAAACAAACATCACTATCTAGAGCAAATGATTTCTCTTGCTCACGGTCGTCAAGCATTGCTTTCCGAGTTGTTTCAGTCAGATCCTAGCGCGGTAGCGCAGGTTGCTCTGACTGCAAAAGCTCGCAAAGGTATGCCTGAAAAAGTACAAGCTTTGCTAGAGCAGGAGCAAACGCTAGAAGGCGAACTGGAAGTCTTCTACGAAGATTATGAAGATCACAGCAAGAGCCGTCTTCGACACGTACTAAACACCTCTGAGGGCTTTATTGAGGTTCACGGTTCTTCTCAATCACCAATCAACGCGATTCAGTCGGGTGCAAAAGTACGTGCGCGTGGTTGGAAGTTCAAAGACGTAGCAGATAAATTGGACGCTTTAGTCGTAGCTGACGAAGCGGATGGACTGTCTGTGTTAGCGCAAGACAGCACGGGGACGGTTACAGCATCGACTACGACGAGTTCTGCTGCGTTATCAAACACTTTTGGCGAACAGCGCACGTTGGTGCTTCTGGTTAACTTTCAAGATAATCCGCAGCAACCGTGGACCATTGATGAAGTTCAAGACATGGTTTTTGGAAAGGTTAACGACTTCTACAAAGAGAACTCCTTTGGTCAGACGTGGTTGAGTGGTGATGTACACGGTTACTACACGTTGCCGATTAATAGCAGTTGTGATTACAAAGGCTTTGAAAGTTACATTACGGCAGCCGCTGAAGCGGATGGCATTGATACGTCTAGCTATTCACGCAAAGTCTATATCTATCCCAAAGTAGAGAACTGCGGTTGGTCTGGAATGGGTACCGTTGGTGGCAACCCGTCAAGAGCTTGGATTAATGGCGCATTTAGGCTGAACACGATTGGGCACGAACTAGGTCACAACTTTGGCCTTCATCACGCTCAAGCATTAGAGTGCGGTACAAACACAATCGGTGGTACGTGTTACAACTATTCGTACGGTGACACGTTGGACATTATGGGAACATCTAATGGTCATTTTAATGCCTTTAACAAAGAACAGTTAGGTTGGATTAAACCATCCGAGCAAGAGGTCATTACGGTTACCAATAGCGGCACATATTCTTTGGAACCCTATGAAACGGCGCCAGCAGGTGCAGCTAAAGGTCTAAGGATTAAACGTGGGACTGATGCGGCATCTGGACAACCATTGTGGTATTACATTGAGTACCGTCAACCTATCGGTTTCGATAGTTTTCTTGAAGGGCAAACTACAATAACGGATGGCGTCGTTTTCCACGCTGTAACTGGAGATGATTTGAGTAGTGTCCAACTGCTTGATATGACGCCTAACAGTGTGAACTCAGACCTGATTGATGCTGCCTTGATAGCGGGCAATACGTATGAGGATACAGAAGCCGGTATTACCATTACGACCGAATGGGCTGATAGCACAGGCGCAAGTGTCCACGTTAGCTTCGCTGAGCCTATGTGTGTGCCAAGCATGCCGAGTGTTGCTGTTGTTTCCAATCAAGTTTCAGGTGTAGAGTCTGGTAGCACCGTGGGGTATTCGGTTACGGTAACTAACAATGATGGTGATGGATGCGCAACATCGAATTTCGCTATTGAAGCAAATGCTCCAAGTGGGTGGGTGACAACGGCATCTCAGTTAAATTTGGCTCCTGGTGCGAGTGATACAGTGACGGTTGATGTGACTTCGGATCAAGCTGCGATAGACGGGACCTACGGCATTACATTCAACGTGACAAATGTTACTGATACTGACTACGACGTGAGTGCTACCGCAAATTATGTGGTTGAAACTGCGGTTGAAGCTTGTCAGCTATCGACGCCATTTCTCATCATGTCTACTAACCAAAACGGGGATTTTGAACCGGGTAGTACAGTAAGTTACACAGCGACGGTTACCAACCAAGATACCGCAACTTGTGACGCGACTACTTTCACGCTAGCGGCAAGTATTCCGAATGGCTGGAGTGCGAATAGTGGTGCTATGACTTTGATTCCTGGTGAAACCCAATCAATTACAATGACAGTAACATCGAGCACTGAAGCTACTGACGGTACTTATAACATTGTTATCAATGCGAAACATTCTGCTGATGCAAGCTTGAATGCTAGCCAAGTAGTGAGTGTGAGTATTGTCGCTCCAGTCACGGAAAATAACGCTCCTGCCGCTCAAAACGATTCTGTGACGTTGACATCGAAAGAGCCAGTGACTATCGATGTACTCAAGAATGACAGTGATCCCGAAGGAGATACGTTGAAGGTTATCTCAGTGACTCAAGGCGCGAAAGGAACCGTTCAAATTACATCAAATGGTCAATTGCTTTATTCTCCAGCGAAAAGCTTTAAAGGTAGCGATAGTTTTAGTTACACCATCAGTGATGGCGTGAATACGGCTTCTGCGTCGGTGAATATTGGTTTTGGTAGTTCTGATACGAGTACTTCTACGGGGAGCAAAGGCAAAGGTCGAAACAAGTAAGTTGACTTAGACAAGTTGCTCTAGAAAAATAAAAATGCCAGTCAGAACTTCTGACTGGCATTTCTTTTAAGGTAAGGTAGGCCTTACTGATTTTTAGTGCATTCAAACATTAAGGTTGAATCACATCTTGAGTTTGAACCGTAACTTCCACTTCTGCAGCTCGAATACTACCGTCATCATCCAGCACTTCTATAACAATACCATCATCTGCACCAGAGGCGCTGAAGGTATCGAAAATACCAAGTGCATTGAAGAGTTGAACACGAACGAAACAAGCATAGGTCTCGCCAGCTGGAATCGTTTGTCCAACATTACAGTAACCATCAAGCAATTGTTGGAATGCAGAGTCAAGCACACCTTCAATGCTCGTACCAGAGTCATCGAAGATTCTGAATAGAGTACCTACATCAACATCACCAGGGGTGGTTGCGTCAGGAATACTCACACCGCGAATCGACATTTTGTTCAAAGTAATGTCTTCAAAAGTACTGCTGTTGGTTACTTTGACAAATACGTTGGCATGGAAACCGAAGTTAGCTTCAAATTGCGGAAGCACATTATCAAAGTTCACTTGAGCAGTATCTTCGTTCGATTTGGTCTCAGGTTCACTTGCATCATTTGGATCGCGTTTAGCTGTGACGAATGCAGTATTTAGCAAGAATGTGTCGTCGTAATCTGTATTTGGATCGTTTGAACCATTACCAGTTACATCAGCGACTAAGGTACACATGTAAGGTGTGCCATATTCAATCACTTGAGGGAACGAACACTCATCGCTTCGTTGAGTTGAAGAAGCACTTGCTCTCACGCTGCTAAATAGCACGTCATCCGTCAACGAAATCACGGTCAAGTCTTCTTTGGTTACCGCGTTAGCATTGGTCATCGTAAATCGGTAAACGACCTCATCTCCCGGTTCATCCACGTTGATAGATTGCATGAACGAAGCTGAATCGATAGCTGGTGTTGGAACGTTTGCGTCTACAGACACGGCAACATCTTTGACAAGCGTAATCATTGGTTCGGCACGAGTCACACTGACTACCGCCATATCGTTCGCTGCACGAGCCTCATTGTCGTTGATAATGACGTTTACGGTATTGGTGTAGGTACTACCATCCGCAACAGTGACATCGACAGTATATCGACAAGTGAAGGAACCAGTCATTTTCGCTAACGGTGTATCGCTGTTAGGATTATCTGGAGCCGTATTACAGGCTGGAGAACCCGTGCTGTCAGCTAACAGATTAATATCGTCGGCCAAGTTTCCTGGTGTACCGTTATCATCGACAAGTTGGATTACCCATGCCGAGTCAACTGTACTTAGATTGGTCACAGTAACTTCATAGGTGATAAGTCCTTCATCATCAATATACCAAGCGCCAGCTACATTACGTAAACCTGGGCCGCTGATAGGGGTTTTAGTGATATCTACGGTTGGGTCGACGTTGATCATTTTAACTGTAACGACATTCGAACAGTTACCATCATCGTTTGTCGCATCACCATCTGTAGGGTCACAGGTATCATCGCCAATTACAGTGCCACGACCTTCATTATCGGTAGCGCTAAAGCGAATGAAGTTTTGATAAAGCTCCTCAGGTTGTCCCGCAGCGTTTGCTGTGGTTGGGGCTGGATCATCTGGGAGATCTTCATCATTGATCTGAACGTAGAAACTACAAGAAGTACTTGGAGTTGTATCAGTTAGTATGATTGGATAACTGAGTGACTTACAAGTATTCGGGTTACCCGCGGTGTCTAGCAGATTAAGCGTACCTTGGTTGTCTGCACCGCCAGTTAAATCGAACTGTTCAAAGATTGAACCGTCTGTGCTTGAACGATAGATATCGGAAAGGCTAGTGATTTGAACTGCTGAACCGGCAGCTTTAGTAATCGTCAAAGTATATTTGAACGTACCTGCTGGCTCGTTGCTGCTAGCTGGCTCGACGGATTTCAACACAGTTGGTGGATTCGGTTTAATGAATACCGGAATGTTGAAGTTGTCACATTTACATTTCGATTTGTTGTTTGGAACTTGGCCAGGATAAGCGCTGTCTTCAGAACAGTTGTCGCGTTCGATGTTGTCCCACGCGGCACAGTAGTTGAAGTCAGCTTGTCCATCTAAGCCGTCATCCTCACAGATAATTTCGAATACAGCATCTTCTAGAGTGTATTCGTCAGCGGTTAGCTCAGATTTTTTAATATCACCACAGGCGTCTCCATCAAGCTGCTGGGCGACAAGATAATCAGGGTCAAACCCACCAGCACCAACTGGTACTGGCAATAGGACACTACATGCATCCCCATCTTGATAAATTACGTCTGGATCGACGTTCTCTTTTCGAGGTACATAAAAGGTGGTATCCCAGCGCTCTGCTGCATTAGCACGCACACGAATATCTGCTTTTAATTTAAAGGTTTCCCCCAAGGTACAGGTCAAATTCCCAGAGCTGCTGCCATCGGGAAGGATTATCTCTTTAGGAATGACCTGCGTAATCTCAACGTCGTTCGCGGTACAGTTTAGAGCTTCACCTAACGTACCTTTCATACCAGAACCGCCAGTATCGAAGTACGCGTCCGCCATACAGCTGTTTGCTGAATTAGCGGGATCTGGATAAATAGGTTGCTCGGTTAATGCATTCGCAGGTGAAGCGGTGGTTAACCCATAAAAGGCGGCAGCACTTATCAACATAGCGCTGAGTATCCCTTTATGTCGGTTGTATATTAAATGTTCCATCATCTACCTTCTTTTCTCATTGAAAGTTGATAAAAGGGCGATGTAAGTATCCAATGATGCCAACACTGGACTCCGGCATCATTGAACACACGAACTGCTGTGCCCCCTGTCCCATGACAATTGCTCCACAAAGTGTGTGTTCTGAAACTTGTATGGTGGAGCGCTTGTCGGTGCCCACTAGAGAGCAAAAAACAAACCAACACCTATTGCATTGATTTTTAAATATTTTGTGTTTTCTAAAACTGTTTCAAAAACACTTTGTGTGAACAGAGTGTTAACTTGTTGGGAAACGGTCTAGGAGGCCATTCCTAGGAATTAAACGGGATATCAGTTGGTTATGGAGGGAAAGAAAAACGTGCCACTTGGGTAGTGTTCGAGTTAACAGGTGGACACTTTGTTGACAGCGAGTGAGAAAGTCATGTGTCTTGCTGTGGTTTTTTGTGCCTAACAAAGTCAATGTAGAGACTGGGGGAGGGGGATTCGAGCAAGATTGTGAGGAACCGATTTGAATGATAGTTGCACTAATTGTGCGTGATTTATGCTGTCGGGATTGCTTTTTAAGCATCTGAATCAAAAAGATAAAATTTATTGTTGACCAGATAAATTAATCCGTTAAAGTACGCCTCGTTCTCACGGCACAGG
>JABXIW010000008.1 GCA_013372875.1 Gammaproteobacteria bacterium | reverse complement strand
GTAGAAGATAGTCGCTGCCGCTTCGTAAAGCGCGTACCACTTCTCCCACTTGCCGCCTTTTTCAAAATGCGGCTCGATCTTTTCAATAAAATTCTTTAAACCCATGATTAACCTTCCTTCTCAATCTTAGTCAGATTTTCACGAAGAATTGGGCCATACTCATATTTGCCTGGGCAAACAAAAGTACATAAAGCTAAATCTTCTTCATCCAGCTCAAGAGCGCCAAGCTGCTGAGCCGTATCCGTATCGCCAGTAACCAATGCGCGAATCAATTGAGTCGGCAAGATATCCATTGGCATCACGCGCTCATACAAGCCGATTGGCATAATAGCGCGCTCAGAACCGCCAGTGGTGGTGGTCATGGCATAGCTTTTCTTTGGGAAAAACGCAGAGATAAAGGCACGAGTTAAAGAGAATTTGTTCGCACCAGGCATTGCCCAACCGAAGAATTCTTTTTCACGACCTTCTTTAATCACCGTTACTTGATTGTGGAAACGGCCAAGGTAAGCGCGCGAATCAATTGCATGGAAACCGTTTAACACCGAACCTGATAAATGACGGTTATCGGCATCAGTTTCTTCGCCTACTAACAATTCATCAATGTTAGCGCCAAGACGAGTGCGGGCTAGGTGTGGCTTTTCAATCATGGTGCCGCCAAGTGCAACCACGCGATCCGCATATAACTCACCCGTAGTAAATAATTTAGCTAACGCAATCACATCTTGATAGCCAATGTGCCAAACCATATTGTCGGCAGCCGCAGGGTATAAGAAGTGAATATGAGTGCCAACGTTACCCGCAGGATGAGGACCCGAAAATGCTTCGTATTGCACTTTTGGATGATCCAGCTTGCTAATGCCACTGCCATCTTTGGTCGCTACAAATACTTTACCCGCAGATAAAGTGGTCAACAAAGATAGACCTTGATTAAAGGCTTCAGCTTGCTCAGCGATAATAACTTCAGGATCAGCGGCTAACGGATTGGTATCCATCGCTGAAACGAAGATTGCTTTAGTTTCGCTATCAATTGCCGGCACTTTTGAGTAAGGGCGGGTGCGCAGGGCAGTCCATAAACCAGACTCAACCATTTGGTCGACAATCGCTTGTCGCTCAAGGTTAGCCAATTGATCGGCAGAATAGTGATTAAAGCTGACCGCTTCTTCTTGTTGCGCGATTTCGATCACTACCGACAGTAGTTTTCGTTTTGCGCCACGGTTGATGGCGGTAACGGTGCCTCCAGCAGGTGCAGTATATTTCACACCAGGAGTTTTCTTGTCGTCGAAAAGTAATTGGCCTTTTTTAACCGCATCACCCACTTGCACGTGCATGGTCGGTTTCATGCCAACATAATCTTCGCCGAGAATTGCGACGGTTTTTACCGTAGCACCGTTTGAGATCGTTTGCTCAGGCTGTCCTTCAATGGGCAGATCCAAGCCTTTTTTAATCTTAATCATAGGTCGCTACTTTTGTTGGTTAAATTAAAATTCGTTAATCTAAAACTAAGGCTATGGCCTTAAACCACAAGATGTTGGGTTTTTAATGACTTTAGACACGACAAAATGCCGGTGTGTGGATGTCCACAACCAGCGAATCAAACTTTATCTGTCTCAATACCCCAAAACAGTGGTAAAAATATAAGAACGGAGTCGAAAATCGATGAAATTCAGCAATGTTCTTAAACGGCGAGCATTATACTTGGATCAGGGGTTCAAAATCCATGACTTTTATAGGGAAATAGCTTAAAAATTCAGGCTTTTATTGGTGCTATGCCGCTTTTAGTCTTGTGCTGACAATGGGATTCGGCTATGATTTGCGCCCTTTTGTAAAAAGCCAAAATCTGTCCTGAATTTATCAGTAGAATTTAAGGCTAAAAAAGCTATTAACGACACATTATGCCAAGACAAACTCTAATTGCAGGCAACTGGAAAATGAATGGCGATCGTCAGTCCATTAACGACTTGATGCGCGGCATCATTGCTGAGCTCGATCCAAACTGGCAAAGCCAAGTGTTGGTTTGTGCGCCAGCGGTTTACTTGCCATTAGCAGTTGATTTGGCTGGTAATTCTGGCATTAAAGTGGGCGCGCAAAACTTATCCGAACAAGTTAAAGGTGCTTTTACGGGTGAAATCAGTGGCGCTATGTTGGCGGATCTAGCTTGTCAGTATGTATTGGTTGGTCATTCCGAGCGTCGCAGTTTGTATGGCGAGTCATCGGCATTGGTGGCCGATAAATATCAAGCCGCTCTCGACAATGGCTTAATCCCAGTACTTTGTATTGGCGAAACCCTTGAAGAACGCGAAACTGGCACCACTATGGATATAGTCAAAGGCCAAATCGATGCGGTGATTAATCAGTATGGCATCGAAGCGATAGGTCAAGGCGTGATTGCTTATGAGCCTGTATGGGCCATTGGTACTGGCGTAACCGCCACTCCAGAACAAGCACAAGAGGTGCACGCAGAAATTCGAACCCATTTGTCGAAGTTCGATGCCGAAGTAGCTCAAAACACACAAATTTTATACGGCGGTAGCATGAATCCTACTAACGCCGAACAGCTTTTAGCACAAGCAGATATCGATGGCGGTTTGATCGGTGGTGCTTCGTTGAAAGCAGAACAGTTTATTGCAATATGTAAAGCAGCAGGTTAAAGCGATGGAATTATTTTTATTAATCAGTTTATTAATTGTAGCCCTTTTATTGATTGGCATTATTTTGATCCAACAAGGTAAAGGTGCAGAAATGGGTGCTTCATTTGGCGCTGGTGCCTCAAACACCTTATTCGGTGCGCCAGGTGCAGGTAACTTTTTGACTAAAAGTACCACTATTTTAGCCATCCTATTCTTCGTGATTGCTTTATCGATTTCTTGGATCAAGAAAAGAACTTCGGATGAAGCTGGCATCGCGGACGAAGCAGCGAAATTAAATCAAACTACAACTGAAGTTAGCACTGAGCCAAGCCTTAATGCGATTCCAGCTGAAGTTGATAACACTGCAACTGAGATTCCTACGCAAGCAGTAGAAACTATCAGTACTGAGATCCCAACAGGTGAAGAAGTTAAAGCTGCTGCAGATAAAGCGGTTGATACGGTTGAGCAAAAAGCTGAAGAAGCAAAAAAAGACCTAGCAGATAAAGCGACTGAAGTAAAAACTGACGCCGAGAAAAAGTTAGAAGAAGCTAAGAAAAAAGCTGAAGAAGAAATTAAAGAAAAAACTGACGGCGATAAATAATCTGATTTATCCCATGTCTGCTCGGGTGGTGGAATTGGTAGACACGCCATCTT
>JABXIW010000335.1 GCA_013372875.1 Gammaproteobacteria bacterium | reverse complement strand
GGGACTTAAAATCCCCCGGTGGCGACACCGTGCCAGTTCGAGTCTGGCCCTGGGCACCATTTATTTTTAAGCATAAAGCCTTGATTATTCAAGGCTTTTTTGTATTCAGCTTTTTGTGATTACCTACCTTAGTCTAGATGTTACCAGCCTAAACTGCAATGTATAGTGATGTATAGATCTTGAGTGTATTATGGCGAGATTTATTAATGCCTTAGTAGTATCAAAAGAGAAGCTTGGTGGGTGGTGCTAATAAGGCCATGAATAATCCGCTTACTGTGAAACACGCAAGTAGTCTAGAGTTAGTTATGCCAAAGAATCACGCAACCTATGAGCTCCCGAAGTAACTTCAGATAATCGCTTATATACAGGAGTACTCCCATTAGTTATTTCTAAGTGAGGTTTTCAGGCTGATTAGTTCGATCAACTGACATTGATGTAGCTCTTTACTTTTTTGGGTAATGCCCCAAAGCGGACTATTGGCCAACTCATTCCCCCGCGAAATTATTTAGATCAAATGTTATACCTAATTTAGGGACTTCTATTTTCCCTACTAAATTTGACCTGACTTCAAGAGAGCAAGACAAAGCCATTTTTGTATAAGGGGTTGAAAAATCGTACTTTTAACGTGGGAAGAGACTATCTTAACATAATGATTTTCATATTATTGTCTAGTATAATCTCCCAAATTCTTAAAGCTTGTCATTTGTCAAAAAAAACAAAGAAAACAATATGTTACCTATTATAAGTGCTCTAACTAACGCCTTACAATCAGATGAAAGACTTGTTATAGACGGAAAGCTCGCTAAGAACAAAATCGTTGAACTAGCATTTAACCTTGATTCTTCGTTATTGAAACTGCTCTTGTCTGAGGAGCAATTAAAAGATCACTTCTTCCAAGATGTTGATGGAATGTTGATTTTCGATAAAGTAGCGTTCCAACGCTTTGTAAACAACAAGTCATTCCTACCTGACAGTTTCACACAGTTCAAAAATAAGATCGGTCTTACTGTAGACACTCACTACTTAAATGAGTCTAATGACGTGTTTCTCTCTTGGCCATATAAAGACTGTGTGCTTGAAGGTGGTCAGACAAAAGAAGATCAAAAAAGAGATGAGATTTTTTGGAACGACACTTTAGCTCCTGATCAAATTGACACTTTATTAAAGCCTAAAGTTATGACTCAATTTATTAAATATGAGTCAGATGAGACTGTCAGTCAATTTGATCTGACCAAGCAGGACAATCTTATTATCCGAGGTAACAACCTTTTTGCTCTCGAATCATTAAAAGAATCGTATGCTAATCAAGTCAAACTCATTTATATAGATCCTCCCTATTACTTTCATAGCCAAAAGGCAGAGGAAACATTTCAGTACAACTCTAATTTTAAGTTGAGCACATGGCTAACATTCATGAAAAATCGGCTAGAAGTAGCTAAAGAACTACTGGCTGAAGATGGTGCTATTTTTGTTCAAATTAGTGATGATGGTGTTGCTGAACTTCATTTACTGATGAAAGAAATTTTTAACACTGAACAAAACAATTTTATCAACAAAATCACTGTCAGAACAAAATCCCCATCAGGCTTTGCGAGTGTGAATGCGGGTGTTTTCGAAACAGCTGAATACATTCTGTCCTATGCGAAAGACAAATCTAAATGGGCATATAATGAACAGTATGTTCCTTGTGACTATGATCCTAATTACAACAAAGTTGTAACGAATATCGAAGAAAGTTTTGAAATCTGGAATATCGAAGATATTGGAGAACATGTTGCGAAAACAAATGGCTTTGATTCAAAAAAAACTGCCATAGAGAAGATTGGAAATTCCGCTTTTTTGGATATGGTAGGTGAATTTGCAATTTCAAATGCACACAGAGTTTACCAATCTACAGCTATAGGTAACAAAGCGGGCAAGTCTATTGTTGAGGTTAGGGATAAATCAAAGAAAAATAGAAGTCAGATTTATAAAGTTGAACGTGATGAGCATTATGACGTGTATGTCCATAATGGTCGAGAAATGGCTTTTTATCAGAAGAAAATCAGACAAATAGATGGAAAAGTTACCGCTGCAATGCAGCTAACAAATATTTGGTCTGATATCTCGTATGAAGGAATTGCGGGTGAAGGTGGAGTTACCCTTAAAGGTGGTAAAAAGCCTGAAAAACTAATTAGAAGAATCATAGAAATGGCTAGTAATGAAGGAGATCTAATACTTGACTACCATTTGGGTAGCGGTACAACGGCTGCTACGGCACATAAGTTGAATCGAAAATACATCGGTATAGAACAGTTAAATTATGGTGCAAATGATTGTGTAAATAGACTTAAAAAAGTCATTTCTGGTGACAACTCAGGCATTTCAAAATTGGTTAACTGGCAAGGTGGCGGTTCTTTCGTTTACTGTGAATTGGCTGGACTAGCTTCAAAATACTCAGATCGAGTTGAGCAAGCTCAAAGTTCAGAAGAATTAATCACTATTTGGGACGAACTAAAAGATAGTTCAAACCTTTCTTACAAAGTCAATCCAAAACAATTTGATAATAATATTTCATTATTCAATGAGCTTTCTTTTGAAAACCAACAACGTTTTCTTATAGAGGTAATTGATAAGAACCAACTTTACGTCAATTATTCAGATATTGATGATGAAAGTAATGGAATTTCTGAACAAGATAAGAAATTCAACCAAATGTTTTATGGAGCATAACTATTATGGCAATGCTCCATGAAACTTTAAGCACTTTAAAAGATGCGCTTGGTGAAAACGTTTTTTCTGAGCTTGTGCCTGATTATATTAAAGACAATTTAAATCCTGGTTTTGAAATGCGTCCATACCAAAAAGAAGCTTTTGGACGCTTTGAGTTCTATCTTGATAAATACCAAAACAAACCCAAAAATGAACCAATAAATGTGCTATATCATATGGCGACTGGTTCAGGTAAAACATTGATTATGGCAGGTGAAATGCTCACGCTATACAAGCGTGGGTATCGTAATTTTATTTTCTTTGTTAATAGTACTAACATCATTAAAAAGACCAAAGAAAACTTTTTAAACAAAGGTTCATCAAAATACCTTTTTAATAGCACTATTAATATTGATGGTGATCAGGTCAACGTCAAGGAAGTTGACAACTTTGCAACGACTAACTCAAGTGACATAAACATTGTGTTCACTACGATCCAAGGTCTTCACGCTGCAATGCTCAGCCCGAAAGAAAATGCTCTTTCTATGGAAGACTTTGAAGATAACAAAGTTGTTTTGATTTCTGATGAAGCTCACCATATTAATGCTGAAACAAAAAAGAAGAAAAGTAAAGAAGAGCAACATTCTGTAGATAGTTGGGAAAATACAATTAGAGAAATTTTCTCTGCAAATAAATCTAATGTTATGCTGGAGTTTACCGCTACAGCAGACATAGCAGATCAAAAGATAAAAGAAAAATATGAAAACATTATTCTTTTTGATTACCCACTGAAAAAATTTAGAGAAGATTTATACTCTAAAGAAGTTAAAGTATTGCAGTCAGATAGTGAAGCTTTTCCAAGAGCTTTACGTGCAATTATTTTAAGTCAATATCGCCGTAAGGTTTTTGAAAAACATAAACTTGTTATCAAGCCTGTAATCTTGTTTAAAGCTAAAGCTATCGCTGATAGTGCAGCTTTTTATAAGGAGTTTCTAGACACTATTGAGAAGATTGGCGAAGAAGATTTAGAAGCCATTAAAAACACTTCTAAGGAAGGTGATGTAATCTATACCGCTTTTCAATTCTTTGAAAAGAATAACATTACATTAGAATCTTTAGTTTTAGAACTACAAGAAGACTTTGCTGTAGAAAAGACAATTGAAGTAAATAGCAAAAAAGCTGAAACATATCAAATCGAACTCAATTCATTAGAAGATTCTGATAATGAAATACGTGCGATTTTTGCTGTAGATAAGCTTAATGAAGGTTGGGACGTTCTTAACCTTTTTGATATTGTCCGATTATATGATACACGTAACAAATGGGGTAAAACGGCTACACAAGAAGCGCAGTTGATTGGTCGTGGAGCTCGTTACTGTCCTTTCAAAGTTGAAGATGAACAACCACTATACCAACGGAAGTATGACACTTTAGACGACACCGTAGAAGCACATGAGCTGAAGATTTGTGAAGAACTTTACTATCACTCTGCCCACAACCCAGAATATATCAGTGATCTAAACATCGCACTTCAAGAAATCGGTATTAAGCCCAAAACTCGCAAAGAGCTTTCTTTAAGAGTAAAAGATAAGTTTAAAGAGACATCATTTTATAAATCTGGTTTGATCTATGTAAACAAGCGGGTTTCTTATGATCGCTCAAAGGTTAAAGGTCTAGATAGTTCTATTATAAACACTAATTATTCATATGCTATTAAGACCGAGTACTCGAATGAACTTACTATCTTTGAAAGTGCTACGGTTAAACATTTAAAAGTAAAACGAGAACGTGTTAATTTAATTGATGTAGGTAAACACATTATAAGAAAGGCAATGGCTTGCATTCCAGCTTATAAATTTAATGAGTTAAAAATATTGTTCCCAAGCTTGAAAACAATAGATGAGTTTATTATTTCAAGAGATTATCTTGGCTCAATAAAAGTTGAAATAAGCGGTCGTGAAGATATCTTAGGAAATATTCCACAAATAGAAAAGTTGAAGCTTTGCAAGAAAGTTCTTGGTAAGATTTCAGAGCAGTTAAATGTTAATCGTATTGACTACGAAGGAACGAAAGAGTTTACACCAAAAACCATTAATGAATTATATGATAAAGATAAAATTCTCAACATTTCAAATGATGGATTTACAGAGCAAGAGTTTGGTATTGCTCAAAGTGAAACAACTAATGAAGAGCTTTCCTTAGATCTTTCAAAATGTGAATGGTTTGTATTCAATGACAATTATGGAACTTCTGAAGAAAAGTATTTCGTCAGATACTTAGACTCAATGATTGATGATCTTAAATCAGTTTATGACGATGTTTATTTATTAAGAAATGAAAAGCACTTCAAACTTTACACGTTTGATGATGGTCGAGCATTTGAGCCTGACTTCTTATTGCTTTTAACAAAGAAAGAAAAAAACCTTGAACTCACTTATCAAGTGTTTATCGAACCAAAAGGTTCACACTTGTTTGAAAACGATGCTTGGAAACAAAACTTTTTACTTGATTTAAAGGCTACCCATCAAATTGAACAAGTGTGGGAGGGTAAGGAGTTTATAGTGTGGGGTATGCCTTTCTATAACTATCAGTCTTCGGTAGCAGACTTTACGCCAAAATTTGAAGAGCTATTGAAATAATTACCGCCCACACTTCGAGTGGACTTTTTACACTTTGTCATATCTGTCGTTATTCATGGCTTGCTAAAGATCGATATTTTTGAAACGGATTTTTTAAAAATGGTTTAGCGTGTGAGTCTGCTTTGTGACGTTTAGAGACTTTTATTATGGTTTGAGATAATACATTAATGAATAGCCATATAAGAATATTAACTATTGTAATGAGAAAGTCTTTTTTTAGAGATAGTATTTCACTAGGAACTATAATAGAGCGTGCCGTATATTCTAAACTCTTTGTCATATAGGTTATATATTCATCAAATTTCTGATTTGAAATATGGCCTTTCACAATCCAATTATAAACCTTCGCAAAGCTCAGATATGGACATACTCAAGCTTTTAGCCAATTGCTCAAGGGTTGATATAGTTGGGCTTTTAATGCCCCTCTCAAGCTCGCTGACATAGGTACGGTTAGTGCCAGCATCCATAGCAAGCGCTTCTTGCGATAGATCTTGCGCTCTTCGTAATTTACGGAGTCGCGCTCCAAATTTTTTCTCAATTTTCATACATTCATTGTTAATTTATGTATGCTTTAGCGCTACACGCAATAGCGTTCATATGGTATGCTATGGCGTGCATCACTTTCGTGGAAAACCTAGTTTGCAAGATAATAAATTAAACAAGAGGAATTATTAATGGCTGAAGCACCCACAAGCAAAGTCCGTTTCATAGTAGAGCGAACCATTCGCTTTTTATTTTTGTTTTTTACTTTTTCTTATGTTTTATCGATATTTGTATATTTTCTAGGAGATACGTTTCCCCTGACATTTGGTTTTTTAATAATGTTTGGTTTTGTTTTATCTTGGGTTCGCTCGTTTAAAACTCCTATCCCGACATTTACCGCTAAACAAGTTTATACGTTGTTCTATTGCTTCGGTGGGGGAATTATAGTGTTAGGTATGACGCTGCCATTTTTTAGTTATTCATTCTCGGCAGTAGGAAATGTGACCGAATTCATATATAAATATTTTGGTGAAAATATTGCTCATATCTTCCATTACATTATTTACTCTCCATATCTTTTAACTAATGGAGCAATAGACCACCCAATAGTCAAAGGTGTCTTATTTGGAATAGTTATATTGTCTTATCTTTTTATTATAAAGAAATACTCTAAAGGCAAATTATCCGCTGAGGATATAGCAGATGTGAAAAGAGTTGCTAGAGAAGCTTCTGCACCTCTAAGAGCAGAGAAAATACCTGAATTGAAGTGGAAAAAATTTGATTAAGTAGAAGCTCAATTTAATTGTAATTAATTAATATATTACTAATAAAAGTTTAATTAAGAAGATCACTTTTCTATTTTTACATATATTAAATTTAGTTAGTGATCTCTTTATTTTTAATCCTTTATAAAGATTATTTATGTTATTGAGAAAGAAAGTTAATTTAAGAGCAAATGGCTTGGGGGTTAAAAGAAGAACAATTGGAACTTAATAGCCTTTCTCTATTCTGGCTCTTGCTCTTTTTTGTTCACAATAGATCTTATTATAGCATTTTTTTTTGATTTCAGCAATCAAAACAAGTGAAAAATCTTTTAAAAACAATGAGTTATTGATGGTGTTAATAATGAGGCTTATTTTATTAATGGCGCTGATAAATATGTATTTGGCTGATACGATTTTGGTCGTTTTTTAACCGCACTGGTCTGACTTCTCGCGATATCAGGAAAATTAATATTTTTGTGACGAAGAATGTCAATATTGCTCATCTTGTATTCAGCTAACTCTTTTAAGAATTCCAATTGATTCTGTGTCTTAACTTTTGCAGCTTTTTCTTGGCGTTCAAGTTGCTCAATGGTGCTTATTAGATAATCGTTACTTTTAGCTAGTTGCTGCTGTTTCTGCTGAATATTTTTTAATTCCTGGTATTGCTGATACTTTTTAATGAATTGCCAAAAGTACAGCTTATTGGAGTTAAGTTTGGTTTTTTGTTGAGTCAATTTATTAAGTTGATTCTGGTGAGCTCCGAGCTCTTTTTTCTTCCTTTCTAGCTCAGGATTTTCCTGATTACCGAGCTGTTTAATTTGTCCTATGATTTGCTCAATATCAAAAGAAATACTTTGTTGTTTATTTATTAATAAAGTTTGTAGTCGACTCACACTGTCATACTGGCCTTTGGCAGCCCTCGCTTCTATTCGCTTGACCATTCTGGTGATGTCTTGGCTAAATCCTCGTTGATGAGCCTCTATAGCCTTAATAGCGGTAGTGTGTTCATATGCTGCTTCGTTCCGTTTTATAATAGTATTATTCAACTCGACTATGCTATTGCTTCTACCACTTATTCGCATTTGATTAGCCGCTTGTCCAAGATGCTGAGTAGCCAACTTATCAATACCTTGCTTTTCATATGAACGATGATCGATGGTTTGCTGAACTCCAGACTTCGCTAAGTACTTATTGCACATAACAGCCCACTGTTCACGCCAATAATTAACAGTTTCTTTGCCTTTTTTTCGGTCATCCCATTCTCTGGTCTTGACGGTGAATTCGCCATCTTCTAAACGACGAGTTGGGAAAGTTAAATGCACATGGATATTTTTATCGCTGTTTTTTCGATGTGGTTGATGGATATTAATATCAACAGGCACTTGGTGCTTTTTACTAATGGAACGAGCAAAGCTGGATGCCAGTTTGATGTTTTGTTTAAGCGAAAGCTCATGCGGTAATGAACATTCCACTTCACGCATCACGGTACTGTTCTTTCGTTTCTCGCTGGCTTCGGCTTGGTTCCAAAAAGCTTCTCGATTGGACAACCAATCGGGTTGTTCCTTGCCAGCGAAAAGGGTGTGTGAATACAAGCAATCGCGCTTTTTTGAATAGTCGAATACCTCATTAATTCGATTATCCAAAAGCTTGGAAGCGGAGCGATAAGCTGCGCAAGCTACTGCGGATTGTCCGCGAGAGCGGGACATGGTTTTAACATGCAAATGGTAAATCGCCATTCCTTGGCTCCTGATTTTTTCTTATGATCTTAAAGGTTTTAGCACGCAAACTTCCAGTTTGCATAAGTGCGCACTTCGTGTTTCGTTGCTTTTAGGCTATCAGTTCTTGACTTCGATTTGCAAGCTGAGATAGAGTGAAATTGTTAGATAAAACAATAAGTTAAACTATAATTAAAAATAAAAAAGTGTCAAGGACTGACACTTCCAATCACAAAAACAAGGAAGATGATAATGGAATTATCGATCGAAAAAGGCTTGGAAAAAGCCATCAAAAATAAAATCAACTCAGGTCGTAAAGTAAGGCAATATGACAATCAGTTTCGAGAACGAAAATTTGATACTCGAAGAAAGATCTTAGCAGGCACTGTAATATTAAGGGCGATTCAAACTAAGCCCAAGGCGCGACAATGGTTCATGGAACAACTTAATCAACGATTAATACCTGATAGCGATAGAGCTTTGTTTAGTCTAAACGAAAAGGACACCCCTAAGTCTATATTTGAAAATCAACTGAAACTCTTTAACATTAAAAATTTTGAAGAGCTATTTCAGGTCATAGAGTTTGTAATCCACACTTGTACGGACTATGTAAAATACCCAGGTTTGAATCGGGGTATGTGGGGAAGTGAAATACATCTGCAAACAATTCTCGACTACAGAAAGCCGAACCATGCGAAGGTTATGGATGTGCTCCCTGAGATATACTCAGATATTCAGCAGTCAAATATGGTGGTTGAGTATGAGCTGGAATGTAAAAAGAACGGTTTGAATCCACAAATGTATGCGATTTATTTATTAATCTCCTATTTGGCAAGTGCACATCTGATTAAATCAGAAGATGCATTCGAAGCCTTAATGAAAATAAAAAAGCTAATGGCGCTTGAAGTGTATCCCGGTTGGGTTAGACCCATTTCAAAAACTTCATCATCGAAAGAAGAGGGAGATAAGAATCGGCAAATTGAAATGGGGTTGTCTTAGATTTTGGCTTTACACTTTGCTACTTAAAAAGCGTTAATTAATTGTTAAAAATTTCTCGAATATTCTCGCAGGTAACTCGTAATTTTTCAGGAGTTACCTTGAGGTTTTTAGCAAATAATTGTTGCCCTTCAGGATCTAGGTTGAACCAATAAAGGAAGCAACTCGCAAGATCTCGATCTTTTATGTCATTTACTTTACTGTGCAAATGAAATTCATCATCAGAGAATCGATCCTGAAATTGCTCTATTAATGCCATGCCAATTTTGTTATTAACTTCAATTAGATTACCGTCAATTTCTGTATTATATGCCAAAATATTTGTCCTGTTGTTTAAGTGCGTTTTATTCTAAAAATAAGTGGCAATCAAAGTCAATGAGAATGTTTTTTATTGACGTAAACAGTTTTCAGAGAGCTTTTTTTATTATTTTTTTAAATATTAAAAAACTATATTGGAGGCTCATCGAGATCAGTTAAGTTATCTGGTTCTTCGAACAAGTCCACTCCATTTTGTATGGCGTCTTCATAATAGTCTTGAGTCTCTAGCCACTGAGAAGTAGCATTTAAACTTTCTAACTTACTAAAATGGTCTTGTTTTGTTGGGTGTAACAAAGAATTTACTTCATCCATATCAATAAGTAGTCCTGCGCTTAGTTCAGGCTTATATCGCTTGTAGTGCTTTTCAATAGTTGAAGGAGATGTGCCAACATTTTGAGCAATTAGCCATATTGATATTCCTTTGCGCAAGGCGTTATTAATGTGTGAATGCCGTGCACTGTAGAGGTGGTAACGCTGGGTTATTTTATCACCCAGATAGTCTTGATATTGCTGAAAAATTTTCGTCATATCGGTAGTGGTTTGAGTTTCACGACTCGAGAAAATAAAATCATTTGGGTGCTTTTTCTTAATGTATTCAATGTCTACATAATCATGATAGCGCTCTACATATAGACTTAAAATAACCATGATGGCCTTGGCTGATAATACAACTGGCCTAACACCTTTATTTTTTGTTTTTCCTTTGCGAATGCGGCAAGTCCATACTTTATTTATTTTACTATTTGAGCTTTTAATATCCTTCCATTGCAAAGAAAGGACTTCAAGTCCAGGTCGAGCACCTGTTTCAAGTAAAAATAAAATGTAGGGCAGTAATAATTTACGGTAAGACTGTGACTTTTTATTTTTGGTAGTATTAGAGAAAGAGTGGATATTGTCCAGAATCGTTTTTAGATCGTCAGGATCAAACTCTTCGCGGCGGTCTGCTGTTTCTTTTGCCGTGACCTTGGGTAAGGTAGGTACATCACGCTGATTGATGATGCGAGCCGTAACTGCATGATCATAAATAAGTGAAAAACAAGTTTTAGCAGTTTTAATCCCTGTGCTTGATCGTCGAGTGGTGCTATTAAAATAAGATTTTAGTGCAGCGAGATCCAACTGATTAATTACTAGGTTGCCCACCTTTGGAATGATGTGATTTTCTAATATAGAAATATAGGTTGGATAGGTGGTTTTTTGAACATGGGCTTCTTTTAACTCCTTGATTACCTTCTTAGCAATGTCCTTAACTTTAGGGAGGTTGTCGTGATAATAGAGGCCGTTTTCTGCCATGCCCAATAATTTACTTTGTAAGTTGTATGCTATTTGTATGGCTTTGTTCTTATCAGTTTCTCTAGTAGAGCGCCTGGTTTCTTTATTCAGCAGGGAGTTGTGATAAATTCTGACCCACCAGTATTTTGAGGCTTTCTGTTTGTAAATGGCTAACCCTTCATCCAGTCGGATCCATTCGTTGTCATTGCCTTGTTTTTCAGAGTTCTTCTTGAGTAATGCTAAAACTTGTTGGATTTCTTGTGTCGTAAATTGACTAATTTCGGCGAGTAAGGAAGCCTTTAAACTACTCATGATATGTATAGTTATATGTATAGAAGGCGGTATTAGAGCACAAATATACTTTTTATAAAAGATTATTACTTTTGGATGCGGGACTTAAAATCCCCCGGTGGCGACACCGTGCCAGTTCGAGTCTGGCCCTGGGCACCATTTATTTGTAAGCATAAAGCCTTGATTATTCAGGGCTTTTTTGTTTTTTGAGATTCTTAAAATTTCTAATACTTCCTCCTAATTTAAATCTTCCGGTGCATATCCGGTGCAGATTGGTTGTAAATGAATGTAATGTCTTACAATAGTAAAGATAAAAGCTAGTATAGAAAAGAAGTCAAGATGAACTCCTGTCTTACTACCGCTCGCCTTAAGCGTTAGAATTTATCAAGCATGATCAAATAAACTATTGATTCATAGCACCATATATAGCAGACTTCGCTTATAAAAAGTCAGTTTTGAGCTGATAACTAGGACAGGAAGCCAATAATTGAGAAAGAAATTAAGGGATCTGCTTAATAAAACTTTAGTTTTGAAATACAAATTACCCTGCGCATCAAACGGTATTGACGGTATAAATATTAGTACAAACGAGGATGATGCTTATATTTGCTATTCTGAAAAGGCTCTCTCAACTATTATTTATAACTCTATAATTGACTATTCATTTAATGAATTTGAAATATCAAGTCAAGAATATCAATCCTTATTAGTTAGGGCCCTTCAAACAAAGCTAAAATATAAGCCGTCAGATAATCAAGACGCTAAGATAAAATACGGATTCTACGGTGAGGTATTGTTACATTCGATTTTATTTAATTTCTATAATACAGAGCCAATTATCTCTAGAGGCTATTTTTACAACCCTTTAGAGAACTCCGAAACAAAAGGGTATGACTCTTACCACATCATTGAGAATAATAAATCTGTAGAACTTTGGTTTGGTGAGGTTAAGTTCAGGAATTCATTAGCAAGTTGTGCAAAATCAGCTATAGACGGACTGGATAAGGTATTGTCAGATGAATATTTAGATACAAATATTATAGCGATGGTTAATCATCGAAATGAAATTCCGAAAGGATCTAAGGTTACAGAAATATTAGATGAATGGATAAACAATCCTCAGATAAAAATCTTAGATGAAATCAAAAAGCATAATATGAAACTGGTCTATCCGATATTGCTTGTATACCCAGCCTACAATATTCCTTACAAAGACAGCATTATTAAAACAATAGAGCATATAAATTCACGCTATTCTAAAACAAGTTATAAGTTGTCGATTGAAGTTGAGCTGTTTTTTATATTGGTCCCTATTAAGGAAACGAAAAAAATAAAAGAGGATGTCATTTCATGGATAGAGTCGAAGAGACCGCTTCTATCGTAAAAGAGTTAAATTTATACTTTAACAATAAAATCTCAGATCACGAGTTTGTCAAAAAGGTATGTCTTTATTTTGATAAAATTAAAAATGAGAAGCTAGTTAGCTCAGACCTACAATTTTTGAAGTATATTTCTAATATTTCAGGCGTTCCACACTATTACGATTTGCTTCTTGATAAATTTAATAAAGAGAGCCATTTAGAGTGTATTGATTTAAACACTTTGTCAGCAATTGTATATGAAAGCACATTATATGCAGATAATAGTATTAAACTGCATAAATTCCAGAAAGATGTACTATCCAAGTTTAATAAATCTCGTAAAAACCGTTATTTTTTATCAGCGACGACATCGTTTGGGAAAACATTTCTTATCTATGAAATCATAAAAAAGTTAGCCTACAAAAATATTGTACTAATATTTCCAACTATAGCGTTGCTGTCAGAAAATTATGAAAAGCTAATTACTGATAGTCGGTATTCAAATTTCAAGGAAGAGTTTGGAATACATACGTTAAGTGAAGTAGAAGAGTTTCAAGATAAGAATATTTTTATTTTTACTCCAGAGAGATATTTATCCTTTATTGACAAGAATCCTAGCTTAAACATGGATTTTGTATTTGTTGACGAAATATATAAGATTGATAATGAGTATCTAGTCGATGCTATCAGCTCGGAAAATGAGAGAGATACAGCTTACAGGGTGGCACTTCAAGATATTCTGTCATCTGATAAGTCTGATGTTTTGTTAGTAGGGCCTTATATTGAGTTTCCTAAAACTAATGATTCTGTTGTAAATCAATCATTTAATAAATTCCTTGATAGTTACGAATTTGAAATATTGAATTACAACAATTATGAAATTGTGGGCAAGAGTATTGATACTGTAAAAAATGGAATTACTATAATTGATGATAAGTTAACTTTAGGATTACAAGGATATAGTAAGAAAACTAAGAAACAGCGAGTTTTTAAAGTCGTGTCTGCACTTAGAGAAATAGGCGAAAATGCCATTCTATATACTTTAGGTCCAGGAATGGCGGAATCCTATGCTAAAGGGATTGTAGGGTTGGATAACTCTAACTACGACATATCAGATCAATTAAAAGAATTTATTGAGCATTTGCGCACAAGCTACGGACATGATGAGTGGATTGTAATAAAGGCACTTCAGTTTAAAATTGGAATACATCATGGCTTGGTACCAAAGTATATACAAAAGGAAATAATAGAGTTATTTAATAACGGCTGCCTAGATATGTTGATTTCTACAACAACGATAACTGAAGGCGTTAATACCTCTGCTAAGAATTTGCTTGTGATAAATGCGAGTAAAGGAGACAAAAGTTTAAAAACATTTGATGCCAAAAATATTGCAGGGAGAGCGGGCAGATTTCTTCATCACTTTACAGGGCGGGTATTAATCTTTGATAAAAAATTTTCCGAAATTATTAATGGTTCTGATAATGAAATAAAGCATAAAAACTATGATGTAAACTCTATAAAAGATGAAATTGATTATTTTATCACTGATGAGCAGTACCTAAATAGCGAAGACATAGTTCATAAAAAGGCATTGCTTGAAAGGCAATTAGAAAGAGGGATTCCTGATGAGGTAATGCGCATGTATAAAGTTATATCATATAGCGATAAGCTAGATGTGTACGATAATATCCTAGATTTATCACCATATGAGCAAGCTGAAATTCAAGCGCTGATTAAGTCTATAAATATTAGCATGACTATAGACTACAAGGGTTTTAAAAATGTTCTTAAAGTAATTGCTCCAATTGTTAAAAACCAGCAGTTAGAGTTTTTAATAAATAATCAGAGGCCGCTAAAAAAAGGGGGGAATGCTGGAGCTAGATTTCCAATACTAGTTTATGCGCTATCCGCTTATTTATCTGATGGATTTGCGGGTAGTATTAAATATAACCTTACAAGAGTTGACGGGAAAGATGAAAAATTTACTGTTGATAGGGCGGTGAGAGAGTCATCTAAATTTATATTTAATACATTGAAATATCAACTTGTGAAGTACTTAGGCGTATTTAACATTATGTATAAATACCACCAATCAAATATTAGCGGTAAGCCGATAGAAGAACTTGGAGGCTTGGATAGGCTATTACTAAAGCTCGAATATAATGCAACTTCCGATAAGGGTAGGCTAGCTAGTGATTATGGTGTGCCTAGTAAGATAGTTGAATATTATGACGGTAATGAGGCTGTTGCCATTAGAAATAAATTCGATCGTTATGAATATTCTAAATTTCTCAAAATGGAAGAGATCTTTAGAAAAAACGAGAAGTAAATTACTACTAGGATTAGATTATGAGCATTCTCGATAATGCAGTTAGCTCTATACAAATGGGTGTTCAGGATTTTGAAAATTCTGAAGAGATAAGGAATGTTTCTGCTATAAGAAATGTTTTCGCAGGCTTGC
>JABXIW010000061.1 GCA_013372875.1 Gammaproteobacteria bacterium | reverse complement strand
ACTTACTACCGTTTTTGTTTTTAGTTCCCGCTTATCCGCGATGAACCTTTTTTTATTACAACTTACTGAAATCTGAACTGATGGATTTTATACGACACACTTTGACGCACTCGGGGATATCATAAAAATATGAAATCTCAGGGGTAGCTATGAAAAGTAAGGTAAAGGGCTGGAAGGTAACTATGACAGATATTGCATTCGCGTATTCACCTACACATAAAATCGACCAAAACTACCAGCTCATCTCCGAATTGGCATTTTCCAATGAGTATTCATTACACTATAAAATTAATCAGTTAAAAACAGAAAACGTACAACTAAAAGAAAAAATACAGCAACTGGAACAGCTTGTTCAACTTGATGGTTTAACCGGATTAAACCGTCGGGAGTTATGTCTTGATGTGTTAAACAAACTCATTGCTGAACCTACGCAGGAGCAGGTATCTGTGGTGTTTCTTGATTTGGATAATCTGAAAACCATCAATGACAAAATGGGACATCATGCCGGAGATCTGGCTATATGTTCATTTTCAAATATGCTCAAAGGTCATGGTACAAAAGGCTCTTTCGTAGCTCGTTATGGTGGCGATGAATTCGTGGTCTTACTACCCGGGTTTGATGAGCACCAAGCTGAAGCATGGTGCGAATGTTTGCAACAGAAAGTTTTTAAATTTCCATTTAAAGAAAGTATTACCGAAAAGCACTATATTGGCTTTTCTGCGGGAATCCATACATTTAGTCCTTCCGGTTGTCCTGCTTATGATTCAGATATCATTGCAAGTCAGCTAATACAAATGGCTGATCAGGCGATGTATGAAGAAAAGCGCACAAAAAAGCTAGCTAAAAAAATATGTGAAGCATAGGTGTTTTTGTCAGACACAATTTGTCGTAGCTGTCTCTACAATTGGACTGAACTGAATAATATTTCTTACCTAATTGATTTAGTTCTAAATTGATGGTTTTGGCTGTGTTGTGTAATATGTGATTTGAGGCATAGAAAATGGTTGTAAATATTCCTCTGTCTTTCTCTGCATCAAGTGTAGATTGATAAAGTATAACAAATATAAGAAAAGTAATTATGGCTAGACGTGCAAGCACACAGGAAACACTGGCTTTATCTTTTGAGATGTTAAAGCGCATACCTCAATCACATCAGGTTACGGCCAGTGAGCTTCATCAACAATTAAAAGAAGTTGGTATTGAAAGAGATATCAGAAGCATTCAACGTAATTTGGAGATGCTATGTGAGCATTTCGATATTGTTCGAGATGATAGAAGTAAGCCCTATGGTTATTCTTGGAACAAGGTAAACACTGGTTTTTCTCTAGCGAAGTTAAGACCTCAGGAATCCATGTTGCTGAGTTTGGCTGAAGATTATTTATCTAACCTGTTGCCAGCTAATGTGTTGTCTTCGTTATCAAGCTTTTTTGATGAAGCTAAATACAATCTTATCCCGACAGACTCAAGTAACAAAGAACGTGATTGGTTGAAGAAAGTTCGGGTTGTTAGTGAAACTCAACCGTTGTTATCTCCCAAAATTCATCCAGATGTATTCAGGGCTGTCAGTGATGCTCTATATAACGATCGTTTTCTTACGCTGGATTACCATAACAATAAGCAAGAACAACGATCAGCTACTGTCATGCCTTTAGGATTAGCACAGCAAGGTTCTCGCCTCTATCTGGTATGCCAATTTGAAGGTTACGACAATGAGCGAAGTCTGGCATTACACCGCATTCATAAGGCGTACGTTTCGGCGTTTAATTTTAAACGACCAAAAGAATTTAAGTTAAGTCAGTATGATGCCGATGGCCGGTTTGGATTCGGTGAAGGGGAAAATTGCCGAATTCAGTTTTGTATATCAAAAGATTCCGGTTTTCATTTATTGGAAACTCCTTTGTCAGAAGATCAGCAAGTTGAAGAACATGATGATCATTTCAGAATCTCGGCAACAGTCATTGATTCTCGATTACTGGAAAAGTGGTTGAGGGGATTTGGTGAACAGGTTTGGGATATTAGTCCTAAAAAAATACTGCATCATAAATATTAATGTTGCACCAAAAACTCCGCAAGCAGTCTTTGATTTTAATAGTGGTACAGATTTATTCCGATTGATGTACAGCATATTTAAGTTGGACATGGATTGAGATAGCTCAAAGAGAGAATAAGCAATGATTACAGATTACAAGTCACGAAAGAATGAAGTTTTGAGCTCTTACGAGCAGGTTGAGATCTTAATAAAAGAGATCAAGGATAATGCTCAGCGAGCAGAAATGCCAAATCCATTAGAGCGCCTAGAACCACTGTTGATTGATATTCGTAATAAAGCCGAAAAAGTAAGAGCTGACAGATTTAGTCTTATGATTGCGGGTGAGTCGAAGAGTGGAAAGTCAACTTTCATTAACGCTTATCTTGGTGTAGAGCTCCTGCCAATGGATGTCAAACAATGTACAAGCGCCATCATAGAAATAAAAAATGGTGAAGAATTTTGTGTTCAAGCAACCTATGCGGATGGTCGGAGAAAAGATATTTCTGGTGATTCTGCTGCAAGGGAGTTCCTCAAAAAGAATGCTGCTTTGGATGATGAATATAGAGACATTCCAGTTCCAACAATAAATAGTGAAATTCTCGTAAAATCTGGTTTAAAAGCCAAAAGAAAGGGTAAAAAAATTAACATCCTAAAGGATGAAGTTGAGGATTTGCTTAACGCTACTGAGGTTCAAGAGGCTAATATACATAATATATCGAAGGATATGTACAACAAAAAGATTAGGGATTACATTCAAGAAAAAAAGAATAATTGGCAGGATATTGTAACAAAAATTGAGGTGCTTTTCCCTTTTGGTGGGGAAATGCGAGGAATTGAAATTATTGATAGTCCTGGAGTATGCGCTCGTGGTGGTGTTGCCGAAATTACGTCTCAGTATATTGAGAATGCCGATGCAATTATTTTCTTAAAACCTATCGCTGGACAGGCTTTAGAATCAACCCAGTTTAACCAATTTATGCAAAATACGAGCGTAGCTCATAATAAAAATGCATTATTTCTTGTTTTGACTCGAGCTACAAGTGTGAATGCTGAAGACTTACGTCGTTTAGAAGCTGAAGCATATCAGCAGTTTAGTAACTTAGACAAAAGAAATATTATTATCGTTGACAGTAAAGCTGAATTGTATGCTAAAAAATTTTCCCCCTTAAATGACGACGAACGCTTGGCTGAACTAATGAAATTGAATAATGCAGGAAGGATGGAGGATTTTCTAAAAAATGCATGGTCTAGTAAAAATGACCCTTTTAATCCTGGCTACAAAGATTTCATCAGTGATTTGTGTGAGAAATCGCGTTTTTCTCAAGTTAATTCTGCATTAGATACCTTCGGCAGAAAAGCTCACTATATTTTGCTAGGCTCACTGCTTGATTCAATATGTAGCCTTTATAAAACGCTTCATAGTGATTTAACTGATCAAATAGATATGTTCCGCCAGAAAGCCGAATCCCCGCAAGAATTGGCAAAAAAGATTGCTGTTCTTAAAAAAGAATTAGATGGCATTAATAACAAAATGTATAAAGGAGTTGATAACGAGGTGCGTCGATTTCGCGGTGATGATGGAATAATTCGTATAAAAGCTAATAAAGCAGTTAAAGATTTTAAAAATCAAGTTTCTAAAATTGATTACCACTCAACGGATGCTTTTAATGAATTGGAACGCCAATCAATAAAAAAGATAGATGACTTTACGGGACTAACTGAGACACTTCAGAGAAATGTAGTTGATGAATTTGATAAGAAATTAGAGTCTCTCAGCGATAATAGTGCTATTTCTTTTGAGTCTCTGAAGCCAAATTTCACAGAAGATACCTTTAATGAAATCAAGGATTTAACTGAGTCAGAAGCTAAAGAAAGTAAGCCTTTCAAAGAAGGTGTAACATTTACAGAAACAAAATGGCGCTCTGTATATTCGCAAAATAAACATTTTGATCTTATTAAAACAAATATTCTGTCACGTATAGAAACAATTAAGAATGATTTGATTGAGCACCTTGAAACATTTACTGAAAATATTAGGACAAGATATATAGAAGAACTGTCAAAGAATGCAGATGCTAAGAAAAAAGAATTGGATGCCATAATCGAGGCAAAAGCGACATCTGAGCAAATAAAAGAACTAATTAACGATCTAACTACTTTAACTGAGCAAATATTATCAGCAAAATCAGAAGCTAAAAAGATAAAGGGAGGTATCGTAAAAAATGTACAGTGACGCTATAGAATCTAAGATCGATAAAATGTTCAGTGACCTTAGAAATGAAATACACCGAAGCATCGATGAAAGTTTTTCATCAAATGATGTTGTAAACACCATTTGTGATTATGTTCGATCAGAAATGGAATCACGCAGTAAAACAATGTTAAGTGATATGCTGTTTGAATTGAATGATTCGGTGTTACAAACTTCCTTCTTTGCCGATAACATTGCTGGACAAAATGCTTTTTTAGCGCACAACTTGCGTCAAGAAGTTCTCAGTAAATATCAGTTTACAACAACTAATACTATAGATTATCAGGAAGCATCTCGGGTAGTAGAAGCAGCTAAGGTCGGTGGTGGAGTCTTAGCTGTCGGTGGTGTTTGTGGAATAGGAATTGTACTTATAGGTGGGCTTTCTTTCTCAAGCCTTGTCCCCATTCCAGTCGGTATGCTTTTTGCCATAGCTTTTGGAGCAGCAATAGCTGATTATTTTCTTATTGAACCAAATAGAAATAAAAAGCAATTCTTTTTAGCAATAGATAAATATTTTTCTGAGGCTAAAGAGCAATATTTTAACTGGTTCGATGAAATTGAAAACTATTTCAATAATCGAGTAGATGAGATCAAACAGACGATATAAGGCTAAGATATGAATAATACTGAGTTATCTGCCCAGCAAGATATCGCTATTAAAGAGTTTGCTAATGATACGGTTGTCATTGGTAAACAGACTGAAGAATTTCTAAATCTTGTTTATCCTGCTTATATCGTTGACAGTTACAACTTAGAGCAACATTTTGATAGTGATAGCACACTTCAGCTTGACGGAATTACGTATTTTCGTATAAGTAGCTGTTCAGCAGAGACTGTGGATAAAGCGTTTGAAGTTATTAACGAAAAAATCGAAAAACTCTTCACCGCTTTGCATTCAATAGGTGTTTCTATTGGATACGGATTAGTCAGTCGTGACGGCGTTACTAATCTTGTTCTTGGAATATATTCATGCAGTGATGTTGAAAGTGTAAAGAGTATTACACAAGGGATGCTTTCTGGTATCGAAATGGATAGTTATATCCCGAATTTTTCAGGCGAAAAGAATTCAAATATGAGTTTTGGTATTCTTTCTGGCGTACCTTCTCTGTATCTTCGAGATCAAAAACAAACATTTAGTCTATCGTCCATTATGCGGAGCTTAAATGGACATGATTATACAGTCATGTTTTTGGCAAAGCCGGTACCTATGCATCGCGTGACACAGGATATTTCTAGCTTAATTACTGTTCGAGACAAAGCGTTTGCTGTGAGCAAGCGAAATGTATCCCGCTCAAGTAGTTACTCTGAAACCAATTCTCATACTACCAATGTAAGTGACGGGAAAAATAGTGTGGCTGGTCAAGTTGCTGCTGGTATAGGTGCTGCTGCCGGTGGAATGATTGGTTCAATTATACCAGGGGCTGGTACTGCTGCAGGAGCTCTTGTAGGGGGCGGCCTTGGAACTATTATAGGGTCTGTTTTGGGTAGTGGTAAAACACATTCAGAGGGGTATAGTGACTCTGTGTCAAAAGCCATCACTAATGGAGAATCTATCTCTGGTGATATTCAAAATGGATTTGCACTTGAGCTGATCAATTATGCTGATAAAGCAATAGAACGCTTAAAAAGTGGTCAAAATAACGGTATATGGCAGACGGCTATCACCTATTCTGCTGATTCAGATGTCTCCAAAAATATTATAAAAGCTTGCTTGTGCGGTGAATTGTCAAAGCCAGATCCTGACAAGTTACCATTGCTTGCATTTGAGCCAAGTTCATCTAGTCAAGAAGTATTACGTATTCCTAACTTTTTAGGGAATAATATTAAAAATCCACTGTGTTCATATATAAATTCTTCTGAGTTGGGTTTGTTGTGCACAATGCCGACAGAAAGTGTTCCAGACTTTGAGCTCCGTATAGAAAAAGCGTATCCTTTGTCTAGGAGTTCTCTAGAGCTTAATTCAATAAAAGTAGGTAATGTCGCTGATGGCAGAAAAGCCATAAAAAATATGCCGTTCGCATTAAGCGAACTTGACCTTAATAAGCATACATTTGTATGTGGAATAACAGGAAGCGGTAAAACTACCACCGTTAAAAAGATTCTTTTAGAAGCCCAGAAGCCGTTCTTAGTCATTGAGTCCGCTAAGAAAGAATATCGGAACTTAGCAATTGATAGTGTTGTATACACACTTGGTAAACCGGAGCTAAATTGTCCTCAAATTAATCCTTTTTATATTATGCCTGGGGTTAGTCCGCAAACGCATATCGACTATTTGAAAGATCTGTTCAATGCCTCGTTCTCTTTTTATGGTCCCATGCCATATATACTAGAAAAATGTTTGCATACTATATATAAGAACAAAGGATGGGATTTAACTCTTGGTTATCACCCTATGCTGGCAAATAATCAAAGCGAAACAGATTTTTTTAATATTGAATATACAAATAACAAATATTCTTTTGCTTCACATAAGTATCTTTTCCCTACAATGCAAGAATTGAAAGATGAGATTGCCCGTTATATTGAAGATGAATTGAAATATGATGGTGAGGTTGCTGGAAATGTTAAAACTGCTATCAAAGTACGCCTTGAAAATCTCTGTATAGGTGCAAAAGGGTTTACATTTAACACTAGTGAATATCTTGATTTTTCCGGATTACTTGAAAAAAAAGTGGTGTTTGAGTTAGAAGGTTTGGCTGATGATTCAGATAAGGCATTTAGTGTTGGACTATTGGTGATTTTTATTAATGAATATCGACAAATAGCAAAGGAGATTGGCGGCAATAAAAATACGGAACTCAAACATCTTTTAGTTATTGAAGAAGCTCATCGCTTGTTAAAAAATTTAGATACTGAACGTTCTACTGAAACGGCAGGTAATCCAAAGGGCAAGGCTGTTGAACATTTTACTAATATGATTGCAGAAATGCGATCTTATGGACAGGGTGTTATTGTCGCTGAGCAAATCCCTTCGAAGCTTGCACCAGATGTCATTAAAAATTCATCAACAAAGATAGTACAACGTATAGTTTCTGCAGATGATCAACAGATCATCGCAAATACAATTGGAATATCAGCTGAAAATGCATTGCAATTAGGCTCTCTTGAAGCGGGATATGCTTTTTGCCACAAGGAAGGTATGTCTTTGCCTACGACTGTTAAAATTTCGGATAAAGTTACCGATGATGACGGCGCTGAGCAGGAACTAGATGTTTTTGTTAGTGATGAGGGATTGTACAACAAAAATAATGAACGATTTTATAATATTAATATATCTACAATTCGTAATGCTCTTGGCAGTGATGATATGGCGAAACGAAAGATCCTATCATTGATGAATACCCTATTTATTGAGTCAGCCGATATTGGCGTATCATCATGCAATGACATACGTAAGCAATTCAATAGTATTCTTGTTCAAAAAGGTACCTCGCTTGTCTTGTGCAGGGACTCAATGCAAATTGTGGCTGACTACATGGCTGATGTTATGTTGGGTATGATCGTTAGAGGTGTTTATTGTGCAAATGATTTACCGGCAGATGAACTTATTTTTGAATTAAAAGACGCACTATCTTTACCGACGGTAGAAAAGATCTATAAGGTAAAAGAAAGATTGTCGAAACTGTATAATCAAGATACAGCAAAGTTTGCAAAACAAAATATTGTTTTACTCTTAAAACGTTCGCTTAAAAGTACTACTGACATTCGTGCTTCAGCAAATGAATATTTTTCACAAGTCACGCCTAATACACTAAATGAAATTGTTGTTGCCGTTAAAGGAGATTGCACAGTATGACTGGTGGTATCGAAATGATTACAATTGATAATACTAAGTCCCATAGTGAGCTCCCGCTAGAAGGAACGGATTTAGAACCTATTCAGGATTGGTCCGAGTCAATAGAAAATAACGGCAATCATAGTATTGAAAAACCAGATATAGCATTCATTGAAAGGAGCACTCGTGTTGCATTGATGGAACAGAGTACAATAGCTTTTGTTGGGGGCCATGAAAATAGCAACGGAGAAGTTTCTGTTGCTGATGTTACGGAAAAAGAAGGACTAAGTGATGAGGAAAAAGCAAAGATAAAAGAGGAAACGGGTTGGTCGGACGAAGTTATTGAGAATATTCAAAATATGAAGCAATACGAAATTCTCAAGAATGCTGGTTTGATAGAAGCTGAAATCAATGGTCGAAAATGTCTGATTAAAGAGAATATAGATCTTGACTATACTGATGATGACGGGATTTCTAATCGTGATAGAATTGCACGAGGACTAGCTCCATTGGACAGTAAAACGGGTAAACCGCTCGAGTTACATCATCTTGGTCAAAAGGCTGATTCACCTTTGGTTGAACTAACAGCAGAAGAACATCGAACTGGTGAATATGAAGATGGGAAAAAGAACCAGAGCCTTTGGCATGATAATACACTGGAAACCGAGGTCCATGGTGAGGGAAATACATGGACTCAAGAAAGAAAAGATCATTGGAAAGCGCGTTCATGCAATGTTTAGAAGGTAATGAATAATGACTACAATCGTTAACACAATTCAGGCTTTGCCAAATTTACTTGCATTAAAAGCAGCGCCAAACACTGAGATAACAGATGCCGAACTTCAGCTAAGGGTCAAATTTTCTGATGAGTATAAAGTGTACTTATCCACTTTTGGTGCAATTATTGCGGATGGTATTGAATTAACAGGAATTTCTAAATCAGAGCATCGGAATGTAATTCCAGTAACAAAACAAGAATGGGAGCTAAATGAGAACGTTCCTCATTCGATGTACGTTGTCGAAAATACTGGAATTGATGGCATGATTATTTGGCAAGATGCCAGTGGTATAATTTATCAAACTTTGCCAAATGCAAAGCCTAACCAAATTGCAAGTTCATTGAATGAATATATTGTTGAACGAATGAAATAAATTTACTTACAAAATTCGCAATTTCAACGATAGATATATTTTAATCAATTAGGATATCTATTGGTAGATATAAGTTTTGTAGTAATTTGCTTTTATCAACCTGAACGTTCGCACTTCACTGAGAGACAACTAAAGTGTCAATTTGTATGCATAGTGTAGTTTTATAGATTGCATAAAAATGTAATCTATCATTACAAATAGAACTAGGTGTAATGTTCATGATATCCATTTTCTTTCATATCGAAATGTACTTGCCAGAAACAATGTAGCTTGTTTTGGGATATATAAAGTTATTTGAAGAGTATATTCGACATGTAGTGCCTAAATTACTTTTGTCCAAAAACGAGTTACAGCTTCACTACAATCGGTTTGATGTATGTAAAAATACGGGCCGGTGCACCATCACCGGCCCGAGTGCTTTCTAACTACTTGCGTCGGCCAAACGGCCAGCGTCTCATGTTGTCGATTTGATCGACCGTTCTCGTCACGTCCTTGTAGGCACGCCCGGCCAGCTTGTTTTGGAATACTTCCATTTTATCGGCAATGGTTGTCATCTTAGGGCCGTGTCCAGTGTTGTGTAGCCACTGTCCTAAAAAATAGAAGGCCAGCATCACAATGAACATCACTGCGAAGAAACCAAATACCTCCGCAAGGTTTTGAGGTGGAAAGTTAAACTCCATAATCAGTAATCCTTATCTAGTTCGGCCGAACGGCCTTTATTGACAAAGCTAGCAACCTCTTCATTGCGTTCCTGGGCATACGAAACGTAGTCCTCAACGTCAAAGGTGTGCTTTTCCGGGTCACGCTCTTGCCACTCAGCGTGTGCTTGGCGAGCTTCTTCCTGGTCCTCGCTGGATAGGCCATCAAAGCCGCCGATTTGATTCATCCAGCTAGTCCCCACACCGCCTAAGTTGTCGTTGTCAAATGCAGGGGAAGCGTCGTCAATCGTCCTCCTTATCGCCGTTATCCCCGTCATCTTTCGTGCTGTTTCGGATAGAGCTGGCTAAACGGCCTCCGGTAGTGTGGCCAAGTCTTTCTCCGACCATATCCCCCATTCCCTTCATCAAATTCGCGCTAGTATCCGCTGCAATACGACCCGCTTTTACAGCGCTACCTTTAAAGCCGCCGCCAGAGGATTCGCCATTACTAGAAGATTGACCGGAAACTTGGGAGAAGGAGCCAGCCTCGTCAGTATCACCACTACCGCTAAATGCACTGCTAAGGCTCGACATCACGTCAGCATTGTTCGCTACGTTCTCACCTGCTTTTGCAAACGCAGCTTGAATAGCAGACGCACCGCCAGCGGTAGCCATTGCTGCACCGGCAGCCATACCACCAGTGGCAACTGCCGCTCCGGCCATCGCACCAGCACTTATGCTGCCAGCCCCCGCCGCCGCGCCGCCTCCAGGAACTAGGCTAGCAACCACATTGGGAACAGAGTGAATAAGCATTACGAGAACCAGTGAAACGACAAAGATCACCAGCAGTTCACGCATAGGGGCGTCATTGGATAGATCAGCATAAAAACCGTCCATAATCGACATGGCAATGCCAATGAGCAAAGTCATTGTCATCAGCTTCAAAGCAACGCCCAATACGCTTTTGAAGTAGTTGATTGCTATATCTGAAGTCCAACGCGAACCACCAAACCCCAGCACGAAAACACCGGCATATATCAATATCCAAGCTGTTACCAAGGCCAACAACACATTAGCCGCCACAACCGCCATACATGCCAAAATTGCTAGCGTGATGAAGAAGATAGACAAGTTATCTATAGGGTTTGTGAAGCTGTAGGACTCACCTGCTTTAACAATAATGTCGAAAGCAATGCTGATAGGCTCTGAGGGGGTTAGGTCTCTCGGAAGGCCACCGGCTTGAGCACCGATCGTTCTCAACGAGTCGATGATTGACGTCGCAAAGTCCGGGCCGTTTCTGAGTAACCAGAGGAAGAAACCAAACGTCAGGATAAAGCGCATAAACTCGGAAAAGAACTCCCTCATATCAGCTTGTTTAAGGATTAAAGTCCCGCCAGTCCAAACAAGAGATATAGTGCCCAGCGTCCAAAACAGCCACACGGCATGGTTTGTAATTACCGTACTCCAAGTGGCACTGGCGATCATGAAGCGCACAGCCACCTCATCCAAGACACCATTAGGCTCAATGGCCGCCGACGCAGTTTGCGAGGTAAGTAAAACAGCTAGTAGCATCACAAGTCGAATGCATATCTTGCTCATAATTAGAACCCCTTATTCTTGGAGCGATCCGTGCGCTCGCCCATATTCCAAAGACAGTTCCCTTCTTCCCTCTGCTCTTTCGTCAGGCTCGGGTTATTACAGTTGATCGTTGTAGACTTTGGCCCTCCATCTTCACCACACCCTACCAGAACGAAAGAGGCCAACACGCTGACGATAAAAACTCGAATGATATTCTTCATGATTAGACCCCCCTGTTTTTTGAACGGTCGGTTGGATCTCCCATATCAAATAACCTTTCACGGGACGCTTGATATTGAGCTTCGCGGTCGGCTTCAGCCTGCATTCGAGAACCAACAGCATTCTGCTGAGCAATCAACAAGCTACGGATTTGAAGGAGTTGGTTGGCTTGGTTACTAGCAAGCTGGTTGGCATAGCCAATAGCAGCTAACTGACCATCAGCTCCCTGGGCAGCTGACTGTAATCGGTGCAGCTGACGAGCGTCAGCCTGCAAGTTTTTATGCTGGAGCTTCAAGCCTTCAAAGAGAGCATCGTTGGCTGTTTTCTGGGATTCGGACGCCAAGCGACGGTTTTCTTCCATCCTCGCTTGCTCTGCAGGCGTACAACCTCCAGATCCATTGAAACAAGGTGAACTGCGGTAGTAGGCCACATCCTGGAATTTGCTTAGGTAAGCATCAAGGCTACCAAGCTGGTTTTGATAATAAGCAAGCGTATTGGTGGCATGAGTTAAATCATCAATCGTCGATTGCGCCTAGTCCCAAATATAAGCCGCTGGGGCCATCGTGTTTTGCAGCTGGTTTTCATACTGCTGCAACTGAGTTTGGTACTGTTGGATCTGCTTGGCCGTTTGAGTGACAGACTCCATTGCTGACATAATATTTTGTGTCAGGTTCGTTCCATCAACAACTGGAATCCCAGCTACTACTGGTATGGGAAAGATAAGCGCTAATGAAATAGCAACCGTAGGTATTTTAGCCGCTAAAATACGTATATTGTTCATGATTGAGTGCCCTTAGTATTGTCGTGACTAAGTTGCACCCACCAACCTGTATCGGCCTAAAATCTATAGATATAAGCCTCTACCCCTACTGAAAATCAGCGGTGAATGTGGACCTCTACAAAGATAGGTTGTCACTTTCTATCCTGGCGTCCGACCTGCGCGACACCTTAAAAACGCGCGGCCTTAGAGCTTTGAAACATAGGTGTCATTCCCCTTAAAACTGGTTAGGAGTCCAAGGGTTAAAATCGAGAATTAGATACCTCGTAGAGCAAGATGTCGTTGAGCCCGAAGGTGCGAATAAGTAATGAGTGAAATAGGAACCATCAACTTGTTGGTGGGCCTACTTCACCTATCTTGCCCGCACTTCGGCACTGTTTATCCATGTTTTGTTATCTGTATATTTCTGCAAAGACGATGAATCTTGTCTGTATTTGTCTGTATATGTCTGAAATCACATGGAAAAGGCTTGTAATATTATTTCGATTCCAAATATCTCCCGCCCCTCAAATGTCAATAAATGTTGAAACGCCAAGAAAATTAAATATTAAAGAAATTGATTTTCAATAACTTAAAAAACTCCCATGCCGTTCAAATCCGTTCTATTGACAGTTTCAGACATGAATAAATCAGCTACACAAGTCGGTGTTTCATAAACTACATTGTTCCAATTTTCCAATTTCGAGATTCAAACCTCTCAGTCTTTACCAAATTATCCACTGTGTTTTTCGCTTAACTACAGGTTAATTTTTTATATAGGTAAACCTACAGGAAAGTACTATAGGAGGTTCCACAACCATCTGTTATTAAAAAACTTTTTGGCCTTTCTCGGGGCAGAACATGCGCACTCCGGGACAAAACATGCGTAAACTGGGACAAAACATGCGCAAAACTCCCCCTTTAAAGCGGGACAAAACATGCGTGGATAACTTTCTAATTTCCCAGACTTACTAACACCTAAAACGATGGTGTATACAGTTCCATTACGCTTCAATATCCCGTTCAATCTGTCGTTTTGTCCGTCGAGGTACTTGAGGAGCACTTGGCTTCAAAAGTAATCCTTTTTCGGTTGGAGTAGCATCTAGTTCTGGCCATGCCTGTTGTACCTTTTTAAGTCCACCATTGAACCGTCGTTTAAAGTCTTTGACATTGGCGTAATTCGCTCCCAATTGTCCCATCAAACCTAACCAAGGGATAATTGTGGCTCGCTTTAAATAACTCACCCGATAAGTCGCCCAGCAATATATATCTACGGCCATCGGAGAACGCTTAATCAACCGCAGAACTCTCATATCCAAAGGGACAGGTTTATCTGTAATAAGTTGAAAAAACTTAGGCGATAGTTCCACCCAAGATTCCCCTAATGAATCTTGATCGGATTGCTTTGTACTCCACCAAATATGGGAAATATCAGCAACCCTGGCTCCTGTTTCATCTTCACAAATATATCCACCTTCATCATTTAGTTCTGTATAACTGACACTGATCGTAGTTTTGAACAACCGCCGCATTTGGTCCCTAAAGGGGTCTATTGGCCCATTTTCTCCCCCACTTGAACGCACCCCTAGTTTTTTCATAAAACCTCTTTGAGAATCTCCCAGTTCAAGCTTGCGTGCTTCCTGTTCTGTGATAAAGCCATTGTCCAGTTTTGACTTATTTCTCACTGCTTGTGTACTTACCCAAACCAAGAGATAGCGTGCATAACAACCGAAAGGCAAACCTACAGATGATGGTGCCATCATGTGCATTGTGAAATTACCATTCTTCCGGCTCCACTCATTCGATTTTGGATTGCTGTGCGGCATGGTTGCTTGAATCAGAAGTCGAGCAATAAATCCGAGTTCATTAGCCTCCTGAGCACTGCATTCTTGAATCTCTATGATGGAGTCTACGTAGCTCGATCTCACCTCAACTTTTGTTTTACGGCGCACTACTGGGACATTTTTTTTCTTGTTTGATACAAGGAACTCTGTATCCATAAAATCTTCAAACGACATATTGATTACTGACTACCAAAAAAAGCCCGGTCTAGCTGCTTTGAATGCAGACCTGCGTTTTTCTTCTATCCAGTTTTCAACCTCCGCAAGATCCCACGCCACACTGCGGCTAGTAAGTACTATTCGTCGAGGAAACTCTCCCCGTTGCTCCATGTTGTAAATAGTCCGATCAGACAAAGGAATCATCTTGAGTAGTGTCTTGCGGTTAATCAGGGTTTTATGTGCCAGCTCCTGCATGTCTTTGCCTCCTCTTAGTTACTGAGACCTGACTATGCCAATATTTTTTAAACTCCGGATTGGACGTTTTGGCTGATTAAGTTGAGCCTTCATTTATTTTCACATTGATAAAGGACCAGCTACCAATAAATGCAAGTGATTGCTAATATATTCATTGCTTAACCATTGGCGGCATGACACTGCAGTATGGGGGGACGGGAGTGACAGATGGAACATGCTGAAATCGAAAAGGAAGCGAGTGTTCGCTTAGACACATACTTTATATCTGTATGGGAAGATTGCGACGCCTTTGTCGCCGATGGCATACGGGAGTTTCGAGATCGTTGGGCAAACTACACCGTACATTCAAGAAGAAAAGACCCTAGAAGCCATTTGAAAGATGTTCTGGCCCACGACAAGTTAGAAACAGATAAACTCCCTATTGGAGATCTCATCTTAGAAGTTCTCGATCCCAAGGTATCGGCGTTCCTTAGCTCTCTTCCTGAGAGTCATTTTCATTTCTTTCCAAATCCCTATCAGAATATTGATCGCTCACTCTTGCCACGTTCAAAAGCTAAATTGACCATGACAGAACGAGTCACACGTGAGATGTCTCTTAAATATGGCTCCAAATTTAAAGAAGATACTCCATTAACCAATCTAGTCATGATGATGGGATTTAAAAACGCTCATGATGTGATCAAACAGCAACTACGACATTTTGAGAATACTGTGCATCAATATCGGCCTATAGATTTTAGGTTTCAAGCAACCGTAGATAATCTGCTCGAACTATTATGGCAGCTTCACCTGACACCTACGCGATTTAAACAACATAGTGCAGACACCAAACTCAATGCACGACGAAAGCAAACCTACTGTGAGCTATGTGGCCAAAGAAATGAACTCGCAGAATATTTCTATAAGCTAGATAACAATATGCCAAATGATGAATATCAGATAGATGATCACAACGAAAAAAATCCTGACAACAAGAAAAAACTGCAGCTCAGCCACCGGTATTGCTCTCGCCATAAACCGAAAAACATTGATGGCCGCACTTGGAATTCGACATACAAAAGTGCTCTGAAATCAAAGGGCCAATTTGAGAAGGAATTGCGACGATTGCAGCTTCACATTTTCAAAGTCGAACAGCTTAACTGGATCTGGTACAACTCTTGGAGTCGGTGATGAGGGAGCTTTACGTAATATAGCCCGAAGAATGGTCGATTCAAGACTTACTGACAATAAGAAAAAAATGCTCGCTCTGAAAAAGCAAGACCAAGGCCTTAGTCAGAAAGCGATTGCTCAAAAACTAACTGAACTAGGTGGTAAAAAAATAACTCACCAAGCTGTATCTAAAGCTTTGGGAACGGTTCGTGACGAGTTTCTCTTATCAAGCTAGAAGAACTGGAAAAATTTAGCGGCTAAAATTTGACTCAGAAAAACTAAACTCATGGGGATAATTAAAAGTAAAAATTAACTCAAGCGGAAACTAAAACTAGTCTTAAATTATTAACAGTTTCTCTTTTGGATGTGTGCCTTCATGTGCTTGTTGTTAGCGTCTCTAGGGTAGTCCCAAAACTAACGTTATCAGGTTGAGTTCGCATTGTCTTTACTCTAGAATCATCGCCTTTCTAAGACTATTATATGCAATAGATTAAAGAGTTTTTAAGTAACTCAGCATCGGATGTAACCATGAATTACAAGCAACTAGCAAAAATGTTTACCAGCACAAACATAACTAAAGTTGCTCAAGGAGATCTGAGCCTTGTGCAAGACATTGCTAGTGACTTCCCTACACTATCCCATGTGCAAAGTCTTTCTGAATTATTTGAAGAAGCGTACAAACTCCTTTGTAAGCACTACCCTAATGAATATGTTATCAAAAATATTATTGCTAACAATATATTGTTAGGGACTCATTCAATGAACACCGCAAGCATGCTCAGTGAGTTGCGCATTGGCACCAACAAAGCGGACTGTGTAATCATTAATGGTTCTTCTACGTGCTACGAAATAAAAACTAAATTTGACTCCTTGAAGCGTCTTCCTGAGCAATTGTCATCTTACACATCCTCCTTTGATAAAACGTACGTTGTTACTCACGAAGCACATCTAAGTTCCTTGATTAAAATTCAAAAGGATATGCCCCGCTTTGGTATTTTAGTATCAAACAAAAGAAATCAGTTGAGTAAGAAAATAGAAGCTCCTCTAAATAAGAGCTTTGATGCGGAATTGATGTTTCATACTTTGAGGAAAGATGAGTATACCGACATTGCACTTAGAGTCACAGGATCTGTTCCCAATTGCCCGCAAACAGAATTGTTTAGCGAGTGTAAAGAAATTTTTTGTTCGCTGAATGAATCTGAAGCTAATGACCACTTCAAAAGAGTACTTAAGACATACCGTCGAAACGATCACAAATTCATCAGCAAACTACCAAAATCGATGAAAAATCTTGGCATAAGCTACAGCATTCACAAAAAAGACAAGGACAACATCATATCATCTCTACCCCCAATGCAATCAGTTTAATAGTGAGGGTTTTGATGTATTTTCCATATATGAGAGGGAAGCAGTTTGAGCTAGCGGCACTGAAAGAAGTAGCTCCGAGACTTAATTCAACCAAAGTTAGCCCTATAATTGAGCCAGTTAACGACAATATCGATCGGCTAAGCACTACGATCAAAGTACTAAACAATCATAATGTTGTACCGCATGTTATCGTAAATCCGCAAGTAGGTGATTTAGCAAGTGACTCACCGGACTTCCTCAACGTGGAATTATCTAAACATACCATATCTTTTATTCCATGCATAAGAGTACACAATCAAAATATCATACACATCAACACGTTAGCTCAACAACTAATCCACGACAGCGTTCCATTCTCTTTGTATCTACAAGAAGATATACAATCAAATATTACTACCTATACAAGTAACTCTGTTGCAAATATTATCCAGAACCTAAATAGATACTCGCACGCTTTCAGAAACTCATTACCACGTAGCGTAATTGTTGACAGCTCTTTTCCATCTCAACCAAGAAATGCGGACTATAGTAGAACACCGCAGTTTTTTTCAGATGCTCATGTGGCGTACACTACTCCCCTAATCCAACATCAAATCGGATTTGGAGATTTTTTAACGATTGATGATGCTTGGTCTACATCTGGCGGACCTGCTTTTGTTATCGCACTTCACATTACCTACATAGAACAATCAAATAGTAGTATGTACGTTAAACATAGCCTATCGACCAAAAGCCCAAATGATCAAAGTGACCCAGCAGGTAAGTTCAAAGAGGCTCTTCAGGAAATGATTAACTTTGCGAATATCACACCTAGCCTTGATCAAAACACACTTGGATTTCAAGAGTATATTAATATTCACACTAATGGGACGTATCACGGCTTAGGAGTACCTAAAAAGTTAAGCATGATGCACCATATTGAGACAATTAATAACTACCTTTAATTTGACTCAGTAAAATCCCTAAAAAGTACTGTAATAAGTGGGGCTCGATTCCCCACTCTACATTTACTCATTATTGGTAACAGCGTACTAAGTGGTCCACTCATCTATCATATCAGCCCAGTCCTGTAGCATTGATGCTCTTTGTTCTCGATACTCAGCTTTGTTGTAAACGGCCCTAACCCCTTTCTGTTCGTGCGCCAGACATTTTTCTATCCAATCAGTGTTGTATCCAGCTTCATGCAGCAGTGTACTCGCTGTTCTACGTAGGTCATGCGGCCCAAACTTACTTAGTGACTGACCTTCCTTTTGCGCGGCTTTATATGTCAAATCCATAACTCGGTTCATCGTCGCACTACTCATTGGAGCATCAGAGTCATAACGGGAAGGAAGAATGGAATCAGACCCACCGGCAAATGTCTTCAAGGCGATCAGAATATCCATCGCCTGGCGTGACAAAAATACCAGGTGCGGGTTACGTCGTTTCATTCTCTCCTTGGGGATCGTCCACAACGCTTCACTGAAGTTAATTTCATTCCAGGTTGCATTAGTTAACTCGCTTTTGCGTACCATAGTCAGCAACAGCAGCTTTACCGAAGCACGAATCGAAGGGGTTGTACCTACCTTTTCCATGTAGTGGTACATCAAACCGATCTCAGCCGGTGTTAACGTTCGGTCTCTTGGTTCAAATCGAGCAATACTGGCGGGCCTCACCAAGTCTGCCGGGTTCTCAACTTTCTGCCCTCTCTCAATCGCCCATCGATACACCTGGAGTACAATGTCACGCGTATGCACAGCTGTTGCCGGTGCTCCACGCTCTACTATCGCGTCAGTCAATGCTCGCAGATCTTCATGAGTGATTTCTGTCAGCTTCTGATTGCCAAATTTACCCTCTAACTCTCGGGCATAAACTGAGCGACGCATATCCCGGGTAGAATCAGCCATCTGATAGCCACGCAGCCATTTCTGAGCCCAGGCACCAAAGGTTTCAGCATCTTTGGTTCTCGCCTTAGCACGGGCTTTCTCTTTGGCCGGCGACTTTCCATCAGTAACCATTCTCTTCGCTTCATTGAGACGCTCACGCGCTTCTGCTAACGTGATGCCTCCTACTCCGTAGCGACCAAAGGTAATGGTTTCTTGTCTGCCATTGATCGAGTAATTGTAGCGAAAAGAGATAGAGCCTGCGGTAGTGACAGCAACATAGAGGCCATCACGGTCATTGACTTTGTAAAGTTTATCTTTGGGTTTGAGATTGCGTAGCTTGGTATCAGTCAGCATGTTTCGACCTATTATTCTTGTTTGATACCATGCTGAAAAACCTCTAAAAAATCAGAAATTAATCTTTATAAAACAGATAGATATGAAAATTTAATACCATGCCCCATCAAAAACACTCAGCATGGTATCGGGCGTAATCCATGGCATTACCGATGAATCATACCCATCAAAATACCACGGTCAAACCGTGCTTGGCGTTGCCAGACATTGCCAAAAATGACAAAACCAAAAACAAAAAAAGTCCGCAATTACGCGGACTTAAGTATGATTTAGTGCTTGTTAATGCCAGACCTTTCTTAAAGGAGCATTATTCCCACTCGATTGTCGCTGGTGGCTTACCAGAAATATCGTAAACAACACGCGAAATACCTTCAACTTCGTTGATAATACGGTTAGATACCTTACCTAGGAAGTCGTACGGTAGGTGTGCCCAATGCGCTGTCATAAAGTCGATGGTTTCAACTGCTCGCAGTGATACCACCCAATCGTATTTACGACCGTCGCCCATTACGCCTACAGAACGAACTGGTAGGAATACCGT
>JABXIW010000199.1 GCA_013372875.1 Gammaproteobacteria bacterium | reverse complement strand
TTTAAGTGATCGATATATAACGGTAATTCTTCTTTCTTATGCCAATCTGCTAATAGCAATAGTCGCTCTTCTAACAACGTTTCTTGTTCATCGTTAAGCGATACGTAGTCATCTAAATATTCAATAACAAACCAATCGATGTTGCTATATAGAAACTTTTTCGTACATCCGGCCAGTAAAATAACCAACAAGAACACGAATCCGTATTGAAGAACTTTATTGGATAAACTCGATAATTTAATCACTTATTCGTATTCCCTTTTCTATTGATTAAGTTCTATACTCAACTTGTATCACTTAATATTGCGGCAAACTTACGCCAGTGTGACAATTATTCATTGCCACCCTCATAGTATATAGAGTTTGAAATTAACTTTTTGATCACAACTATCCGCAAAAAAGTGAGTTAGAGCGCAATTATCGGTCATTTTTTGTACCGAACAGCGCTCCCTATAACGGCATATTATTTGCATGGATGATTTTAGGATGGGTTATGGAGGCGAAGTATGGCAGCCGCTGAGCAACTTGATACCAGTGTAGAATATGAAATTCGATATTTCGAACAGGGGAAAATGCACAGTATGATCGTCGTCGCCGAAAATAAAAAGGTGGCGCATCAGTATTATCTGGAGTGCGGCAAGCACAACAGTGACTTGTATTCTATTCGCCCAGACAAATGAAAAAACCGCCTTTAATGGCGGTTTTTTCATTTCTGATTTTATAAAAATTCTTTAATAATCAAAAGATAAGGTTGCAACACAGCGATGACAGCGTGATTATTTGATATCTCCGAAGCGCTCTAAGTAAAGTACCGTTGCCGCCGTGCGAGAAGGTACTTGAAGCTTCTTAAGTAGGCTCTTCATGTGTACTTTTACCGTCGATTCAGAAATAAACAAACGATCGGCAATCTGCTTATTACGGAAGCCTCTTGCCACCTCTCGCAGGATTTGCGTTTCGCGATCCGTTAGCGAATCAAAAACATCTTCATGATCAGAGCGTTCACTCAAATACTTGGCAACCTCTTGACTGTATGCCTTGTCACCCTGATGGGCCTGTTTGAGTAGCTCAACAAGCTCATCCGGCTCTGTATCTTTTAACAAATAGCCATCCGCGCCACTGCGTACAATCGCTTCAATATCCGCAGGGCTGTCTGAAACGGTCAGAATAACAATCCTCGCCTCACAACCATCTGCTCGCAGCGCTTTTAACGTATCCAGCCCAGACATGCCTTTCATGTTGAGATCTAGCAGTACCAAATCGAGCTCAAGCTCATGCGCTTTTGCGACTGCATCTGCGCCATTGCTTGCTTCTGCAACGACTTCAAACTCTGGCTCAAAGCTCAGGAGTTGATGGATACCACGTCGCATCAGTGGATGATCATCCACCAGCATTACTTTACACACTGTCAAAGTTTACTTCCTTACTGTGTTGGAATTCGAGTTTTACGGTGCACCCTTTGTTTATTGATGCTTCAATCTGTAGATCGGCGTGCAGTCTCGCTGCTCGCTCTTGCATGATCGTCATACCGTAATGATTAATTTTTTCGTCCTGATGTTCAAAGCCTACCCCGTCATCAGTGACGGTTACTGTGACTTTCCCATCACAATCAAGACATTGAATATGTATATGGTCAGCTTGCGCATGCTTAATCGCATTCAGTGCCGCCTCTCTGATCAACTGTAGTAAATGGACTTGTTGATGCGCATCTAATTCCGTTGATGAAAGTCTATTTTTCAACGTAATTTCTGCCGTTGTTTGCTCATTAAGCGTTTCGACCATCTCTTGCAGCGCTTGGCCAAAACTGCCTTCTTTGATCGTCAGGCGGAATGTCGTTAACAACTCACGTAACTGGGTATAAGCAGCCGACAAGCCCGTATCCAGCTCTGCAATCACTTGATTGGCTTGAGCAATGGCCTTTTCGTCAGGAAGATTTTTCACGCTTCTCTTTAATAAAGCGACCTGAATTTTCAAATAGGATAACGCTTGAGCCAAAGAGTCGTGAAGTTCGCGAGCAATGGTCGCGCGCTCTTCCATCAACAAAATTTGCTCTGCTTGACGCTGTGCGCGATTGTAATACACCGCTCGCGAGAGAATTTGTACAAAGTTGTCAATTAGCGTCTCGTTCGGGCACGGTAAGCCTGCTTTCCAATATAGAGAACCGAGATGTTCGCCATCTAACGTTAAAGGTTCTGCATGACATTCATCATCACAATCATGGCAGCACTCTTCCCCTTCCGTAAGGATCCAATTAGGCTCTCCCAACTGTTCGATTTCAAGCTTTACCGCTTTAATGCCTTCTAAGCTCGCAATGTGCTTCAAAATCGCCTGGAAATTATCCTGATTAATGCGCGATGCTGTGAGTTCTTTTGAGGAATCATAAAGCACTTCTAAAGACTGATTCGCATGTTGCAACTTGCGAGTTTTCTCGTCTACCGCCTGTTCCAATCCACGATAGAGCTTACCGAGGTCTGTCGCCATCCGATTGAAGGTGCGCGTGAGTATGCCCATTTCGTTGTCACTTGACACCGCTAAATTGATATCAAAAGAGCGATTTTTAATTCGTTCACTTGCGAATACTAGTGCACGCAGCGGCCTCACAACTTCCAAACGGATAAAGTGGACAACAAACATACTGGCGCAAAGAATGCCGCCCAGCCCTAACCCGCCAATCCAAGCTAAGTTGATGAGCTTCTGCTCAGAAAAGTTTTGTAGCTTAAACACAAAGTCGTCGATCTGCTGAACAAAGCCCGCGACCAAGAGTTGATATTGGCTTGGGTCCTCCCCTCTCAACACCGATTTTAACTCGTGCCATCGCATGATTAAGCGATAGTAATCGTGAGTGATGTCTTCCGGCACAGACCAATGCTGAAGTGCTTTCATCGAAGGCGAGTAAATAGAGTGCTCAAATGCGTCAATATGTGAAGAATAATCAACAGATCGAATCTGAATGTCGTGTGCTAAACGATAACTTTGCATGCGCATCGACCCCGCCACGTTGACGGCTTCTGCGTCATTTAGGCTTGACGCAAGGGTAAAAATAGCAAAGCCAGTCGTTGCTACTGATAACAACAAAATCAGAAGCATCGCGGACGCAATCGTGCGCGTTACTGACTTTTTCACATTTTTAAACAATCAGAGTTCCTCGCCTATTAATTGTCCAACTTGTACACGCAATGAACCCATTGACTTTCAACTTTATCA
>JABXIW010000146.1 GCA_013372875.1 Gammaproteobacteria bacterium | reverse complement strand
TGTTTTCAATCGGTGACGTAGTAGTAGCGACTAAAGGTGTCGAGCAAGGCGAAATGGTTGTTACAGGTTTAAGCAGCGGCGGTTTTTACGCTCACGTTAAAGCTGGCGAAAAGACGCTAACTTACCCTGCTAAAGATCTTAAGAAAGCATAATTCAATTTGCTGACTTCTTAATCCCAAGGCAGCGCAAGGTGATTCACTCCTCATCTTGAATTTACTTGGGAATCGCAAAGGTAGCGCATCAGTCGCTACCTTTTTTATTGTTGATTCATCATCTCACTCATTGCTCATTCGATACGCCTTGATGCTCGCTGTGGTTGATTTCTACGCGATTTCTCCCGGTTTCTTTCGCTTTGTATAACGCTAAATCAGCACGTTTCACTAACGGCTCAAAAGAATCATCTAAGCCACACACTTGAGTTACCCCAATACTGGCGGTGAATGTCATATCACGCCCTGAATATCGAATCGTCGTGGTTTCTAAGGCATTTCGGATGGTTTCTAACGTATCCATTGCTTCTTGAGAAGAGCGGCTTCTCAGGACGATAGCAAACTCTTCACCACCGACACGAGCAAGCAGGTCGCATTCTCGTAAATGCCCTTTAATGGTATTGGCAGCATGGATGAGAGATTTGTCGCCAGCGTCGTGCCCGAACTTGTCATTCAGTTTTTTAAAGTTATCTAAATCCAAAATCGCGACGTGGAATTTGATCCCTTGCGTGCGAAATTCAGAAAGACGATGCTCAATTTGACGCATGAACTCTCTGCGGTTTGGAATGCCAGTAAGATCGTCTGTGGTGGCGAGGTGCTCCATTTTCATGATCTGAATATGCAGTGCAATGTTCAACGCTATCCAGTTGGCAATGCATTGCAACTGTGCGGCTTGTTCCTTGGTATAAAAATGGGTTTGATGATGCGCGACGTTAAGCGTGCCCAAGCACATTTGACCATGCATCAGCGGCGCATCCATACACGTGCCCATACCGCTGGAGGTCAACATGACGCAATCTAGCTCGTCGGATTGAGAAACGTCGTCACAAATGATCAGTTGTTGGTTTTTGAACACACGTCCGACGAAGGCTTGAGCAATCGGCACGAGAAAATCGGCAGGAATCGCTTTGTTGCCGGAAAAAGAGTAGACCTTGAGGTAGTCACTGTTTTCGTACAGCGTAATGCTGGTGCGGTCAGATTCAAAAATCCGATTGATCCATTCTGCGACAGTATCGAGCACCTGCTGTAACGTCTGTGATTGAGCCAAAAAGTGAACAAAGCCGATCGGTAAACATATTGGGCGTTCCATGTTTTGCGTCGACAAGTCATTTGGGTCAAAAGTTCTTTCAAGTCTCAATAGCCATCTCCCTAGACATTCCTCTAAATGTAAACAATAAGTAACACGTAGCTATTTTCAAGAAAAATACGTCCCTTTAACAGAGTATGGTTTATTTCTCGCCACTTGTGAGTATCAGGTTGCTTAATGTGAGCTTGAACTCATGTCTAAACCGATAATTTTTATGCCTAATTAGCAAGAGGTGACCATTCGGTAAAGCGTAGTGAAGACAGCAAGAATAAGAGAGATTTGTTAAGAATTTGAGAGAGCAGGTAAGAAAAAACCCCTCTGAATGAGAAGGGCTTGGTTGCTCGAGTTCGAGCTTAACTTTCTTTGTAGCGCTCTAAAATCAGTTGGCTGATTTGCGCGATCAGTTGATCGCGAGCTTGAAGCGAGAGGTCAGTGTCTGTGACGTAAATACTGATGTAAACCGGCTTGTAGTTGTCTTTCCAAATCATCGCGCTAATGCCGCGTGAACCGTAGTTACCTGCGCCAGAGCGGTCTGCAATCGACCAGCCTTTTGGTAGAACAGAGCGCATGAGAGAATCCGATACTTTGTTGTCTTGCATCCAGATTTTCAGCTGTGTGCGTGACTCGTAAGATAGGGCGTTATCTTCCATCAAGGTGTGTAGGGTGTTTACCATGGCGTTAGGCGTTGTGGTGTCTCGCTTGTCGCCCGGTTTTGCTTCGTTCAAACGGGGCTCCAATCGGTCAAGTCGCGTTGCTTTGTCGCCAACAGAGCGCAAAAACAGCGTGACCGCTTTAGGACCACCAATTTCATTTAGCACTAAGTTTGCGGCGGTGTTGTCGCTCATCAACATGGCGGCTTCACAAGCGTGTTCGATACGCGTGCTTTGTCCAGCCAGTTTATCCATCACCGGAGACCAAACCACAATATTGCGTTCATCGATTCTCGCTGTGGCATTTTTGTTGAGTTTGCCGCTGTCCATGTCGCTTAGCATGGTGGCACACGCTAACGTTTTGAATGTGCTCATTAATGGGAAACGTTCGTCTCCGCGATAATCCCAACGTTCGTCCGTTTGTGTATCCCAGACAGACACTCCAATTCGCCCAGATGTTTGTTTCTCGATGAGGGAGATGTCTTCGTTTAATTTGGAGGCGTAACTAACAGTTGAGCAAACCATCAGCCCAACCAACAGGAATAACTTTTTCATGCGTGTGTTCTTCGTTCTTTTGGTTTTGATTCGCACTTTGGCGATGTTAAGCAAACTATAACGAGTGAATACTCTAACCACTGTTAAATCCCTGTCGATTTTCTGTAGGATTCTGCGCAATACCTCTAAGTTTGTTATTGACCTTAGGTATATTGTGGGTTTACTCAACTTTACGAATATTGACGTTGCATTACGCTAGAAAAACTAAACTAGAGTTGTCGTCAATTTGAGAGTGATGTTCATGAAAACTGTACGAAATTTTGTATGGATGATAATTGCCGCCGTGTCTGTGTTGTGGTGGATGAGTGAACCGCAACTGCTGTCCTCGACCCAATTTTTCCAATGGCGCTCCGCGCTTATTCAATATTCTGGTGTTTTGTCGTTAGCTTTGATGTCTATTGCGATGGTGCTTGCGCTGCGCTTACCTGTGATCGAGCAATGGGTTCACGGGATGGATAAGGCCTATCGCGTGCATAAATGGCTCGGCATTGCGGGGGTTAGCCTCGGAGTCGTGCATTGGTTGACGTATAAAGTGCCCAAATGGCTAGTGTCGGCAGGAGTGCTCGAAAAACCAATCAAACACACCGGGGTTGGGCCTTCTGGGAACAACTTTGTCGGTTTAGAACTCTGGGTCAAAGAGCTGCGCGATGTGGGGCTTGGTTTGGGGGAGTGGGGTTTTTACCTGCTCTTAGCATTGCTCGTGGTGTCATTGTGGACGGTTGTTAAATACAAGCCATTTAAGTTGTCGCATCGTTTAATGGCGGCTGTGTATTTGATGATTGCTGTTCACTCCGTTTTGCTGATCAAACATGCGTACTGGGGTGAGCCAATCCATTTCGTTGCTTTGGGCTTTGCCTTGATGGGCTCTGCAGCTGCCGTTTATAGCTTGCTTGGTTTTGTCGGACGAGCAAATCGCCATCCCGCCAAAGTGGTGTCGACTCGCTACTTCCCTCAAGCGCGAGTGATGGAGCTGGTTTTGGCGCCAAGCAATAACGGCCAAGGAAAACCTTGGCAAGGACACAAAGCTGGGCAGTTTGCTTATGTTCGTTTTGGTAATGAAGATCCGCATCCGTTTACGATTGTTTCAGGTGAGCATGAACCAGAGATACGCTTTTTGATCAAAGAGTTGGGTGATTTCACCACGGATTTGTACCACAGGGTTAAAATTGGTGAAGAAGTGATAGTTGAAGGCCCTTACGGACGCTTGGCGTTTGACGTCAATAAGCCGCAGATTTGGATTGCGGGTGGTGTTGGGGTTGCGTCGTTCTTTGCCATCTTAGCGTCACTCAAATCGCTAAAAACGCATCCTCCTGTGCATTTGTTTTACTGCACGCGAGGTTTGGACAGTCATTTAGTGGACGAGTTGTGGAAAATGGCACGTCTTGCGCAAGTGAAGCTGAACGTGATTGATACGGCGGTGTCTCCTCGACTTAACGTAGAGCGTATCGCGAGCGAATGTGGCGATTTAGCGCGTTATGAGTTCTATTTCTGCGGGCCTGAAGCTTTTTCGCAAACACTGAAAATAGAGTTGAATGCTTATCGCGTCGATACCGAACATCATTACCATGAAGAGCTGTTCGTCATGCGATAGTGGCAGGGATGAACGAAACAAAAAGGAGCTGAGTGCAGCTCCTTTTTTCTTATTGTATTCATGTCTAACGTATTGTCATCGTTAGATTATCTTGTTTAAGCCGAAGCCTACTTATAACCTTACAACTTCACTTTTTTGACCATGCCAGCTTCTGCGTGGCCTGGAATGTTACAAGCAAACTCTACGTTGTTGTCTCCGTGGAAGTG
>JABXIW010000482.1 GCA_013372875.1 Gammaproteobacteria bacterium | reverse complement strand
TGCTCGGCAATATCTTGAATCACTTCTAAAGATGATGAGATGTTTTGAACGTCGCTCTCTAAACGGGCAATCACAGTGCTCGCCTCTGAAACTTCGCTTGCCAGTTCTTCGACAGAATTCGCAGCGGAATCGACGATGTGTTTCGCTTGTTGTGCGTTTTCATCGGCGTGTCGCGCTGATTCTGCTGCTTGGTTAGCGTTGTTCGAAATCTCATGCGCGGTGGCTGTCATTTCCGTCATCGCTGCGGCAACTTGCTCGGTTTCTTCACGTTGACCGCCAGCGAGTTCGTCGACTTGAGAGGCGCGTTGTGACATGTTGTTGGTTTCTGCGACGACTTCTTCACCGACTTGAGTCACGCTCTTGATGATGCCCTGCAGGCTTTCAACAAAGATATTGAAGTTGTGTGCTAACTGTTTGAACTCAGGTACGTTGGATTCGTGCATGCGTGCTGTAAGGTCGGCATCGCCTTGCGCGAAGGATTGGATCGAGGCATCAAACTGTTCGATTGGTCGCATGATGCTACGATTCACAAACACGGCGAAGATAGCAACCACGGCAGCGATAGAAACACAGAACAGCGCGATGGCCGCTAGAGTCGTGTTGAGCGCGTCATGGGCTGAAGCTTCCATTTCTGCAATGACGGCATCAATGTCATCAGTGTAGAAGCCGGTACCGATCATTAAATCCCACTCAGGAATGAACATTGAGTAGCTCAATTTCGGTAGCGCCTCTGTTTGTCCTAGTTTCGGGAAGTAATAGGTAGTGAATTCACCCGTTTTGGCGTTTTTCAGCAAGTCTTGAATCAGATAATTACCTTTCTTGTCTTGCAGGTTATAGAAGTTTTCACCGATGCCTTTGTCGTTCTTGCCGACCACAACACGGACGCCTTTGGAGTTGTAACCGAAGATGTAGCCCGTTTCACCAAATTCCAGCTCTCGTAAAACGGGAAGAGCTTCTTCTAATGTCGCATTTCTCTTGAGTAGCGGTTCAATCGCCGAGCGAGCCATCTGAACATAGTTTTTCAGCTCGGCTTTTTTCATCGCCATCATGGTGGTGTGGGTCTGATCAATTTGCTGTTGGTTATAAGCGTTAGTTTGCAGGTAGGTGAACCACATCATACCTAGTGCAATGGTGAGTACTGGAATGATGGAAAGAATATACAGTCGCTTTCTTATGGTTAGATTCATAGAGACTTCCTTACTTCTCGGCGCAGCGTTACGAAAAGGCAAAATTCAATCGATTTGCCGGATAAATATATGGCTATTTATTTTTGTAGTGATGGCAGATTAACCGACTTAGTAGGAGAGAAGTACTGGAAATGCACGATTTATCGCGAGCGTATTAACATTTTCAAGCGTGATCACAATTACCGAGAGCAGCGGCCAGAATTACAACGAGAAGTGCCCGTTAACCAATATGAGATGCGATACCTATTTTGGGCGAAGCGCAGATAAAGCCAGTCCGCAACAGGTCTGATGAGCGGCCAGCGCAGTGGTGCATACAACCAACCTCGTCCAACAAGCTGCCAAGCTCGGTAGGTCACATCCAGCCCGAGGAGTAAATTTCCGTGGTTGTCCAAGGCATGCAGAATGGTGTTGGCACGATCAGGGTCGATTTGCGGATAGGCCGAAAAAGCGTCGCTGTAAATATCAACGGTGTTTATCTCTTGCTTATGATCGTGTTGGCGTAATGCCTTCATCTCTTTGGCGCACAGTGGGCAAGTGCCGTCGTAGAAAATAGTCAGTTTAGTCATATCAATTCGTCATTGCATTGGGGCTGCTTGATGGTTTCTCGCTGTTTTTACGTGTTGATGCTTCTTTTGGTTCATTGTGCTGCAGGTAGTGCTGCCAGTTAGTGCGAATGTTCTCGTAATTGTATTGGCAGAAGTCTTTGCGATCTCGAAGGTAGTCTTTTTCAATTTCGTCGAGTAGCGATTTGTACTGTTCAGGATCGCTGCCATACACCAAGCACAAAGTGGAGAAGTAACGCTGTAGGTCAAAACTGTGTTCGTCAATGTACTCGCCGAAATCGTAATAGTCGGGTCTGTCATCGGACTCAAGCGCAAACATGTCGGCAGCACTGATGGCCATATCGGCGCCATCGTCTAAATAGTCGATCAGTAAAATAGTGGCGAAATTGTCAACGGCATCTTCTTCTTTCCCCAACACAGGGATGCTTTGATCCTCGATGTACGCATGCCCAGCTTCATGCAGCAAAGAGTGTAATAAGGTATCTAATGCACCAGTCTTTGGCGATTTTCCGTAGCGATCTTCATATTGGTTGTTGGAGAAGTAATTGAGCGACTCCAAGTAAAACGTATAAGGAATATGGATGGTGTGCGTGTCGGGATCGTACATAGGGCCATCTTCGCCGCCATAAATCAGAGTGAGCGGTTTACGAAAAGGGAAGTAGGCTTGAGAAAGTCGAACAAAAATCGGGTTCACATCGCTGCTTTGAATGGATTGCTCGGCAAGTTTGTCATGGGTTGTTTCTGCGGGCATGTACTCGATACGAATATTGTCCGCTGCGTTGGCATAAGCGGCGTAGAGTAATAGTGCAGGGAGAAGCGATTGAATTTTCATGTTGAGCTCTTGTTATTTGAATGGCTTGCATAAAAATTATACATGTTTTTGGCGAATGAATAATCGGGATTGGCGTTTGTCACTCTGCGCCAATTCGTTTTATAGTTCGCCTAAAGGAGATCACTATGCCTAATCCACTGTTGTTACAACCCCGAATCCAATAGGCGTTGTTGACTGAGAACGCAGCAACAGCGCCACGAGAAATCGTTCCGTGGCAAAATTTTACTCTCTATTGAAGAGGCAAACGCCATGACTAAACATTGGTCTAAAGTTCAGTATCTGCACCAAGTGGTGCAAAACGCCAACATCCATATTAAAGGTACTCACAGTTATTACAGCGATTGCTGGGATAATGGTTTTGAGGAATCCGTCGTTCGTTATCTGCTGGGGGATGAAATCAGCAAGCAGTGGCAACCCCGTTGGGAAGTCGACCAACTCTATATTGGTGATTATGTTTGTATCGCCGCAGAAGCGGTGATTTTAATGGGTGGCAACCACAATCATCGAACCGATTGGTTCTGCTTGTATCCGTTTCTTGATGATGTCGAACGTTCCTATCAAAGCAGGGGTGACACGATTATCGGAGATGCTGTCTGGATTGGAATGCGCGCGATGGTCATGCCAGGCGTTACGATTGGCGAGGGCGCGGTGATTGCCGCAAACAGTGTCGTGACGAAAAACGTGCCGCCGTACACCGTGGTAGCGGGCTCTCCTGCTAAGCCGATCAAAACTCGTTTTGACCCAGAGACGATTGATAAGTTATTGGCTCTTAAGATGTATTCTTGGGATGAGGCTAAGTTTAATGCGCTTCGCTCTTTTATCTGTGGAAATGATATTGAGCAGTTAATCATTGCGGAAAGTAACTATAAAGATGGCGAATGTCACTGAAATGAGGAAAATTATCAGCGATATGTTATAATCT
>JABXIW010000015.1 GCA_013372875.1 Gammaproteobacteria bacterium | reverse complement strand
TTCTCTGGACTCATTGTTGTATTGGACCTTTCACGTTTTGAGGGCTAACCATACTCACTACTGTTACCTCAACGGTAGAGTGTAGAGTTTGGTGGGTTATGTAATCGGGTTGTAATAATTATGTGTGCGGATTCTAAGGTGAGAGTTCTTATTCTGCTAGGAAAATTAATACCAGTTAAAACTGCTAAGTAGGGCATTATTTCTGGTTGATTAATGTGACTAAAGCGGGGTGTTTGTACTATTGACTTTTAATAACTTGCTAACTTTTTTTGTAACGATAACGAATAGCTTCAAAATCTAAATGTAAATACCCTCGATTCTTTTCTAGATTAATGTGATCTCACTCGATAAGACAACGGGAGTGGTAAACATTCAAATGATAAATGTCTGTTTTACATTTTGCTGCTTAGGTATGACTTGGATTTGAGCGTTTAGGTCATTTTTTGATGATCAAAAAACTTGCTTTGAATCACAGTTTAAAACAGGCACCTAAACCCGCCGTAACCCTATATCCCTAGTGTTACTAGGTGAAATGAGAGTGTTTTTTAACTCATCAATATCCATTATTAATGTGTGAAACTAGTCTAGTATTAAATCAGTAGGCGTTCGTAACACATGGAAAGATGGATGCTGAGATTATCAATCAAAACACGTTTAGCGTTGTTAGCGTTATTACCCGCAGTGGTGATCGTTGCTTTTGCGATCCACCAGTTTTATGCCAATTCGGTGCGAGTCGATCACCTCAATCAAACCGTAAGCAACATACAGGGATTCCAGTTGATATCTCAGGCTTCGCACTTTATCTACAGCATGGAAAAAGACAGACGCCAATACGGTCAGGAAACGCCTTTAAGCATCGAAGTGGATGTCCAAAATAATGTGGTGCTCTCCATGCATCATAAATTTTCCACTAATCCACACACTTCCGAGTACGCCGATGATTTAAAAGAGGCGATGCTTGGTATGGTGTCTGGGGATCTTACCAACACAGATGAAGTGGGTGATTGGGCGTTTCAGTTGTTGCAAGAAATGTCGCTTTCCTTGCTACAAAACTATCAGCTGTATGGAAATAGCGATGGGCACGCCATGCAGAACTTTATTGCTTACCTTGCTCAATTATCTTATTGGACGCAAAAAGAGGCTTGGCTGACCTACCGTTTAGTGATGGATCCAGATGCGAAGCTGAACCAAAGCGTTTTTTTTCAAACCATTGATCGTCAGCAGCAAAATCTAGATGCATTTTTGCATTTGGGGGCATCTTATGCGCATGTCGATAAACTGCTTGGCCTTTTCAGCTCCCCCCGCTATCAACGTAATTTGGAATCAAGAGCGAGGCTGATGAATGGCGACATGCCACGCAGCGATTATGCGGCTTACCTTGACGAACTCGATTTTCGGGTTCAGCGATTGCAAATGATGATTGAAGGATTTACTCGTCAAGCTGAGCAATCCCTACTTACTCAAGTCAATGAGCAAAAACGAAATGTATTGCTCATTACCTGTGGTGTTGCGGTAGTTCTTCTCTTGCTTGGCTGGCTGGGGGTTGCCACTTGGTATCGTGTTAACAGCAAGATTGGCGCGATCATTCATGCTCTTAATGCCCTTGTTAATGAGGAAGAAAAAGAGAAAAAAGTCGCAGTCGATGGTAGTGACGAGTTCACTCTCTTTGCGCAGCAAGTCAATCGTGTGGTGGAAGAAAAGCAGAGACAAACTCACGAAATACTGCACGCCAAAGAGTCGGCAGTGGCAGCCAATAGAGCAAAATCTGTATTTCTTGCCAACATGTCCCATGAGATTCGAACGCCGTTGAATGGCATCATGGGGATGACTGAAATTTTGTCGCAAAGTGAGCTATCACCTCATCAGCAAGAAGTCGTGGATGACATCGATACCTCTTCTCAAACTTTGCTTGCACTGCTAAATGATATTCTAGATCTGTCTAAGATCGAGTCGGGGCGCCTCGAATTGTCGTTGGTTGAAGCTGACATTCGCGAAGTCGTTTATCAATCGGTGATTTTGTTTCAATCTAAAGCCACGTCTAAACAGCTTGAACTCGATATTTCATTGGATGAAAACATTCCGGCTCGCGTAATGGTCGATGATCATCGCATCAAACAGATCATTACTAACCTGGTTTCCAATGCCGTTAAGTTTACTGAACAAGGCTATATCTCAGTCGACGTGAGTTACGAAGAAGCGTTAGAGCAAGGGCGAGGTTCGCTCACATTCCTTATCAAGGATTCGGGCATCGGCATTGAAAGGGACAAACTGGCGACCATTTTTGAACCGTTTACTCAAGAAGACGAGGGTGTTTCGAGACAGTTTGGCGGAACAGGGCTAGGGCTTGCGATTTGTCGCCAATTAGTGTCAATGATGGGAGGCAAGCTAGTGGCAACCTCGACCAAGGGGGTGGGTACATGCTTTGGTTTTTCAATAGAAGTAGAGGCGTTACCTCTCTTTGGTTGGCATTCCGATGTGGTCAAAAGAGGGCTCTTTATATGTGATAACTATGCTTATGCAGAGCAAATTGTCCAAGAATGTCGTTTGGCTCAAATTGAGCTGGTAGGCGTTAACTCACTTTCGGAAGCAAAAGCGCTAGATGAAGATTTCGATGTCATTTTCTTATGTAATGACGGTCAGATGGATATCGATAGCTGTCTGAGTGAACTGGCTGAAGTTTATGATGTTCGTCGAGTAGTAGTGTGCCAGCACCATTTGACAAGCTCTTACACGAACGCGGAAAACGTGCATGCCGTGTTGACTCAACCATTCTTGGGTAATCGATTCAAACACGCCATCGAAGAGCTAGCTAAGCTCGAGAAGAATACATTGCGTGACAATGTCACAAATATTACATCTCGCGCTGAGTCTAAAATATCTCGAACTCATCGAAGAATACTGATTGCTGAAGACAATCTAATGAACCAAAAAATCGCGAGCTTTTTCTTAGATAAAGCAGGGTACGACTACTTAATTACGAGTAACGGCCAAGAAGCGCTGGATGCCATCACCAAAGGTGAGCAGTTTGACGCCATTTTGATGGATTGTATGATGCCGGTGATGGACGGCCTAACCGCGACAAAAGAGATTCGCCGTTGGGAAAAGAAAGTGGGCTGCAAGAAAACAACCATCATTGCTTTGACCGCGAGTGTGTTGGAAGAGGACATTCACAATTGTTTTGCTGCGGGTATGGATGCGTATTTGCCAAAGCCGTATAAATCTAACCAGTTATTTGAGTTGTTTAATGAACT
>JABXIW010000265.1 GCA_013372875.1 Gammaproteobacteria bacterium | reverse complement strand
TGGCACGACTGGCAGCAAGCTGTTATTGCAGTGAGTAAAGAGCAACTGGGTGACACTTGGAATGATTATTTTTTAACTGCACCAGTTTGGCACTTTGCACTGGATGTGAGTTACATGGACGATGCTACGTATATCGGCAGCATGATTCCAAGTGTAGATGCATGCGGTCGCTACTTCTTTTTTACTGTTGTTCGAGCGGTAAAAGGCAAAGCAGCACAGTATTGGGCACAAAGTGGCTGGACTGAAGATAGCCAGGCTCTAGCACTGTCAGTGTTAGATGATGAATTTGTATTTGATGCATGGCACCGAAGCATGCAGGAAAAGTGTGAGCTTGTTTCTGAAGTATCGATATGCAATGAAGAAATGGCGCTTTTGTACCAAAGCCCGATCTCAACAGTGTTTAGCTTTTCAACTGAAGCAAAGCAAAACACGTTGTTAAATCATCTAATTGAGAGTCAACAGAGAAAACCATGCTTCTGGTGGACAGAAGGCTCTACTCATATTGAATCATGTATGTTTGTTAGCACAGGACTGCCATCTATTGGCCAATTCTCTGCAATGTTAGATGGTCGTTGGCAAAAGTGGAGTTGGTAGGAAGCAAAGAATGAATTGGAATTATTTTACTTTTGCCAAAACTCATGCAGGTAAAGTTCGTCCTTATAATGAGGATGCGTTACTGGATATGACTGAACAGCATATTTGGGTTGTTGCGGACGGCATGGGCGGCCATAGCGCTGGCGATATCGCGAGTCAAATGCTGGTCGACAGAATTGCACGCCATATGCAAGATGTGCCAAACACCAATATAGATGATATTCGCGCAGCAGTGCAGCAAGCGAATTTTGAGATCTATCAATATGCTCAAATGAACTTAGATGGAAAGACAATGGGCACAACATTGGTGCTGTTGTTTATTCAGGATGGTTATTACCACTGCCTATGGGTTGGTGATAGCCGCATTTATCAACTAAGAAACGGTACTTTTGTACAAAAAACTCGTGACCATAGCCAAGTGATGGAGTTAGTTGAGCAAGGCTTGTTGGCATTTGAAGACGCAGAGTCCCATCCATTAGCCAATGTAATTACCCGAGCTGTTGGGGTTGATGAGATGGTGACGATAGACCAAGTATCGGGACAGCTTGCGGATGGTGACCAGTTCTTGTTGTGCAGTGATGGACTTTCCAAGGAACTAAGCTGTGATGAAATGCATAAAACTCTATGTGCAGATTCAGTTAACCAAGCTGGTTTGGCATTGATGCACTCTGCTCTGGTGCGTGGCGCTAGTGATAACGTGACGTGCGCGCTCATTAAAGTGCGTCAAGAACCTAGTGAGTTTGACTCCGCTAGGCGAGATGACGCGACTATTCCTGTGTTTTTGAGGGGGAGAGTATGAGTAACACGATGTTTGATTGGTATGAGCAAGTCCTTGCACCAATTTCGGAAGACAATCCAACTGGCATTGATCCAAGAGAGGATGTCTCTCCTCAGTCTGCTTATTATCGACTTAAAGATCAGCGAATGGTGGCAAGAAACGCAGAGCGAAACGCCATCATCGAAGAAGAGAGTATTCATACACATAACAACTTATGGCGCGTTTTTGTTGAAGAAGTACCAGAAGTTCTCGCTACACAATCAAAAGATTTTGAGTTTGTTGCCTGGCTAATAGAAGCATTAACTCGGCTTTATGGTTTTAGAGGCATGGGCGTAGGCTACAAAATTGCTAGCGCGTTTGTTGAGTCATATTGGGATGAGCTGCACCCAATGCCTGATGAAGACGGCATAGAAACGCGGATTTCTGCCATCACCGGACTTAATGGTATTGATAGTGAGGGAACGCTGATCTTTCCTCTTGCCTCGATTCCATTGACGGATATGGGTGTAGAGCAATCTTATGCATATTGGGAATACCAACAAGCTATTGAAATCGAGCGCTTGGACGAAGACAAGCGAAGAGCACGAGTAGATCAAGGCGCAATTGAATTGTCGCGTATCACTGACACTGTGAAATCAACTTCTGATGAGTTTTACCAGTCTCTGATTGCAGATCTCGAGTTCGCTACAGGTGCTTTTAATGAGTTCAGTCAGCGACTTGATGACGCTGTAGGGGATGTAACGCCTAGCTCATATATTTCAAAAAGAATTGAATCAATACACGCGGCACTTAAGCACTTGTTGGGTAATCGTTTTAAGGATAAGGCTGAGGTCTCCATTTCTGACGAAAATGGTGATGAAGAGTTAGAAGAAGCAAGTCAACAAGCAGTTACTCACAACTCATCTGCGTTATTAGTTACAAACATGCAATCTCGAGAACAAGCTATTCAACAGTTGCAACATGTGGCGGACTTTTTTAGAGAAAGCGAGCCTCACTCACCAGTTTCTTACTCCATCGAACAAATTATTCGTTGGTGTGGAATGCCTCTGCCTGAATTACTGGCGGAACTAATCTCCGACGGAGACGCAAAACGAAGCTACTTCCGTTTGGTTGGCATAGCAGAACAAAATGAAAATTAATAAAGGGAGAATGGTATGACGAGTATCCACTCGAAACTTTCACGAGTACGGAAGCCTCGTGTTCACATTACCTACGATGTTGAAACCGAAGGAACAACTTTGAAAAAAGAGCTTCCTTTTGTGGTGGGTGTTATGGGCGACTTTGCAGGCCAAAATACCGAAGCATTGAAACCATTAAAGGATCGCCGTTTCATTCAAATCGATCGTGATAACTTCGATGATGTACTTAAAAAGATGAGTCCATCGGTTAAGTTCAAAGTCGCAAACAAGTTAGCAAATGACGATTCTGAATTTGCGGTTGAACTGAGCTTTAAATCGATGCAAGACTTTGAACCAGCAGCGATTGTCAATCAAGTAGAACCATTGCGTCAGCTGATGGAAACTCGTAACAAACTGCGAGACTTGATGACTAAAGTCGACCGTTCGGAAGAACTTGAAAACATCCTAGAAGAAGTTCTCAACAATACAGACAATTTGGCAAAACTAGCTGGTGAGCTAGATCTTGGCAAAAAAGCGCCATCAGAAAGTACTGAGGGAGCAGAATAATGACGACTCAAGTTGAAAAACAACTCGATCCTACGGTGGGTGAACAAACCACTTCATTTCTTGAACAGGCTATTGGTGCGACGAAACAAACAGAAGCATCGAGAGCAGAAGAGCTGATCAAGACACTGACTGAAGAAGCGATGAAGGGGACGGTTTCTTGGAATAAAAACCTAACCGTAACTTTCCGTGAAGCGATTAATTTGCTTGATAGACAGATTTCAGAGCAGCTTTCTGAAGTTATGCACCATCCTGAGCTACAAAAGTTAGAAGGCTCATGGCGTGGGCTGAATTACTTAGTCATGAATTCTGAGACAAGTTCTACGCTGAAAATTCGCATGATTAGCATCACGAAGAAAGAGCTTCATAAAGACTTAAGTAAAGCGGTTGAATTCGATCAAAGTCAAATCTTTAAAAAAGTGTACGAATCTGAATTTGGTAGCGCTGGTGGTGAACCGTATGGTGCTTTAATTGGTGACTACGAGTTTACAAACCATCCAGAAGATATTGAGTCTTTGCGTTTAATGTCGAATGTTGCTGCTTCGGGTTTCTCACCATTCTTGTCTGCTGCTTCTCCTGCGCTATTTGGTTTTGATGAGTGGAC
>JABXIW010000419.1 GCA_013372875.1 Gammaproteobacteria bacterium | reverse complement strand
GTTTAGGGTCGTTAACTTCACCCATAACGAAAACCTTTTGCGAATCATTTCTTGGCACATGGATGATATCACCTGGTTGAAGTAGCCTATTTTCAGTGAGGTCGCCTTCTTGCATCAGCGCATAAAGAGATATGTTTTCAACAATGCCGTTTCTTGTCAGTGTTACATTTTTCCAGTCGGCGTTTTCGGCTAATCCACCTGCACGGTTAATTGCATCTAACAAGGTAAGTGGGATATTGGTGATTGGTTGTTGTCCCGGATTATTTACCTCACCAGTTATGTAGGATTTTTTCGAACGAAAAGCGGCGACGCTGACATCCACTTGAGGACTTTCTATGTACTTTGCTAATCGACGAGAAATATCTGCACGAATTTGACGAACGTTTTTACCCGCAACTTCAACAATACCTATATATGGATAGAAGATAGTACCATCAGCATGTACCCAGTTACCCGCTTCAGCAGAGCTGCGATAAGAACCAGCTGGAATAGTTAGTTCTGGGTGATCCCAAATAGTAATGTTTAGTATATCTCCAGGGCCAACCTCATACTCATAAGCGCTAAGTTGGCGATCTAGCTCAGGGTTGGATTTGGCTTCTATTCCCAAACTTTTAAGTTGAGATACTTTACCAAGTGTAAGTGGAAAAACATTGAAATCAGAAGTGCGACTAACATTGCTGTCTTCGACGAAGTTTTTTCCATCTGTGGAAAGGTGACTACCGGGTACAGTACATCCAGAAAGAAGTACTGAGGAAAGCACTAAACTAGCTAGCTTTTTATGTTTGAAATTCATGTTTTTTCATTCATCTGACGTAAAGAGCGAGTTGCTGGTAGCAACATTCTTCTCCAGAAAAAACTTCACAACATAATCTTATAGGCACCACTTCTTTTTATTTATAAAGCGCTCAATAAGGAATTGGTTGCATCTGGAGACGCGGACTCTAATGAATTTCAATGACTAGAGCAATAGACAGAAATTCAGCAAGTGTCCAGATAAATATCGTATTTTTATGTTTTTATTTACAAGATTTCATATTGTGGATAAAAAACTTGTTCAATTAGCTCAAATTTTGTTTATTAGCTCTATATGTAGTGTTTTCTTTCTAAAATACAACCAAGAAAATCTACCGACTAATTATCTCGTTGTATTAAATAGGATTATCAATAATGTGACTCGTGTCTCGTTTTTGTTTCGTTGTCTTTCAGCATGGTCACTTCTTTGCTAAGCCCTTTCCATTCAAATACGGAAGAATATGCGGACGAGACTCACCAGCTAACTTGCTCGTAACTTCTTGCGACCACGTACTTTGTTTTTGATTGCTTGAGCGGTTTGCATAGTAGTTCTGCATCGTTTGGTCGTATGCTTGAATGTCATCTAAGTTGAGAGCTTGGTACTGGTTCTCGTGCACCACCACGTGCGCAGGTAGGCGAGGTTTAACTTCTGGGTTTTGATCTGGGTGGCCCAAACACATACCAAATAGGATGGCGGTATTCTGGGGTAGCCCCAGTAGCTCATCCACTTGTTGGGCATTGTTTCTTAAGCCGCCAATGTATACGCCTCCCAACCCCATAGATTCTGCTGCCAGTAAGCAGTTTTGAGCCATGATTCCAGAGTCTACGGCACCTATTAACGTTAACTCTGTGAAATCGGCTTGAACATCAGGATTAATACTGGTGTGACGCTGGTAGTCGATACAGAACACCAAGAACTCTGCCGCGCTTTCAACGTATGCTTGATTCCCTGCAAATTTCGCTAGTTGTGATCTCTTCTCTGTGTCCGTGATTCTAACAATTGATACTACCTGCAACATACTGGATGAGGATGCGGCAAGACCCGCTTGAAGGATGGTTTCCAGTTGCTCTTTATCGATAGGCTGTGAGGTAAATTTACGAATGGAACGGTGGCCAAGAATGGTTTGGATCGTACTGTTCATGATGACTTAACATCCTTTGTTCTATTTTTAGGCTGAGCGTTCACCTTAGCGGTATTTAATGAATGGGTAAACTATCGTGAAAGAAAAACTGTGCCTTAGAGCATAAGTTTGAGTTCAGACTGGGGAAACGGCGCGCATTCTGTTTGTGAAGGTATATACTGTTTTTAGAATCAATAGTTTATCTGCGTTGGAAAGATGAAAGAGCTGATACTTCATACCGTCACAGTGTTCATGGGCTTCTTTGCGATTATGAATCCCATTGCCAATATTCCTATCTTTTTGAGCCTCACGGCGGATGAAGATAAAGAGACCGTTCGATCAATAGCACTTCGTTCGGTGTTTATTGCTTTTGTCATCGTGGCTATTTTTGCTATCGCAGGAAAAGTGATTTTCGACCTCTTTGGCATCACCCTTTATGCGTTGCGTATTACTGGGGGGATCTTAGTCTTCATGATTGGTTTTAACATGTTGCAAGGAGATTCCACGCATCAAAAAACCAAGGAAAAAGCGTATTCGCCTGCGCAGCAACAGGCAGCCTTGAGTATTGCCGTATCACCGTTGGCGATGCCAATACTCGCGGGGCCGGGTACGATTGCGACAGCGATGAACTTTGCGACCACAGGTGGTTTTGACCAAACCATTATTACCATCGTTTCATTTGCGGTTCTTTGTATCATCACCTACATATTGTTCCTGTTCGGGGACAAACTGGTCAAAGCGGTAGGGCCTAGTGCTTTGAATGTGGTGACAAAAATGATGGGCCTGATTTTGGCAGTTATCGGCACCCAAATGTTCATCGATGGTGTTGGCGAAGCCTACAAAACCGTATTTGCCTAACTCTTCCCATATTTCCCAAATCCACACTTGTGTTGCGTCGTAAGTGTGGATTTTTTGATCTTTAGTTTTCACTTTCTAATCTAGAAATACATAGACTTCGCCTATCTC
>JABXIW010000237.1 GCA_013372875.1 Gammaproteobacteria bacterium | reverse complement strand
GCCAGAAGTATACCGATTCTGATTGATTAGGCGAGCTTAAACTTACCCACTAGTGTTTCCAACTCGTGTACCTTGCGGTTCAAACCTTCTACGCTTTGTGAGCTGTCATTCGCTAGTTGCAGTGAGCGAACCGAAATGTCGCTGATCGACGTAATATCTGCGGCAATTTCTTTTGTCACCGCAGTTTGCTCTTCGGCGGCGGTTGCAATAGAGTTCACCATGCTTTGCACGTGCCCTGCACCAGCAACGATTTCTTCCAATGATTCCACCGCTCCCGAGCTTTGGCTAACACCAATTTCCACCAAACGGCAACCATCTTCGGTGTAAGTCACGGCTTCTTGCGTGCCAACTTGAATCGCTTGGATAATCTCGCCTACTTCTTGTGTTGCTTTCGTCGTACGCTCGGCAAGTGCACGGACTTCATCAGCCACAACCGCAAACCCGCGACCAAACTCACCCGCACGTGCAGCTTCAATTGCCGCGTTTAACGCAAGCAAGTTAGTTTGCTCTGCGATGTCTTCAATCACTTTAATGACTGCGCCAATTTTCTCGCCATGAGCACCAAGGTGATTCATCTGAACCGACATGTCCGCCATTTGCTTCGATACCTGTTGAATGCTCTCTACCATTTCAACAATGACAGTACGGCCTTGCTCGGCTGTGGCTTCTGACTTACGAGCTTCTTCAAACGTAGACGCACCTTGTTCCGCCACTTGTGAAATGGTCAAACTCAGCTCTTCTGCTGCCGTTGCGATGAGGTTCGCTTTGTCGGCTTGGCTACTCGCACCAGAAACAATGTCTTGACTAACAACAGACAACTCACTCGTTACCGACTTAACTTCTTCAGACACGACTGAAATAGAGCCGATCAACCCCGTTAGAGATGCCTGCATTGTATTTAAAGAGGTCGCTAAGTTAGAAAGCTCATCACCCGATTCGTCTTTGATAGGAGAAGCTGTCAAATCGCCTTCCGCCACGCGTTGTGCCAAAGTATCCAGCGCGGTCAAACGCCCTGTGATTGAATTAGACAACAAGTATGCAATGAACACTGTTGCGATCGCCGCAAACGTACCTAGCGCGTAAATGGTGTTCTCAATATCGTTGAATGAATCGGTCAATTGGAGAAGCGCATCATGTGTGCTTTGTCGACCTTCTGCCGTTGCCGCATTGAGCATGTCTTCAATTGGGGCTAGATTCACCTCGTACAACTGACGGACTTGCTCAACGTTTTCTTCTAAACTGCGATGCCCAATATTCGGCTGAATTTGGCTCTCAAAGCTCGACGTAAAATTCGCCATAAGCTGCTCAATTTTTTCGATATTGCGATAGTCTTCTCCACCAGCGGTTTCAAGACGTTTTACATCAGCCAACGCAGAGGCAAACTCTTTCTTGTTCGATTGATATTCACGTTGTGCACCACTGGTATTGATTATCATACCGACAGCATCTCGATAAATATCCCCAGCTTCATCGATCAAAGCCATGTATCCAATGGTCTCTGGGACGTCGTCTGTTCTGACTTCTTGTGCCACTTTATGTGAATTAATCACTTCAAACGTAATAATCGCGATCATCACCAACATTGTTGCCAAAATGGCACCAAAGCTCGCATATAACTTTTTACGAACTGACATTTTCACTGACAAGGTTCCTTATAAATTATGTTCTGTGCAGACATTGCTGTATCAATCTGCACATGAATTATTTCGGGACGATAGACACCCCTTTGCAGTGGTTGCGCATTTTATGTGACAAACATCACATTGCAATTAAAGTTTTATAAAAAGACACAATTAATCTAAAAATGTCAGTCTTATCCTACAGACACAAAAAAAAGCGGGAGCCTTACTAAGCCCCTGCTTTTCTTTATCTTTTTAAGTCGTTTACAGTTTCTTCGAAAGTAATCCTGCAAAACCAATAATCGCGATACCTAAAACCATGATTTCGCCTTTGCCACTATCGAAGCCAGACTTAATGCCCATGAAGGCAACAATAGCAATCGCTACCGGAATGACGTATTTAACGAGGTTGTACCATAAGCCAAATAGTGGGAATGATACTTCGCCATCATTCGTGATTTCTTTTTCAAGCTCTGCACGGTTTAAGCGCCAGCCAGCAAAGATACATACCAACATACCCCCAACCGCTAGGAAGATTTTGTCTGTCAGTAGGTCGAAGATATCGAATGCGCCGGTACCAAATAGCGTTGGTCCCATACCGCCTAGCGAAAGCGATGCAAAGACACAAAGTGATGCCATCACGACACTTGCTGAAACTACTGCGTTAGAACGTTTCATGCCTTTCTCATCGATAAGGTAAGAAACCACTACTTCTAACAATGAAACCGAAGAGGTAAGCGCAGCTACCGTTAATCCGATGAAGAACAGAAGCGCAAGTAGCAAACCAATCACACCGCCCATTTCCGCGAACAATTGAGGAACAACGACGAACACCAGACCTGGGCCTGCTGCTGGCTCCATGCCGAAAGCAAACATTGCAGGGAACATCGCGACACCAGCAAGGATCGCTACGCCGGTATCCATTGCCGTAACCATACCTGTTGTTTGAACGAGGTTCTCTTTCTTCTTCAAGTAAGAGCCATAAGTCATCATACAACCCATACCAAGACTCAATGAGAAGAACGCCTGACCTAATGCTGCAAGTACCACGTTACTGTCTACTTTTGAGAAGTCTGGCATGAACAAGAACTCAAGACCTGCCATCGCACCTGGAAGCATCAAACCTTTCACCGATACGATGATCAAGATGATGAACAGCAGCGGCATAAGAACTTTACCCGCTTTTTCGATACCGCCAGAAATACCTTTCATTACGATCAGTACGTTGAGGAAAAGGTACACACCCATCCAGAATAGCGGTTGTAGCGGATCAGAAATGAAGCCACCAAAGCTGTCCCCGATTGCCTCCGGCGTACTTAGTAGACCACCACCGACTTTAAAAATGTACGCTAACGCCCAACCACCTACGACAGGGTAAAAACCCATGATAAGTAGCCCACTAAATACACCAATTACGCCGGTGAACGTCCAGCGTCGGTCAGTGGATTTAAATGCGCCTACTGCTGATAGACCTGTCTTACGACCAATAGCGAACTCAGTAAGCATGACGCTAAAGCCGATAAAAATAACAAAGAAAAGGTAGATCGCAACGAACGCACCGCCGCCACTCTCACCCGCTGTGTAAGGAAATTTCCATATGTTGCCCAAACCAACAGCAGAACCTGCTGCGGCCATTACG
>JABXIW010000002.1 GCA_013372875.1 Gammaproteobacteria bacterium | reverse complement strand
TTGTTTGCGTGTAATGCCCATTCAGCGGGCTTTCAGGTTGCTGAACACTCGGCATCTGGTCTTGGTCGAGCATTCTCAGGTGAAGGGGCTGTAGCAGACAATGCCAGCGTCCTTGCACGTAACCCAGCGGCAATGACTCTTTTCAAAGAAGCTCAGTTTTCTGGCGCACTTTCTATCGTTGATCCTGAAGTCAACGTTTACGATACGCTTCATAAAGAGCAATCTGATGACGTAGCACCACTGCAAGTGGTCCCTGCGGGTTATTACATCAGCCCAATCAATGACAACTGGGCTTGGGGTATCGGTATGTTCACCACTTACGGTGTTGCAACAGATTATCCAGATGATATTTCTGCGGGTGATATGGCTGGCGACACCTCGCTACTTTCGGTCAACATCAACCCAAACATTGCTTACCGCATCAACGAAAAATTTAGTGTTGGTGGCGGCATCAACTTAGTTTATGCAGAAGCAGAACTGACACGTCATAAAGGTGCGTTGGCGCCGCTATTTGGTTCTGGTAGCAGTAAATCCGATAACCTAATTGGCATGGAAGGTGAGACTTTCGCATGGGGTTGGAACGTCGGTGCCCTATTTGAACTTAACGAAAACAACCGTTTTGGCTTTGGCTACCGTTCTAAAGTCGATCTAGATTTTGATGATGGTGAATTCAGCAGCTACGACTCTGGCATCGCAACCGCAGCAAAAGTCGATGGTCGTTTGAAGATTTCGCTTCCTTCTATTATCGAACTATCTGCATTCCATCAATTGAACGACCAATGGGCGATTCATTACGGTTGGCAACAAACTGACTGGAGCACTTTTAAAGAACTAAAAGCGACCAGTAATGAATGTAAAGGCGGCGTATGTTTCTTCAAACCAGAAAAGTATGAAGACAACAACCGTTACTCTGTAGGTGCAACTTACACGCTAAACACGGAGTGGACATTCCGCGCAGGCTTGGCTTATGACGAGCAAGCGGGTGAAGCAACATTGAGTATCCCTGATAGTGACCGTATGTGGTACAGCGCGGGTCTAACGTATGCAATGAATGAAAACCTATCGTTTGATGCTGGTTTTGCATTGGTACAAAGTGAGTCGGGCTCTTTCACTGAGACTAACGCAGCAGGTCAAGAAATTAAGTTTGATTCAGAAGGTACGGCATACATCAGTGCAGTACAGATGAACTACACCTTCAAATAATAGGATTCTCGGAGTAACCCAATGAAACATACGTTTAAACTATCACTGCTTTGTTCTGCGATCCTACTTGCAGGTTGTGGCGACAACACATCAAGCTCAGGCACAACAGATAAAGTAACGTTTGAATCGGAAGTTCAAGCATTGCTAGATCGTGGCACTTCAATTAGCTTTACTATCCAAGGTGCAAACGCAGACGTACCTGCCCCTTCTTACCTACTTATGGATACGTCAGATGGTACGCTTGGTCTGCCAACTAACGGTGATGATGCCCTTACTAATCCACGCGCATCAATGAACACAATGGACGGTTGGTCAACGTCTATGCCTATCGTTTTGAACTTTAACGGCGATGGCTTCGCTCCTGGCATGTTGGCTTCTGGCGTTAAAGTTATCAAAATCAACCAGCGTTTGACGGAATGGGACGGAAAAACTAACCCGATTTCAAAAGTCCTTGTTCAGAACCAAGATTACGTTGTTCAAGCCAATGGTAAATCTCTTTATGTTCAGTTTGCCGATTCTCTTGATGAATCCAGCGAATACATTTTCGCGGTCACGCAAGACGTAACCGACGTTAATGGCGAGCCTATTGGCACCTCTTCAAGCTACGCGGTGGCAAAGAGCAAACAAGTTAAGTACGAATCAGGCGATCTTGCATCCGTACAAGCGGTAACAGAAGCTGTCGAAGGTATTTTTGGTCTAGCGCAAGTCAACCCAGCTGATATTGTCTACTCATCATGGTTCAGCACTCAATCTGTAGGTGACACGTTAGCGGCTGTTAAAGGTGTTACTGCGACAGGTTTTGCTACTGGCGCGAACACGCTAAATGCCATTTACAAAAATGATACTAACGAGAATGCTGTCGACCTTTCTACTGCGTACACAATGGTGCTTGGTGAGACACAAGACTTTATGACAGCGTTAGATTCGGACAGTGACTTTAATAAATACGTCAGTGACCTAGATGCAGCGAAAAGCGCGATTAAAGGTCTTTACCTGCAATCTGGCGCGAGTGTGAATGTTACTCAGGGTCAAGTAAGACTGCCACACTACCTTGAAAAAGGCGAAAACTGGAACATGCAACCGATGGTGTCTGCGATGCCAAGCCTAGCGAAGCTAAACGCAGCACTTACCGATCCAGCAGAACAAGCGAACATGGTTCAGCAGCTTTCTTCTGGCGTTTTCGCAAGCTCTCCTGTAGACGTTAGCAAGCTGGCGACAGATCCAACAGAGCAGCTAAAACTGGTAGGCTCGAAACTGTACTTAAACGACGGCACACAACTGGATAGTGAGCGAGTTATTACTCGTTACTCTCCTGTTCCTGCGGTTAAGTCTTTAGAAAATGTCGAGTTCTTACTGTTTACTCCTCAAAATGGTGTTGCAAAAGACGTGGTGATCTACCAACACGGTATCACTTCAGCGAAAGAAAACGCGTATGCATTTGCTTTTAATATGGTGCAGGCCGGCGTAGCTGTTATCGCTATCGATCTTCCAATCCACGGTACACGTAGCCTAGACGAACAACGATCGGCAAATGCGAATGTTCTTGCTTACTTGAACCTTTCTAACCTTGCTGTAGCGCGTGATAACCTTCGTCAAAGCGTGCTGGATGTATTGGGCTTACGTGCTAGTTTAGTAGTATCAGAGCAAGGCGGCCTATTGGCTGGAGGCCCTCTTCAAGGTTTTAACCCGATGATGGGCTCTCAAGTGAAAATGCTAGGTCACTCGCTAGGCGGTATTGTTGGTACGTCTGCGGTTGCTGCTGCAAACAACACGCTAGGTAGCCCTACTGCTGATGCATTGTATACATTTAGCGCGGCCTCTATTCAAAACTCTGGTGGCCAAATCGGTAATCTATTGCTGGGTTCTTCAGACTTTGGTCCACAAATCAAGCACAACCTTGCTTATGCAGCATCAACAGATTACAAGTCTTACGCTGACGCGCAGTGTGCTCAGTTAGATGACAAAACATGTTACGAGGTCTTTGAAGGTTTAGCGACGCCGGAACAGCTTGCAGCTCTGAGTGCTGGTTTCTCACAGTTCATCTACGCAGCGCAAACCACGCTTGATACTGTAGATCCATTTACTAATGCCGCAGACCTAGTTGCTTCAGGCACTCTAACTACGCCATTCTTGATGACAGAAGTTGAAGGTGATAAGACGGTACCGAATAACGTTGCAAACGCTCCATTTGCAGGTACAGAGCCGTTAGCAAAGAAATTGGGTTTAACTGAGGTTAATAGCTTAAGTACAGCGGTCGCTGCAACGTCAAGCTTTGTTCAGTTCAACGCTATTGCTTCACACAGTACGTTTGCGTCGCCATCAGGCACACTTGCCGATGTCAATCATCATGCTGAAATGCAAAAAGAAAACGCGGACTTTTTGATGGACAACGCATTGAGTGATGTTTCAGATACAACAGTACTGAAATAATCGACCATTCATTCATAGACAAAACCCAGCTTAGGCTGGGTTTTTTATTGTATAGAGAAAACCCCCAGCTAGGCTGGGGGTTCAGTAAAGCTTACAGCTATAAGTCAGTTATATAACCCCTTTCA
>JABXIW010000082.1 GCA_013372875.1 Gammaproteobacteria bacterium | reverse complement strand
TGGAAACCACAATCACAACGCAAACTAAAAAGCGCATCACCAGTTAAACACTCAGAATGGATACGGGTTAACACCGCATCTTCTTGTTGCCATTCCCCAAGGGTTAATGCTACATGCTCTTTGCCATCGCCTAAATCTAAGGCGTGGATAGTAAACTCAGCAAATGGGGTGGGCAGCTTGGCTTGCAAGCGACTAGTATCGGTCATCTAAGTGGTTTATCTTTGTTAATCAAAACTTTAAAGGCGTTATTTTACACTAGCTGGGGGCTTGGATCAGCTTTATCAATTGTTCTCATTGATAAAATCAGCCACTTCTTGCCAAAATTCCAGCCAATCGTCAGGAATATCGTTATGCCCACCCTCATAAACACGATGTTTGGCATCTTTTGCCACTGCTAATAGCTTTGCCAAAGATGAAAATGGCACCGTCTTATCTTTGCGGCCGTGAATCAAATAACTTTTGCCCTGATATTTAGCCAGTTGCGCCACATTATCAAAAGGATCTTTGATAAAACCAGTCGGTAACCAACGCTGACGCGCCAAATCTTTGATACTCGAATAGGTAGACATCAACACGATACGATGCGGCTGGTTCGTTTCATAAATGGTGCCGTCGAATAACGATAACACAGCGCCACCACCCATCGAACGACCAACCAAAGTGATTTTTTGCTTATCTAATTGCTCATTAGCAAGCACCCAGCGATAAGCAATCGCCATTGTTTCTTTGATTGACTGGTAACTGGGTTTGCCTTGCGAGCGGCCATAACCAGGATATTCCACTAGCACCACCGCAAAGCCTTTGTTGCGCATCAGATCCATGCTCGGTGCCCAAGAATCCATAATATTGCCATTGCCATGAGCCAACATAATCACTGGTGCAGGATTATCAGAGGCTTTTAAGCTCGGCAAATAAGCGATTTCAAATTCACCTTGGGAGAATGGCAAACGTACAATTTCGCCATCGGCGCTATAGATCAGATCGGCATTCGGCTCGGGCAAAGAATTGACTGGAAACAATAGGGTGCGCTGGAGCAAATAAAAAACGCCGCAATAGACTAAATAAATAATGGCAAGGCTAAGCAGAATTATGGCAAGTGACTTCATCAAGTAAGTTGCGCCCCAAGGATTTATCGGTAAAATTTGTTCTAGGTCTAACTAGGACTATCGCATATTTAATCGGCCTGAAAAAGCCTTGGCGATTACTTGAGGAAAATTTATGTCACACCTTTGCATGGTCACCGATATTGAAGACGGTCAAGCCAAAGCCTATAACCACCCCGACCCACTGCAAGATAGAACGCTAATCGTGGTTCGTCGTGGCTTGAATGTTTATGGCTATATCAATCGCTGCCCTCACGCTGGCACCGATCTGAATTGGCAAGAAGATCAGTTTATGACCGACGACCAAGCCTATTTGATGTGCTTTACACATGGCGCATTGTTTGAGCCAGAAACTGGCGCTTGTGTTGCTGGCCCTTGTGCAGGAGCCCGCCTTTCCGATGTCAAACTCGAAGTGGAAAATGGCAAAGTATTTGTAGCGGAGTAATATAGATTTCTAAAAAGGAAAATTTGAATTGAATAAACAAGGATTCGTTTATATTTTAGCTTCGGACTACAATGGAACCTTATATATTGGTGCAACAACAAACTTACTCAAAAGAATCCATGAGCATAAGTCTGGGGTGGTTAAAGGTTTTTCACAGCAATATTCAACTCATAGACTGGTTTATTATCAGATATTTGATGACTTTAAAGAGGCATTTGCAAAAGAGAAGCAAATGAAGTCATGGAATCGGAGCTAGAAAATCAAGTTAATTGAGAAAGATAATCCTCGCTGGGAAGATTTATTTCAATCGTTACTTTGAAGTGAACTGCTTGGTGGACCCCAGCCTACGCTGGGGTTTCAAGATCAAGTATTCACGAGTCTGAAATTCCAGCGCAGGCTGGAATCCACCTCAAGCGCAATGCTAAACTTTGAAGATATTCCGCCAAAATAGCGGATGACTTCATAATCTATAAAAAATCATAAACTATGAAATTCTCACCACCACTTCTAGAAGCAACGCTCATCAAGCGCTATAAGCGCTTTCTGGCAGATGTTTCTCATCCAGAACTTGGAGAATTTACCGTTCACTGCCCCAATACAGGCTCAATGAAAAATTGCTGGTCGGAAGGCGATACAGTTTATTTGCTCGATTCGAAAAATCCTAAGCGTAAATACCAATACACTTGGATCTCGAGCCATATAAAAGCTCTTCACCCTCAAGATCGGCACTGGCTTTGCCTAAACACTCACCTTGCCAATCAAATCGTGATGGAAGGTGTTGAAAATGGTGTGATTAAAGAATTGCAAGACTATGAAACCATTAAGCAGGAAGTCAAATACGGCGAAGAAAATAGCCGCATTGATTTATTACTGACTGCCGATAACAAGCCTGACTGTTATGTAGAAATTAAAACCGTTACTTTGCTAGAAAGTGAGCTGGGCGAAGGTCAAGGCTTCTTCCCTGATGCAGTTTCTACTCGCGGGCAGAAGCATTTAAGAGAGTTAATGGCCATCTCTCAGTCCGACCATAGAGCAGTTTTGTTCTTCTTAGTGCAACATTCTGGCATCGAATCGGTCAGCCCAGCAGAGCATATTGACCCTAAATATGCACAAATATTAGCCGAAGCCATTGATGCAGGGGTTGAAATCCTTGCCTACCGTACCCATATCAGCCCCGCAGAAATTATTCTGCAAGATTCATTGCCATTTATTCTTAAATAAATCAATGATTTAGGATGGAAAGCCATAGATTTGTCGATTTTTTGACAAATAGTGCTTTTCAATTGTCATTCATAGGGATACTATCCCTGATTGCTATTTTGAGTCTTGCGCATGAAATAGGCGAAAAAATAAGCAAAAGAATGATTGTTTGACCATTTTTTTATGGAGCATTGAGTTAGATGCCAAGAAAAAAAGCTGCGACTAACGCAACCCTAGAGAAACTAGGAATAAAGCCTTACGCTGAGAAAAAAGGCGAAGAATACATGAATGATGCCCAATATGGGCACTTCCGTTTGATCTTAGATACTTGGAAGAAGCAATTGATGGAAGAAGTGGATCGTACTGTGCATCACATGCAAGACGAAGCTGCCAACTTCCCCGATCCAGTGGATCGCGCTTCTCAAGAAGAAGAATTTTCTTTGGAACTCCGCACTCGTGATCGCGAGCGTAAGTTACTCAAGAAAATTACTCAATCCATTATCAAAATTGATGATGAAGAATACGGTTTCTGCGAATCCTGTGGCATCGAGATCGGTATCCGCCGTCTTGAAGCGCGTCCAACCGCGGAAATGTGTATCGATTGCAAAACCCTTGACGAGATCAAAGAGCGTCAATACGGCTAAGCAAATCTCTAGCGATGACCAATGACTCAAAATAAACCAGTTGTTGGTCGCTTCGCACCCTCGCCTTCTGGCCCACTTCATTTCGGTTCCTTAATTGCCGCAGTTGGTTCATACCTGATTGCCAAAAGTGCTGGTGGCAAATGGCTCGTACGAATTGAAGATATAGATCCACCGCGTGAAGTTCCCGGCGCTGCCGATCAAATATTACGCCAACTAGAAGCCTTTGGTTTCGAATGGGACGGCGAAGTGCTCTATCAAAGCACGCGACTTGAGCGCTACCAAGAAGTTCTCAATGATCTTTATCAGCGCGATCTAATCTACGCCTGCGATTGCACTCGTAAAAAAATCCAAGAAAAAGCCATTAATCATCTTTACCCCAATATTTGTGCGGACAAGAATTTACCATTAAGCGGGCAAGTCGCTTGGCGTATGCGGCATGGAGCTGGTAATTATAGTTTCCATGATGGCATTAAAGGTCATTGCCAATTCGATAAAGAGCTTTACCAAGAAGACTTTACCGTTAGGCGCAAAGATGGACTGATTGCTTATCAACTTGCTGTAGTGGTTGATGATATAGAACAAGGGATAAACCAAGTGGTTCGTGGCGAAGATATTCTCGACTCCACGCCACGCCAATTAAGGCTATACGAAGCACTTGGTGCTACACCACCTGAGTTTTACCACTTACCATTAGCCTTAAACAAAGATGGTAACAAACTATCCAAGCAGAATCATGCCCAAGCCATTGAGCCAGAAAATGCTAGTGAGTTGTTGATTGAAGCATTGAAATTTCTTAATTTAAAAAAAGAAAATGTATCTTCTAGAATGTCTCCAAGTGAAATACTTATAAAGTCTATTTAAATTTCAATAGGATGTGATTATGGATAGCGGGAAATTAAAATGGCATATAGCATGTGACGAATCAGGTACAGATGGAGCCAAATACTATGGCTTTGGTTCATTATGGATGAAGTGGCAACGAAGAGGCGATTTTACAAGAGAGATAAACCAGCTCCGTAAATTCCATAACTTCGACAGAGAAATTAAGTGGAAAAAATCACACGATAAAAAGTATTTTAATTTCTATGAAGATCTTATTGATTATTTTTTTAAAAAAAATTGGTTAGCATTCCATTGCATTTTGATAAGAAAGTCCATTGTGAACAAGAACTTTCACGAGGGTGATTATGATCTTGCTAGAAGAAAGCACTTTAATGAATTAATTACTAACAAAATTGGCAATGTCCTAAAAGCGCATAGAAACCGAGAATGTGAGTTTAGAGTTGATGTAGACCCTATCGCCTCTAGATATAAAAAAGCCGATGAAGAGTTTCATATAATAGCAAATCATAAGCTTAAAAAAGCATATGGAATAGATAAAGCTATAGGCACAGTTATAACAAAAGACTCTAAGAATTCAGAGCAAATTCAAATATCGGACTTCTTTTTAGGAGCAGTTCTTTCTGCATGGCAAGGTAAAGCTTCTAGTCCACAAAAGATGAAAATTCAAAAATTAATTAGTAATTATCTAGGTTGGCCTCATCTAAACTTTGATACCTATCCTTCTGAAAGAAAATTTAATATATGGTATTTCTATGATCGAAGCCTTGGTCCACGCGAGGTTGAGCCAAGAAATGTAAACCTTAAATATCGTCTTCCTACACGCCGAATTAAAAAATATTGAGTAACAATATGATATGATTGCTTTGCCTTTATATAAGTAATGTATATGACTAACTCCAACCAACACATAATCCCACGCGATCAGCATTCGGTTTCTCGCGAACTTATTAGTGAGAATGCGCTAAAGGTTTTATATCGGCTGCATAAAGCTGGTTATCAGGCCTTTTTAGTGGGCGGTGGTGTGCGTGATATTTTGTTGGGGTTGCGTCCAAAAGATTTTGATATCGCCACCAATGCCACACCAGAAGAGATCAAAAAACTATTCCGTAACTGCCGTATTATTGGTCGCCGCTTTCGTTTAGCCCATATTCTGTATGGTCGTGATATTATTGAAGTAGCCACTTTCCGTGCTCATTGTGATGACAATATCGAGCAGCGCGGCGATGGCATGATTGTTAGGGATAATGTTTATGGCACGGTGGAAGAAGATGCTATTCGTCGCGACTTTACCGTCAATGCCCTTTATTACAATATCGCTGACTTTAGTATTCATGACTATTGCGGTGGCCTTGCTGACCTAGAAAAACGCCAACTGAAAATGATTGGCGACCCAGTAGAAAGGTATAAAGAAGACCCCGTTCGGATGCTGCGCGCAGTGCGCTTGGGTTGTAAGCTCAACCTTAGCATCGAGGAAAATACCGCCAAACCAATTAATGAGATGGCGCATTTACTAGAAGGTGTTCCTGCAGCGCGCCTATGGGAAGAATATAAAAAGATGTTCCTGGCGGGTCGCGCTCAGAGAACCTTTAATCAATTAAAGTCATTCGAATTATTACCTTATTTATTCCCACAGACAGCCCAAGCCATTGATAACAATGACGATTTTGCGGAGTTTGTAGCACTTGCGTTGGAAAACACGGATCGTCGCATTAATGATGATAAGTCCATCAATCCTGCTTTTTTATTGGCGGTGATGTTGTGGAAACCTTTAATGGATCGCACCGATAAACTGGTCAGTAAGGGTATGCATTTTAATGATGCCTTTTATAAGAGTTTTAATCCGACCATTAACGCGCAAAGCCAAACCATATCCATTATGAAGCGCTATGGCGTGGTGATGCAGGATATTTGGGCGTTGCAGCTGCGCTTAAAATTCAATTTTGGAAAAAGAGTTTGGAGCATCTTAGAGCATCCACGCTTTAGGGCTGGTTATGACTTTTTATTATTGCGCTCAGAAGTTGATCCGAGTTTAAAGCCACTCGCCGATTGGTGGACAGAGTTCCAAGAAGCCAGTCGTGAGCAGCGGATTAAAATGCTCTCTAAAAATAAGCCATCAGGCAAAAAGCGCCGCCCACGCAAGCGCTCTAATCATAAACCTAGCCGAGCGAGCAACTAGTCCATGAGCGATAAGATGCATATCGCTTATATTGGCCTTGGTTCTAACCTAGCCAACCCTATTCAGCAGGTGACTCAAGCCATTTTAGAACTCGACCTGCTGGAAGATTCTTATTTGTTAGCCTATTCGAGTTTGTATCAGTCATCGCCCATGACTTTAGATGATGATGGCAAGTCGCAGGAAGACTATATTAACGCTGTGGCGAAATTGGCCACTAGGCTAGAACCTTTGGATTTACTGGATAAACTGCAAGCCATTGAAAATTCTCATGAAAGAGTGCGCGAAAAACGCTGGGGCGCGCGCACTTTAGATTTGGATATCTTGCTCTACGATCATACAATCATCACTAGTGACATGAGTAATGGTCGTTTAATAGTGCCGCATTATGGGCTTAAAGATAGGGATTTTGTGCTGGTTCCGCTGGCAGAAATCAATACTGACATATGTTTGCCCGATAATAGTCGCGTGAGCGAGCTGTTAGCCCATTGCCAACAACATAATTTACAAAAACTCGAATGGTCCCAATAAAGGGGTTAGGTGGAGAGAATAGGTGATAGATAAGGTGAGCGATCATCAAATAGCAAATAATATTGGCCATAACTTCATTGCGGTTGAGGGGCCGATTGGAGTTGGCAAAACCACTTTAGCGCGTAAATTAGCCGAAGTTTTAGGCTCTGAATTGATTTTAGAACAAGCCGAAGATAACCCTTTTTTAGAGCGTTTTTACCAAGACCCAAAAACGGGGGCTCTTCCGACACAGTTGTATTTTTTATTCCAGCGAGTGCGCCAGCTACAAGAAGTTCGCCAGTCGGATATGTTTGCGCCAGTTCGAGTGGCTGATTATTTGATTGAAAAAGATCGTTTATTTGCTCGCACCACATTGGATTCTGATGAACTGCGGTTGTATGAGCAGGTTTATAACAACCTAACCATCGATTCGCCAAAGCCAGATTTGACCATTTATTTGCAAGCACCAGTCAATGTTCTACTGGATCGAATTAAAAAGCGCGGTCGCTCAATTGAAAACCCAGTGACCAAAGACTATCTGCAAAAAATTTGCGAAGCCTATACCGATTTCTTCTACTATTATGACGAATCACCATTGTTAATTGTCAATGCGTCAGGCTTAGACTTAGTTGAAAACGAAGCCGACTTTAATATGCTGCTAGAACAAGTCGCTCGCACCACTCGCGGAAAAAATTATTTTAATCCGCATCCAGCATAACAAAGTAATTTATTGGGAAGCATGTTATGAAAAAAATCACCATTAATCATATCGAAAAATTAAAAGCGCAAGGCGAAAAGTTTTCCTGTCTAACGGCCTATGACGCCACCTTTGCCGAAGTGATTTCTGAGGCTGGTGTGGAAATGATTTTGGTGGGTGATTCGCTGGGGAATGTGATCCAAGGTCAAGAAACTACGGTGCCAGTGACCTTAGAAGATATGGAATACCATATTGCTTGCGTAGCTAACGCCAGTTCTAATTGTTTAGTGATGGGCGATATGCCTTATATGTCATATGCAACGCCTGAACAGGCTTACGATACTGCCGCGGCGATTATGCAAGCTGGCGCGCAAATGGTGAAATTAGAAGGCGGCGAATGGCTTTATGACACCATTACTGGTCTAACTGAGCGTGGTATTCCAGTCTGTGCTCACTTAGGTTTAACGCCTCAGTCTGTCGATGCGCTGGGCGGCTTTAAAGTCCAAGGACGCGATGATAAAACCGCGTCTAAGATTCTATTAGACGCTAAAGCTTTAGAAAAAGCTGGCGCTCGAATGTTAGTTTTGGAATGTGTACCAAGTGAATTAGCCAAATTAATTACCGAGTCATTAAAAATTCCTGTCATGGGGATTGGCGCTGGCGTTGATGTGGACGGCCAAGTATTAGTACTGCATGACATGTTGGGAATTTCGCCATTCCAAGCCAAGTTTGTGCGTAATTTCATGGCCGATGCTAATGGTTCGATTCAAGACGCTATTGCTTTGTATCATAACGAAGTAAAAGAACAGAATTTCCCAGCAGATGAGCATGGATTTGATTAAGGATTAGTTTGTGATCGTTGTAAACACCATTGAAGAATTACAAATCGAATTAAATGCACATCGCCAAGACGGCAAGCGTATTGGTTTTGTGCCAACCATGGGAAATTTGCACCAAGGTCATTTAAGCCTCGTTGATGTAGCAAAAAAACATGCCGATATTGTTGTAGTGAGTTTGTTTGTAAACCCGACTCAATTTGGTCCTAATGAAGATTTCGATTCTTACCCTCGAACTTTAGATGCCGATTGCGAAAAGCTCGAAAGCCAAGGCACTGATATTGTGTTCGCCCCAAGTACTGAAGAAGTTTATCCTAAGTGGCCCAATATCACTTCGGTGCATGTGGCTGAATTAGGGAAAAATCATTGCGGCGCTTCTCGTCCAGGGCATTTTGATGGTGTTACTACCGTAGTTTCAAAACTCTTTAATATGGTGCATCCTGATTGTGCGATTTTTGGCGAAAAAGATTTTCAGCAAATCACCATCATTCGCCGAATGGTTTCAGATTTAAACTTCCCTGTGGAAATTATCGGCGCTCCAATTGTTCGTGAAGTCAATGGTTTAGCAATGAGCTCGCGTAATGGCTATTTATCAGCAGAAGAAAAAGATCATGCCAGTAATTTATACAAAACCTTGCAATGGGCCAAAATCGAAATTGAATCTGGCCGCCGTGATTTTCGAGAGCTTGAAAAAGAAGCTAATCAGAAATTAGTAGATCTAGACTTTGTCCCTGACTACTTTAATATCACCAATCAAGACACTTTAGATTTGGCCGAAGCTGAGGATAAAAAACTAGTGATTTTATTGGCTAGTTTTATGGGCAAAGTTAGGTTGATTGATAATATTCAACTAATTTTGGATTAATATAACGTAGCATTAGTTTTGCTCGCGAGCATACAGGACTTTTTTCTTTCGATAATGTTTTAAGTTCACTTATAAAGTTCTCTGTATGAATAGCCATAGCCAGGCTACAATATTTTTTATACTCCCTTGTACCAATTCTTAAAACAGCATTTAATAATACAACTCTCAATCTCTTTTTATCTTCTTCTGTTAGATAACTTCTTTTAATTCTTATTAATAAATCAGCCTTTATATAACCCGATCTAAAAAACCAAGGATTAAGCTCCAAAAATGTAATAACAAACTCTTTTATTTCTTTATCATTTATCTTGAAATCCTTAAAAACTCTATCTAAATAATGATCTAATTCAGATCTATAAGAATGCCAAATCTCACATGCTCTATTCCATTGTTCCATAGCGCTTCTAGAGTTTTTTCTGTCTTTATAGGTGACATGAACATTTTTATGCTGCTCATTAAGTGTCTTTGTTTCAGATAATATTAAAGCAGAGAAGTCCTTCAAGTTTAGTTCCTTATCTTAAATCTATTGTTTTTATTTGTTATTGATATCTATTAGTATAAGGCTATAAAGATAATATTATGGAGTCAAGCCATGTCTGAGGTGAAAGCCTACCCTATTCGCTCTATCCCGGCACATACGCCGCATATCGATGAAGAGCGATACCAACAGATGTATCAACAATCGATCGAGAATCCTGAGCGGTTCTGGACGCGAATGGCCAATGAGTTTGTGGATTGGTTTGAACCTTGGCAGACTCTAAGCGATGTTGATTATACAAAAGCTTCCATCAAATGGTTCGAAGGCGCTAAGCTCAATGTAAGCTACAACTGTATTGATCGCCATTTACAAGACAAAGCCGAGCAAACGGCGATTATTTGGGAAGGCGATGAACCCAATCAACAAAAACATATTTCCTATCAAGAATTGCACGATGAGGTTTGCCGTTTTGCCAATGCTTTAAAATCGCGCGGGGTTAAAAAAGGCGATCGCGTTTGTATCTATATGCCCATGATCCCAGAAGTAGGTTACGCCATGCTAGCCTGCGCTCGAATTGGTGCGGTACATTCAGTAGTATTCGGCGGTTTTTCTCCAGAAGCCTTAAAAACACGAATTTTAGACAGCGATTGCCAAGTGGTGATTACTGCCGATGAGGGGGTGCGCGGTGGCAAGAAGGTTCCACTCAAAGCCAATACCGATGAAGCGCTTGAGGGTTGCTCAAATGTGCATACGGTTTTTGTCGTTAAGCATACCCAAAAAACCACAGGTTGGTTTGGCAAACGCGATGTGGATTACAATCAATTAAAACTCGAAATGGACACTGAATGCACTCCTGAAATTATGGATGCCGAAGATCCGCTGTTTATTCTTTATACCTCAGGTTCAACGGGTAAACCAAAAGGTGTTTTGCACACTTCTGGCGGCTATATCCTTTATGCGGCCATGACTCATAAATATGTGTTTGATTATCACGATGGTGACATTTATTGGTGTACTGCCGATGCTGGCTGGATCACAGGTCATTCCTATATTTTCTATGGACCACTCGCTAATGGCGCTACCACTTTAATGTTTGAGGGTGTACCTAATTATCCAACTGCTTCGCGCTTCTGGGATGTCGTCGATAAACATAAAGTCAATATATTCTATACCGCACCTACGGCGATTCGAGCATTAATGGCGCTTGGTGATGAGCCAGTAACTTCCACTTCTCGCCAATCACTGCGTTTACTTGGAACCGTAGGTGAGCCGATTAATCCTGAAGCTTGGGAATGGTATGACAAGGTAGTGGGCGAAGAGCGTTGTCCGATTGTCGATACTTGGTGGCAAACAGAAACTGGTGGTATCTTAATTTCGCCACTGCCAGGTGCCACGCCATTAAAGCCTGGCTCTGCAACCCGTCCTTTCTTTGGCGTTCAGCCTGCAATCCTAGATAAAGATGGAAAAGAGTTAGAGGGCGAAGCCAGTGGCAGCTTGGTTATGAAAGCATCTTGGCCAGGGCAAATGCGCGGCGTCTATGGCGATCAACAGCGTTTTTTTGATACTTATTTTTCGCAATATTCTGGCTACTACTTTACTGGCGATGGCGCTCGTCGCGATGCTGATGGCTATTACTGGATCACTGGGCGTATGGATGATGTATTAAACATCTCTGGCCACCGTTTAGGTACAGCCGAAATTGAAAGCGCTTTAGTTTTGCACCCTGCTGTCGCAGAAGCCGCAGTGGTGGGTTATCCGCACGACATTAAAGGCCAAGGCATTTACGCTTACGTTACACCAATGACAGGCACTGCAATGTCAGATAAATTAATTAGCGAGCTGGTTGCTCATGTAGCCAAAGAAATTGGGCCCATTGCTAAGCCAGATAAAATTCAGTGGGCGCCGGGTTTGCCGAAAACTCGATCAGGGAAAATCATGCGCCGCATTTTGCGCAAGATTGCTGAGAACGAATTAGAAAACTTAGGCGATACTTCTACTCTAGCAGATCCATCGGTAGTTGAAGATTTGATTAATAATCGACTTTGATCACTTTCAGATTTTAATCCGCTGCTTGGCTTTGTGTAACCAATCATCATTAACCACAAAGCCACGCATCACTTCTTGGCCCTCTTCAAGCGCTACAATTTTCTGCAAACTAAAGCCAGTAAAAGATGTTTCGACTGACAGTAACTGTTCGTCTATCTGCTCAATTTCTGCTAGCCAATAAAAACGCGGTAATTGATACCAGTGATAGTCCGTTGACGATAATAATGAATCCAATTCTATATAACTAATCCAAAATCCTTTGCTGTGGCCTGGATTGACTTCTTGTGGAAAATTAAAGTTCTTCTGTATAAAATCTTGATAGGGATAAAATAATCTTCCTTTTGTCAGTAGTCTCTTACCATCTATGCTAATCGCTTTTTCTTTAAGCCATTGCATAATTTCCGGCTTATCCGATAACGCTAATTGATGCGCAAATAGCCTTTGGTGCTTATCATCAAAACGATCTTTTAGATTTGGACCGACCCAATCAGATAGCTTATCTCCCGAACCAATTTGCAAGTAGAATTTAACCGCTAATTCGCAGTGAATAGTTTTATCATTTTGCTTAATGATTGAATCAAACTCTCCAAAAGTATGCTTATCAATGATCACTTGCAGATTTTGCGCAACCAGTTCTAAATCATTACCGGTACTAACTAGGTGATTCCACAATTGCTCGAAATAAACACCTAAACGATGAGTTTTCTCAAATTTAAACTTGCTGTTGGCTTCTAACCCAGCGATTAAAGACGCAGCAGAAAGCTCGGAATCCAATTTAAGCAGTTCTGGACTTTTGATAAGCCAGTTTTGGTCAGCATTAAAGCGCAATATATAAATCTCTATAAAATTTGACTTTTATACTAACAAAAAAAAGCCACTGAAAAACAGTGGCTAATTATTTCTTAGGAGAAATTTTAGGGTAGAATTGAAATCTTATTCGGTTTTTTCACCGCGGCGCTCTTTGCGCATTTCTTTGTGAGCCGCACGTTTTTCTTGCATACGAGCTTTAAACTCTTTTAACTTTACGCGCTGCTCGTCGGTCAACATGGCTCTAAACTCTTGGCCCGCTGCGTGCTTTTGTGCCATCTTTTCAGCTTTTAAATCAGCTTCCTGTGCTAATAGGCTGCGAAGTCTTCCGCGATCTAAGTTGTCTTGCTGCATAACTTCATGAAGCTCTTTTTTAAGCTCGCTCATACGCACTTTGCTAGCTTTCATTTGCGCGTGGCGCTGCTCTTTATTGGCTTTGATCTGAGCTCTTTGTGCTTCAGTTAGCTCTAACTTTTTGTATAACTTCTCTTTATAATGTGCTTTTTTATCGTGCTGGTGACCTGGACCTGCGATTGCGCTCATCGACATAGCGCCAGCTGACGCTAATAAAGCCGCAGCAATTGATACTTTTTTTAACTTATTCATAAATGACTCCATACTGTCAGAATCTGTTAAACGGTAATTTATATCACCGCCCTGTGTAGTTAAATCTAATATACCGCTTTTATTAACCAATTCTATTAGGATTGGGTAAAGGTTTAGTAAAAGTCATGTAAAGAGCGCTGACTAAACTTTACATAATTTCTTAAATTTCATGATATTATTTGAGCATCTGTATGAATTATAAGAAAAATTAGTATGGCACGATTACTATTAGCCGATGACGATATTGAACTTTGTCAATTACTCAATGAATACTTGAGCAATGAAGGATTCGATATAAGCCTAGCCCACGATGGCAGCACCGCGGCAAAACAAATTTTAGCCCAAGAATTTGATTTAATGGTTCTTGATGTGATGCTTCCGAATCTAAATGGTTTTGAGGTGTTAAAAGAAGTACGTAAAGAATCACAAGTTCCGATTTTAATGTTGACTGCACGCGGTGATGAAATTGACCGTATCGTTGGTTTAGAACTTGGCGCTGATGATTATATTGCCAAACCTTGCAACCCTCGCGAGTTAACCGCTAGAATTCGCTCGATTTTGCGCCGTACCGAAAATATTTATAAAACTAAAAATCAGAAACTCGAATCAATCCATATCGCAGATGTTTATATTAATCCTTCTGCGCGTGAAGTTTTACAAGATAATAAATCGGTCAAATTAACTGCGACCGAGTTCGATATTTTATATTTGTTGATGTCACACGCTGGACACTTAGTAGATCGAGATCAATTATCAGAGCAATGTTTAGGACGTAAACTTGAGCCTTATGATCGTAGCATTGATATGCACATCAGTAATTTAAGACGCAAGTTAGGCTCTGATGAGAAAGGAGATGACCGTATCAAGACAGTAAGAGGTGTCGGCTACCAATATGTCTCCCTCGATTCGTAAAATTGCCCGCCCCAATTTATTTTGGAAAATCTTTTTATGGTTCTGGCTAGCAACTTTAATTGTACTGGCCACTACTGTTTTTCTTTATAGCTTATCTGAACAAGAAAGCCGCTTGGTTCCAATCGAGCGTAGCGAACTTTTGGAGCTGCGAAAAACGGCAATATTCATTCAGCAAAAGCGCTTAATTGATGAATATCAAGATCTCAAAATTTTACAACCAAAAAAGATCCAAAAAATATTAGACAATGCTTATATTTTGGACAAATTTGGTAAAGATTTATTTGAACGTGAAGTGCCTGAGGCCATTTATAAACTACGAGCTTTTAACAAACGCACTCAAAAGCTCGCTACCGTGATTGATAACAATGTAGGTTACTATGGTCCTGAAATTGTTTATAACCGCGGTAAGCATTATCAGCTTTATCTAAGCAAAAAAACCAAGCAGCATTTTTATACGGTGCTTTCTTACATTTATCATTCCACTTCAATTTGGACCATTTTGGCGGCATTAGGGATCAGTAGTTTGGTTTGCTTTGGGCTGGCTTGGTATTTGACTCGCCCCATTCATCAATTGCAAAAAGCTACCAGAGCCTTTGCTGCAGGCGATCTGCAAGCCCGAGCACGTAACTTTATGGGCAATCGTCATGATGAATTTATCGATTTGGCTCAAGATTTTGACCGTATGGCAGATAAAATCGACAACATGATACATTCGCAAAAGCGCTTACTCAGTGACGTTTCGCATGAACTGCGTTCGCCATTGACGCGGATGCAAATTGCTTCGGGTTTAGCGCTTAACAAAGCAACCGATGAGAACAAAAACCACCTAGAACGGATAGAGCTTGAAATCGAGCGACTGGATGAAATGATTGGTGAACTGCTGCAAGTTGCTGCGTTAGAACGTGGTCACTTCTACGAAGAAAGATCAAAGTTTGTGCTTAATGATTTACTTTCAGTATTGGTACAAGATGCCCAATTTGAAGCGGCAGCTGCGGATAAAAAAGTTAAATTTATTGCCGAAAAAGAGTTTGAGTTTTATGGCTATTACGGCTTAGTGGCGCGTGCAGCGGAAAATATTTTGCGTAATGCGATTCGCCATACCAAGCCCAACACTTGCGTTGATTTAAAACTCTATGCAACTGAAGATAGCATTAAGATTGAGATCCATGATCATGGCCCTGGTGTCAAACAACAACACCTCGAAAAAATCTTTGAGCCTTTTTATCGCCCTACTGAAGCTCGTGAAAGAACCTCTGGCGGTACTGGTCTTGGGCTAGCCATTGCCAAGCGCGGCATCGAGGCCAATGGCGGTACCATCAGTGCTCAAAATGGAGCTGACTGCGGCTTATCGGAAGGTTTAAAAGTAACTTTGAGTTTACCTTTGTAATCGAAAGGTTAGCTAAAACCAGCTCTAGTTAATTTTTGCAAACAATAAAACTAGAGCTAAGCCAATTAAGAAAACACCTAAGATTCGATCAATCCAATGGCCAAAATTGCCAAAGAATTGCCTGACTCTTTGATGGCTTAACAAGAAAGATAGACCTACAAACCAAGCGCCAGTGGCAAATGCCATCCAGACACCGTAAAGCGCTTGAATTTTAATGGGGGTGGTTAAGCTAATTAGGCTGGTAAATAAGGAAAAGAAAAACAAGGTTGCCTTTGGATTTAAAACATTAGTAATAAAGCCCTGTCGGAAGGCTTTAGCTAAAGGCATCAATTCATCAGCGCTAACTACACTTTGAGCCTGACTGCTAGATTTTTTTGCTCGAATTGCTTGCAGGCCGATATAACCTAAGTAAAGAGCACCAGCGATTTTAATACTGGTAAATAGCCACGGAGTACTTTTAATCAAAGCTCCCACACCAATTAAAGCGACGGCAACGTGCACAAAAATAGCAAGGCCAATACCGATACTGGTGACAATCGCCGGCTTGCGGCCAAAGATCAAACTCTGGCGCATAACAATTGCAAAATCAGGTCCTGGACTTGCTACTGCTAACAGGTGCGCCGATGCAATCAATAAAAATTCTTGCCAATAATTATTCAATAACTCTGCAATCATTAGCTAATTACCACCCAAATTTTTCCAGCCAAATCCAACATTAAAACGCCATAATCCGTTACTAGTAAAAAGCCAATCACCATCATTAGCAGCAAAAGCATCAACACAAAAACCAAATGACGCCTTGTAGGCAGCAACTCATTAGTTTGAGAAGTTTTATAGCGGTCAAACAAATAGCGACCAATCAACCAAAGGCTCATGCTCAATAAGACAATGCTTATCAGCACCACCCACATCTGTTTTTGATCAAAAGTTAAAGCGGCGCCAACTAATACTCCAGGCATTAAATACACTGGCGCCCAGATCAAGGTGGCGAGTATCACCGCCAAGATAAACTTTTTGATGGGCATGGATAAAACACCTGCCACCAAAGAGATGACTGCGCGAATAGGGCCAATAAATTGGCCAATTAAAATGCCGGCAAAGCCATGTTGTTTAAAAAAGTGTTCAGCGCGATCCAGCATGGCTTGATGCCTTTTCACCCATGACCATTGATGGATACGATCATTAAAATAATAACCCACCGCAAAAGAAACCATTTGCCCTAATGCTGCGCCAGTAAAACTGGCAAGGCTTATCAGCCAAAAATTTAAATGCCCAGCACCAATCAAAGAGCCAACACCAACGAGCAACAACCAACCTGGAACGGCCAATCCAACAATGGCCAAAGACTCTAAAAATGCAATGGCAAGAACCGCCAAACCCGCCCAATGCGGATTAGCGCTGATCCAATTTAAAATGTTATCGACCATTTGTTCCATGGCCGCATCATGAACAAATTTACTGGAAATGTCGATAGCCAATTCGTATTAGCCTTGATAATTAGATATGAGTCGTTTATCTTGCTATTCATATTCATAAATCAGCCAAAAAGCATGAGCGATCAATACAAAACCATCATTCAACAGCGCCAGCCACAAGAAGTTGAAGTGTTCCAAAACATCCACCCTGATGTTAAGCCGCCCACCTTGCCAGTGGATCAGCTTAACTCGACCAGTCAAGAAATGAATGATTATCGCTCCTCTGGTGAATTGATACGTAGCCTGGCGAATACCATTCGTTTGTGGCGTCAAAACACACCTGCCGATGCGCAACCTGCGATTACGGCCATTTTATCAGGTGGAATGCAGATCAGTGTAACCAGACTGGCTCAAGAATCATTTCATGGGATCCGAATTGAAGGTCATGTAGGCGGCAATCCGTGCATGTTGCTGACTCACCAATCCAATGTGCAACTATTGTGCTATATCGAAAGGATTGCTGAAGAAGTTCCTGAGCGTAAAATTGGCTTTATTGTTGATGGTAAAGAAACTCAAGAATAAACTATAAATACAGCTATCTAGTGATTCCTAGATAGCTTGCTTTAACTCCATATCTTCTAAGTTCTCATCAATTTCTGGATTCAATAATAAAATCGTTATCCCTGATTCTTGCGCCAATTGATAAATTTCGTCTTGGATTTCCTGCTCATCCACAACATACTCCGTCGCAACTCGAACGTGAGCACTGATTTGCAGTTGGCCATGGCTATCTGGCTTGATATTGTCTTGAGTGGACTCAACCACCAACCGATGGCGATTTAGCCATTGTAAGAATTTCAAGCGGAACTCAGGATTTTCAGGCCCCCAAATCTCAAAATCGAAGCGAATTTGCTCGTCAATCCGTTGGCTTTGCTCTACACCCAGAATTTGCGTGTCAAAACGCACGCTATAAGACGCCAAGCTATCCAAACAAGAAATAAAGGGTTTGAGGTACATGTGATTAATCGCGATCTTCATCATGCCCGTAAATTGCAAGCCGATCCGGTGGAAATGATTCGAGATAATGCTGCCTTTAAAGCGATAAAGAATTTCCGATATAGTAAGCATTATGTCCTCATGCTCACTACCATTGATGGTTAAAATAACCTCCTTATCCAACGCTAACACTGGTTTAGACGCCGTATCCCCTCTTGTCTCCCCTTGCCCTTGATTCATTATTATTACCATATATTGGGTTTGTCCAAGCCTAAACTACAAGATTTATGGTTAAAATTCAACCAGTTAGATAGACCCTGTTCACAAATGGCAACAATTGTTAAAAATGAGCCAGTTCGTTGTTTCTAAAGGAATTTAACGCTAGTATAAATTTAATGAATTAACGAGATGGATGTTCTTATGAAACGATTATTACTCATTGCCAGCTTGGCACTGCTAACTTCTGCATGCGCAACCTCGCCTACTGGCAAAAAATACGTCAAAATTTTCCCCGATAGCCAAATGAGTCAAATGGGTGCGGCGGCTTTTACATCCATGAAAAAAAGCCAGAAACTCGATTCCACTCCGAGTAGCAATCGATACGTGCAATGCATAGTTAATGCACTAATCCCTGAAATGCTAATAGAAGATAAGCGAGTTTTCGGTGATAAAGCTAAGATGCATCAAACTCGATGGGAAGTCAGCGTATTCCAAGAAGATACGCCGAATGCCTTTGCCCTGCCTGGCGGCAAAATTGGCGTCCATACCGGTATGTTTAAAGTAGCCAACTCGCCTGATATGTTGGCATCGGTGATTGGTCATGAGATTGGTCACGTTTGGGCAGAACACGGTAATGCACGTATGTCGAACCAATTTTTAGGCAATACCGCATTACAACTGACGGCGATTTTAGGTGGCGCAGAGACGCAGCAGAAGCAGCAAGTCTTGGGATTACTAGGGGTTGCAACGCAAGTCGGCGGTTTAAAATTTAGTCGCGATCATGAGTCCGAGTCGGACAACTTAGGCTTAACTTTGATGGCCCGTGCAGGCTTTGATCCTAGAGCCAGTGTTACGGTCTGGCAAAATATGTCTCGACTTTCAAAAGGTCGCAAACCACCAGAATTTTTATCAACTCACCCATCGAATCAAACTCGTATCAACGATTTGAATGCAAAAATGCCAGGCGCTTTAAAAATATATCAACAAGCTAGAGCACAAGGTAAACGTCCCAACTGTCGCCTGTAAAACTTAACTCGATAAAAAGCCGTGCAATTGCTCGGCTTTTTATTTAAAGTTTATTAGCTTGTTGAGCTTAATTGGCCAGATCTACCAAATAACCATCTCGCTCATAAAGAGCTTCGTTGTAGAGCTCTTCAAAATCCTCAACCACTGAATTTTTAACCGCATCCAGTGATAGCAAATTATCACGCCATTTAATCAACTTTTTAAAATCTTCAAGTGAATCTTCACCAGTTTCATCCGCTAATATTTGGCTGCGCATCAAAAATGGTGCAAAGGCAGAATCTACTAGCGAAAAAGTATCACCCGAGAAGAAGCCTTGATTATCAACTTGTTGTTCCAAGTGTGCGAGTTTTTTGGCTAAGTCGGCTTGGATCTGGCGGAAAGTTTGCTCGCGTCGAGCTTGGGTCAGTTGATACTGAGCATTGTTCAAACTGCTGCTAAACTCAATCCAAGCACGATGTTTGGCTTTTTCTAATGGACTCGATGGCATCATCGATTCACCATAAGTCTCATCAAGGTATTCATTGATGACCGCTGACTCAAATAGCACCTCTTCACCAACGCGCAGTAAAGGTACTTTGCCAAGTGGAGAAATATTTAAAAACCAATCTGGTTTCTTATTCAAATCAATGTATTCAATAGTGTAATCAACTTTTTTGTGAAGCAAAGTTATCACGGATCTCTGCACAAATGGGCAAAGTTTAAAGCTGACTAAAATGGGTTGATCGATCTTGCTCATGTTTTTTGTTGGTGGAGCTAATTTGTATTCAATGTAGATCTAATTCTTTTCAATTGCAACTAAAGTGCACTAATAAAAAAGCGGCTCATTCGCCGCTTTCTTGATTTGCGATTAATTAATGATGATGACCACCAACGCCATGCACATGGCCATGTTCAATTTCTTCGCTTGTTGCAGCACGCACTTCTTTCACCGTGACATCAAAATGCAACTCAACACCTGCTAATGGGTGATTACCATCAACCGTAACCATATCATTTTCAACTTTAGCCACTGTAATTAATTGTGGCCCATTTGGAGATTCCGCATGGAACTGCATACCTACTTCAACTTTCTCCACACCTTGAAAAGCGTTTAACGGAACTTCTTTAACCAACTCTTGATTGTATTGACCGTAAGCATTTTCTGGTGATATAGCCACTTCCAATTGATCGCCAGCCACTTTACCAACCAAGGCTGACTCCAACCCAGGAATAATATTGTGATAGCCGCACAAGAAAGCTAATGGCTCAGTGCCTTCCGAAGAATCCACTAACTGACCTTCTGCTGTTTTTACTGTGTAATCAATCACAGCAACTTTTTCTTTTTCAATTTGCATAATTGTCTCGCTTCGTTAAGTTAATTTCGGCTCATGACCAAGGCGCAAGCTGATTCTTAACTAAACGCAAAACTCAGAAACCACTTATTCATTGATATTATAAAATTAAGATTTTTGGATTAATCACAAACCACTAACAATCTCAAATTTAATATAAAAAGGTGAGTTTTTATACGAGTATGAGGCAAAAAATTTCATTAGGCAGGGAGTGTATATTCAATACATGACCAACTAATTAAATTTTTTAACAAAATAATCGGATAAAAAGACCCTTTTTAGGATATTTTTTTGCCCGCTGCCTGCTGATCCGCATGATATGAAGATCTCACCATAGGCCCGCTCGCCACATTGCTAAAGCCCATTTCTTCGGCAATCCGCCCAAGCTCATCAAATTCTTCTGGTGGCATAAAACGCATCACAGGATGATGGTACTTACTCGGTTGCAGATATTGCCCCAGAGTTAACATATCCACCCCATGGGCTCTCAGATCTTTCATCACTTCAATGATTTCTTCATTGGTTTCGCCCAAACCAATCATCAAACCTGATTTTGTCGGAATGCCGGGATAGCGTTCTTTAAATTGCTTGAGTAAATCCAATGACCATTGGTAATCAGCACCTGGACGAGCTTGTTTGTATAAACGAGGGACGGTTTCCAAATTGTGATTAAACACATCGGGTAAGCCATCAACCATAAGATCTAAAGCCTTTTCCATACGACCTCGAAAATCTGGTACTAAAACTTCAATTTTCAATTCAGGATTTTGTTCACGCGCCACGCGCACACACTCGGTAATATGAGCTGAGCCACCATCGCGTAAATCATCCCGATCTACCGAAGTGATGACCACATAGTTTAAGCCCATAGATTTTACAGAATCCGCAAGGTTTTGTGGCTCTTCAGGGTCGAGCGGTAATGGACGACCATGCGCCACATCACAAAATGGACAGCGGCGGGTGCAGATATCACCCATGATCATAAAGGTTGCAGTGCCATGACCAAAACATTCGGGCAAGTTCGGACAGGACGCCTCTTCACAAACTGTGTGCAGCTTTTTATTTCTGAGCATATCCTTGATTTTGGTGATCTGATTGCCATTGGGCAGACGCACGCGGATCCAATCGGGTTTACGTGGCATTTCTTCAGTCGGCACAATTTTGACAGGAATTCGCGCCATCTTGTCTTCAGCGCGCATTTTCTCACCAGGAATGACTTTACCGGTCACTCGTCCTTTTTTCACTTGATCGGACATGGAACTCTCTTAATAAATGTTTAGCTATTCAGCAATTACAGCTTGCGGTAAGCCCGCCTGCTCAAGGCGCTTAGTATAACCTAGTTTGTCGCACAATTGATCGATAAGATCAGGTTTGATCCGCTCCAATTCTGCGGGACCACCCTGATCAATGATTTGGGTCATGATCATTCCTTGATAGCCACAGGGGTTAATCCGCGCAAAAGGCTCCAAATCCATATTCACATTCAGTGCCAAGCCATGGAAGGATTTACCTTTGCGAATACGCAAGCCTAAAGAACATATTTTTTCATCGTCAGTATAAACCCCAGGAGCATCGGCTCTGGGTGCTGCTTCAATGCCATATTTAGCCAGCATATCAACAATCGCATTTTCAATACCTGAAACCAGATCACGAGGCCCCATACTTTTACGACGCAGGTCGATCATAAAATAAGCCACCTGCTGACCTGGGCCATGATAAGTAACCTGACCACCGCGATCCACTTGCACCACAGGAATATCACCAGGGAACAAAACATGCTCAGCCTTGCCAGCTTGGCCTTGGGTAAATACTGGCTCGTGCTCAACCAACCAAATTTCATCCATCACCGACTCGTCTCGCTCGTCGGTAAAAGTCTGCATCATTTTCCATACAGGAACATAGTCTTGGCGCCCAAGTTCCCGAATAATTACACTTTGTTCTATAGCCATTTTTTAATTCTTACAGCGTCATTTTCACGCCATCAACGGTGAAAACGTCTTTATATAAAGCATCAACTTGCTCTTTAGAGTCGACTTGAATATCAAAAGATAAAGACACATAGTTGCCATTGCGGCTCAACTGGCTGCTTGGCTCTTGCTCATGTTTGGCATGACGCTGAACTACTTCCAGCACTTCTAAGTGGATCCCATCACGATTAGTTGCCATCACTTTAAAGCAGATGTCGCATGGGAATTCCCATAGCTTGTCTCTATCATAATTTTGCTTCATCAGTTTAAATACCTTCTATTTCAGAAAATTGGCCGCGATATAGGTCATACTTCAATTGTTGGTAACTTTTGTTCACTTGCCGCCAAACCTCGCCAACTGAGCCTGTACCTATTTTAGCATGGTTAAGCTCTACCACTGGGCGGATTTCTTTATTCGAGCTGGTAAGCCAAATTTCATCGGCCTTGGCCAGTTCAACCACCTGAATCTCGCGCTCAATGAGCTCAAATCCCAGCTGTCGAACCAACAAGATCACAAAATCTCGAGTAACCCCAGCCAGTATTTCGCGCCCCAATGGCGGCGTGATCACTTGTCCATTTTTGACCATGAACAAATTGCTAGCAGTAGCCTCTATCGCTTTGCTTTTGCGCACTAATATGGTGTCATCTGCCCCAGATTCAAGCGCCTGCTGCAATAAAAGACAGTTGGCCAGTAAGCCCGTAGTTTTAATATCACAACGGTTCCAACGGATATCATCGGCCGTGATTGCTTTGACTCCTTGCGGGTCTGCTCGATCTTCAGCATAAACAGGGGGCAATTCAGAAACTAGAGCAACAACCGTGGGATTAAGATTTTGCGGTAAATCATGACTTCGAGTGGCATAAGTGCCTCTGGTCACTTGTAAATAAAGCCCTGCATTTTTTAGTCCATTTTTTTGCAACAACTCATCAGCAATGGTTAACCAAGTATCCAATTCTAATCGGTAATCCATTTTGATCTGCGCTAAACTGCGGTTGAGCCTTTCAATATGTTCGGCAAAACGAAAATAATTTCCAGCATAAGCAGGAATGACTTCATAAACCGCATCCGCAAACAAAAAGCCTCGGTCGAAAACCGAGACTTTAGCTTGAGACTCATCTAACCATTCACCATTGAGGTAAATTATTGCCATAGCACCCTCAGAATTTGGCCATGCTTGAGCTAACCGATGAGCTTTTGCTAAGGATTAAAACCATAATTTAATGCTGTCCCACATACGACCAAAGAATCCTGCTTCTGGCACATCGGCTAACGCCACCATAGGCATTTTTTTGATTTCTTTGCCATCGATCTTAAAGAAAACTTCACCAACGATCTGACCTTTTTTGACTGGCGCTATGATTTCAGGATTTAGAGTATAGTTGGCTTTTAATTTTTCTTTATCGGCTTTTAATAAGGTTAAGGTGGCGTCTTGCGCCAAGCCCACTGGAAATTCATTCACTTCGCCTTTCCAAACACGGGCGTTTTTTAAAGACTTGCCACCTTCGAATGGCGTTACGTTCGTATAAAAACGAAAACCATGATTGAGAAGTTTGCGGCTTTCACTGGCACGTTTAGCTTTGCTGTCAGTGCCCATCACCACTGCAATCAAGCGCATCTCATCATTAACCGCGGAAGATACCAAGCAATAACCAGCTTCTTCCGTATGGCCCGTTTTCAAGCCATCAACCTTCAAACCCTGATCGTTAAGTAGGGTGTTCCGGTTCTGCTGGGTGATATTGTTGTAAGTAAACTCTCGACCTGCATAAATTGTATAATCTTCGGGAAAATCTTGAATCAAAGCGCGCGACAATATCGCCAAGTCACGGGCAGTAGTTAGATGTCCATCGGCTGGCAAGCCCGTACTATTTTCGAAATGGGTATTACTCATCCCTAACCGTTTTGCATGCTGGTTCATTAGATTAGCAAAGGCGCTTTCAGTACCCGAAATATGTTCGGCTACAGCAATACTGGCATCATTACCCGATTGAATCACAATACCTTTATGCAAGTCATCCATTGGTACATATTTGTTCACTTCGATAAACATCAAAGATGAGCCTTTGAGTTTGGGATTCTGTGCCCAAGCGTTTTCACTCACTAATACCTTGTCATCATTGGATATATTGGCTTTAGCTAGCTCATCAGAAACAATATAACCCGTCATAATTTTGGTTAAGCTGGCTGGCGGTAAAGCCTGATCAGCATTGGACTCAAGTAACACCTTACCCGTTTCAAAATCCATTAAAATATAGGAGCGCGCATCAATTTCAGGTGCACCAGGATTATTGGCGGCAATGGCTACACCGCTGACAAAACCGGTAACAATTAATAGTTTTTTTAACGATCGTTTTAAAAGACTTTTCATTAATAATTCACTAACTTTTTATTTATTCGGTGACTAATTTAGGCGTGGTTCCTAAATCATACTGACTTAGCTGGCTCAAGATTGACTCAGCGGTTGAACCATCCGCTAACGGACCAATCCGTACACGATTTAAAGTCACGCCTTGGCTATTCTCAAAACTACTAACTTGGATAGGTTGTTTGAAAAATTCACGCAAACGCGCTGCCAGGGTATCAGCTCTTAAAGCATCGCTGAAAGCGCCCACTTGTACAAACAGGCTCGGCGTTGAAGTTTGCTCCTTGATCGGTGGAATAATTAAATCACCACGCTCATAACTTGCACCAACGCCAGTACTTTTCGGTGACGCCAGCACCTGCACTTCCACTCGCGCCGTACCTTTAGTGTCATAGCCCAATTTTTTTGCAGCAGCATAAGACAAATCAATCAAACGATTTTTTACAAAGGGCCCGCGATCATTAACCTTAACCACTACGCTAGTGCCTGTATCTAAATTGGTCACACGCGCGTAGCTTGGTAACGGCAAGGTTTTATGGGCAGCGGTAAAATGATACATATCATAAATTTCACCCGATGAAGTACGGCGACCGTGGAATTTTTTGCCATACCAACTGGCAATCCCTACGTCGATATAACCATCGGCGCTATCCAACACATGGTAAACCTTGCCGTCTTGCTCGTAGTAAGGAGGATTACCATAGCGGCTTTTGGTCTCAACTTTTGGCCTTGGCTCGCGCGGCGTATCACTACTAAAAGAGCGATCAGAGTTCGTTGGTGCCGAATCAGGAATACTGCGATCTAACGGTTCCTGACTGCCTGGGCTTTTTATATTAGTGGTGGTACAAGCCGTTAACAATAAACTGGTTATTACTGCGGCAATGGATGTTATTGTTTTCATTCACTAGTCTCAGTGCTTTCTGTTTGTTGCTTGCGGCTCATGGCTTGGTATTCAGCTTTAATTTCTTGGCTTAATTGATGTACTGCCATGGCATACATAGGGCTACGATTATAACGAGTTATCACATAAAAGTTGTGAAAGCCCACCCAATTATCCACCGAGTTTTCTTGCTTAAAGTGATAAATACCCGCTTTAGGATCTTTTGTTGCAAGACTATTGAAGTCAATACCCGCTTCTTTTAATGCTTCCACAGTAAACTTTGGCTTTAATTGATCATTGTGGAATTTTGCAGATAATTTTTGTTCCAGGTTTGGCAAAAATTCAGCCACTGGTTCACCGAGAATCCATTTATGCTGGTGAAAATAATTAGCTACACTACCAATCGCATCAACAGGGTTTGAGAACAAATTAATCTGCTCATCGCCATCAAAATCCACCGCATAATGACGGTAAGAGCTCGGAATAAACTGCCCCATACCCATAGCACCAGCGTAGGAACCTTTGTGCTTGTCTAACGACCAGCCTTGTTCGCGAACTAAAATAAAGTACTGCTCTAGCTCACTAGCGAAAAACTTTGCGCGCTTTGGATAATGAAAAGCCAAGGTGCTGATGGCATCAATCACAGGAAAACTGCCCTGAATTCTACCGTAATAGGTTTCAACGCCAATAATAGCCACAATGATTTCGGCTGGTACTTGGAATTCTTTTTCCGCGCGCTCCAAAGTCTCACGATGTTCTTGCCAAAATTCCGCACCTTGTTGAATGCGTTTCGGCGTTAAGAATATCGGTCGGTACTGATACCAATCTTTACCCTCCGCCGGACGGCTCATAGCATCCAAGATGGATTGGCGCTTTTTCGCTTTGTTCAATGCTTGCGCTACGTAGTCTTGGGTAAAGCCGTGTTTTTTCGCCATAAATGCAGCAAAATCTTGAACATTAGTTGGCGCTTTTTCATTGTCCGCTTTTACCGCAATTGAACCAACCGCAAACACCGATGCCACGGCAAGAGAAATTATTTTTTTAATCACAATATTATCCTTCTATCGAGAATGTAAACGTCTATGCGTTTTGATAGACATTAAAATACCAAAACCTGCCAACAAGGTCACCATGGATGTGCCGCCATAGCTGATCAATGGCAAAGGCAAACCCACTACTGGCAATAAACCACTGACCATGCCAATGTTAACAAACAAATAAACAAAAAATGTCAAAGTAATCGCTGCCCCTAGCAGGCGGCTAAAAGTATCTTGCGCTTGCAAACTAATTTGTAAACCGCGCACAATAATAAATAAATACAGAGCCAATAAAACCGCAACGCCAATCAAGCCAAACTCTTCGCCGAGCACCGCAAAAATGAAATCGGTGTGTCTTTCCGGCAAAAATTCCAACTGCGATTGAGTGCCCTTTAACCAGCCTTTGCCACTAAGCCCGCCTGAGCCAATGGCAATTTGCGACTGGATAATGTGATAACCCGAACCGAGTGGGTCCCGCTCTGGATTTAAGAAGGTCAACACCCGCCCTTTTTGATAGTCGTGCATCACAAAAAACCACATGATAGGCGCCATTACCAGTGCTGCCGCAACGGCCGATAAAATATAGCGCCACTTGATCCCTGCAAAGAAAATGATAAAGATGCCTGAGGAGGCAATTAATAAGGATGTTCCCAAATCGGGCTGCATCATGATCATAATCGTTGGCACAAACACTAGCACCAAACCAGCAATCAGATGCTTAAAACTAGGTGGCAATGCTTTTTCCGCAAAATACCAAGCCACCATCATAGGCATCGCCAACTTCATCATTTCAGAAGGTTGAAAGCGAATACCAATATTGATCCAACGTTGCGCACCTTTACTCGCTTCACCGAACAACAGTACCGCCAGTAAAAATCCTATCGCGCCAAGATATAAAAATGGCGCCCACATTTTTAGAATACGTGGTGGAATTTGTGCAATCACAAACATCACCCCCAAACCAAATCCCAATCGAATTAACTGACGTTTAATAAGGCCAATACTTTCACCACCCGCGCTATAAATTACTAGGAGACCAAAGCCCATAAGCATCAGCAAACCCAGCAGCAAAGGCACATCCAAATGCAAACGCCATAATATGTTGCTTTTAGCTTTGTGCGTATTACTGACAGGGCTTTGACTAAACGGCTTTAACATTATTTTGAACCCGTAGATACAGTTGTTGCTATTGGCTGGTCGCTATTGCTCAAATAATATTCCATCAATTGACGTGCAATCGGTGCCGCATTACCGCCACCACCACCTGCGTTTTCCATCACAACTGCAATGGCAATTTTCGGATTTTCAAAAGGCGCATAACCTATAAATAAGGCATTATCTTTGAACTTGTCTTCCACCGTTTCCGCATCATAGGTTTCGTCTTGGGCAATACTTTTTACCTGTGCAGTACCCGTTTTTCCAGCCGCTGTAAAAGGCGCGCCGTTGAACGCTGTTTTCGCCGTTCCAAGCGGCGGCAAAGTCACTTGATGCATAGCCATCTTGACCGTATCTAACCAGCGACCATCGCCCGTAACGATTTGTTCACCAGCCATTTTGGGAATATTCGATTCAAAGCGATCGTTTTCTGCAAATTCTTTCACCAGTTGTAGCTGGAAGCGGATCCCATCGTTGGCCAAGACCGCGCTGGCATTCGCCAATTGTAACGGTGTTGCCGTCCAAAAACCTTGGCCAATCCCAATGTTAACCGTATCCCCCATATACCATGGCTCATTACGATACTCTTTTTTCCAAGCACGAGATGGCATGATCCCGGCTTTTTCTTCAACTATATCCAGTCCAGTTTTTTCACCAAAACCAAACTGCTGCATCCCCTCAAAAATTTTATTGATGCCTAAACGTACCGAAAGATCATAGAAAAAGGTATCACAAGACTGGATAATCGAATCCACCACATTCATGCTGGCGCCGTGGCCCCAAGGCTTCCAGTCGCGATAACGATGCTCATTATTCGGCAACGAAAACCAGCCTGGATCAGCAATACGGGTATTCTTATCAATCACACCTTGTTGTAAAGCCAGCCATGCCAAATGAGGTTTAATGGTGGAAGCTGGCGCATAAGTTCCCTGCACCGCACGATTATACAAAGGCCGCTCTTTAGAATTGATCAAAGCTGAATAATTAGCTTGAGAAATACCACCAGTAAATAAATTGGGATCATAGGATGGCTGGCTAACCAGCGCTAAAACACCACCATTAGCAGGATCAACGGCAACGACCGCACCGCGCGCGCCGACTTCTTTTAACAACTCATTAGCTTTTTGTTGCAAGCCAAAATCCAAATACAAATGCAAGTTTTTGCCTGCAATCGGATCTTGTCGCTCCAACACTCGAACAATCCGGCCACGCACATCAGTTTCAACCTTCTCTTGGCCTACAGTGCCGTGCAGCAATTCTTCATAATATTTTTCTAAACCCAACTTACCCATCTTGGTGGTAGCGGCGTAATTTTTGAGTTTAGTGAAATCTTGGGAGGCTTCTGCTTGCTGCTCCATTTTTTCCAAATCTTGCTTATTAATCGCCGCCATTCGACCAATCGCATGCACCACATCTTCGCCATGCGGATAATAGCGCTCTAATCGAGCTTCAACGCTCACCCCAGGAAATAAATGGCGATTGACCGAAAATAAAGCAACCTGCTCTTCGCTTAACTTACTTTTGATCGGATAAGATTTGTATTTGGAACGGAATTTTATTTGCTCTTGAAACTCTTCAATTTGTTTTTGATCGATGGACAACAATTCACTCAAACGACTGAGGGTATCGTCCATCTGCTTTCTGCCAACTAGCTCAGGGGTAATTTCAAGAGTAAAGATCGAACGGTTTTCCGCCAATAAAACCCCATTACGATCCAAGATCAAGCCTCGAATTGGCGCTACCGGTCTGATCCGGATGCGGTTATTCTCCGATTGGGTTTGGTAACTTTCGTGATTGATAACTTGCAGCTTGAATTGACGGAAAAATAACAACAGCAATAAACCAGTAACGATGATTAAGGCAATTACCGCTCTTGCATAGAAAATCGAGATTTCGCGGCCATAATCTTTAATCGCTTGCTTTTTATACATCTATTTCAGGCTTATTCTCTATGATAAGGATGGTTTACTGTGACCGACCAAGCTCGATACAAGGTCTCAGCCAAAATCACTCTTACTAATGGGTGTGGAAAAGTTAACTCAGACAAAGACCACTTTTGATTAGCCCTTGCCAAACAATCTGGCGATAAACCTTCAGGACCACCAACCATCATCACCAGACTCGGATGATGTTGTTGCCAATGTTCAATCTGTTGCGCAAGTTGGGGAGTGCTGAACTTTTTGCCTTTGACATCTAAAGCCACTACCCAATCCGAACTGCTAATTTTACTCAGAATGGCTTCGCCTTCTTGGAGCTTAATCTTTTCCAAATCCGCATTCTTGCTTCTTTTGGCAGCATTAACTTCAACAAGTTCCAATTTAAAATCACGCGGAAAGCGTTTTGCGTACTCTTGATAGCCTTGCTCAACCCAGGCGGGCATTTTTTGACCGACAGTGATTAAACGCAGTTGCATCTTGGCTTAATGATCAGCGTCAGCTGAACCTTGCCAGGCAGGGTCCCACAATTTTTCGAGCTGATAGAAATCGCGTGTCTGCGGCAACATGATATGCGCCACCACATCGCCTAAATCTACGAGCACCCACTCAGCTACATCATCGCCTTCGATGCCTAACGGTAATAGGCCTTGATCCTTAACTTCGCGCAACAAATTATGAGCGATAGATTTCACATGACGATTCGAAGTACCTGAACAGATCACCATATAGTCGGTGATCGAGCTCAGCTCTTTGACATCTAACACTTTAATTTCTTTGGCTTTTAACTCTTCTAGCTGATCGATAACCAGCGCTTTTAATTGCTCAGCTTGCATTATTTCGTTTAATTCAGGTATAAGTGATTTTGCTTGATGTAGTCTAGTATATCATTTGGCAATAAGAAGCGTGGTGATTTTCCGCACTTTATTTGATTTCGGATATAAGTGGACGAGATATCCAATAATGGCATTTGGTAGTAACTAATTTTGCCGTATTGATGTTTTGCCAAATCGCTAATATCGTCTAATCGCTGTTCCGTCATCAACTTAGCAACAGGTCCTTTTCTGGGTAAACCGCTACCTGGACGCTTAATTACCAGAATATTGGTTAAAGTCAGTAACTTTTGCCATTGATACCAACTATCCAATTTGGCAAAAGCATCCGTCCCCATAATAAAGATTAAACAACTGTCTTTAGCTTCTTGACGGATTTGTTCTAAAGTCACCACACTATAGCTGGGCTCTTCGCGCTCAATTTCACGGGTATCGATTTGCAACTGCGGTGATGACGTCAAAGCCAAGTCTAACATGGCGATTCGTTGCTCTGGGCTGGCGCTAGGTTTTGAACGGTGCGGCGGAAAAGCCGCTGGCATAAGTGAAATTTCAGCTTTAGGAAATAGGTTAAGCATTTCTTCAGCGATACGCAAATGACCATAATGCACAGGATTAAAAGTACCGCCGAGAATGATTTTGACTTTACGCTCTTTTGTCATTATAGCAACCGCTCTACAATCCCAATGACTTTTTCATATCGGCCATCGAGCTGACTTTTGTCGGATTGTTAGTCATAGTTTGAGCCTTAGCGGCTCTAAATGGATTCAAGTTTGCCATGAGGCAAATAACCTGCGCCAATTCCAGCCAAACATCACCATCGGCTTGCCCCTTAACCGATTTATCAATAAAACTCAGGCGCTGTAAAATGGCATACCATTTTTTCTTGCTGCCTTTATTAAAGGCCGCTTGTAGTAATTTTTGTCGTTTTGGCCATAAGCGCGAACTTTGCATGATTTCAGGTAAACTCATGCCCGCATCCACTTGCTCGCTCCAATTGGCTAACAGCTGACATTCACGAGTCAATTGATTGACCAATGGTAACGGATATGTAGCCTCGGCTTGCAAGCTATTAAGCATTCGTAAGGCGCGCGCCGATTGTCCCACCAAACAAGCATCAGACAATTCATAAATCGAATAGCGAGCGTTTTGACCAACGTATTGTTTAATATTATCGCTGGTAACCATTTCGCCATTGGCTAATAAAGCTAGCATTTGCAGATCTTGATGAGCTGCTAAAAGATTACCTTCACAACGCTCGATTAACGCTTGGGTTGCGCTTTGATCTAATTTCAGGTTGATTTGTCTGGCTCGATTGTTGATCCAGCCTGCCAAACGTTCCGCAGGGATCGGCCAAGCCTCGATGCAAAGGCCGTTTTTCTCGATATGTTTATACCAAGCAGCTCTTTTTTCGTTAGATAACTTTGGCGTGATAAGAAGTAAAACATCTTGGCTGCCCGATTGCAGGAAATCGAGAATATTGTCACCCTGTGCTTTTTTAACTGCTTTATCGAAGCGCCACTCAAGCAATCTGGTTTCAGAAAAAAGCGACATAGTACCAGCTTGGTCGGTAAGAGGATTTTTACTACCAGACTCTTCTAAAATTTGCCGCTCTAAAATGCCTTGAGATTTGACGAAAGCACGAATCTTATCGGCAGCTTCAATTTTTTGTAAAGGCTCATCACCCGATACTAAATAGACGTTCTTTAGCTGCGTAAGATTTTGCTCTAATTGCTCCGGATAAACTTTCAATGAATCGCCTTTATTGTGCTTTGGCCATTTGTAATAACAGTCTTGAGATCACATCTTGCTGCATATCACGAATGAGTCGCTGCTTTTCCACATCCTGTCCAGTTTCTAAATTTCGGTCAAAAGCAAACTCACGGCGACTGGATAATAGCTGCAATGGAGCCAAGCCGTTGACGTAATTCTGGCCAGTAACTCCTAAGCGGTAGTCCAATTTAAAAATCAGTTCCAACTCACTGGGACGACCATTGGCATCACGCGCAATAACTCTCTCCTCGACCAAATATTGCTCGATGCCTAATTGCAGTTCTGACTCATTTATGGACTCAACCCAGCTGCCACCTTGCAGCGACAAACGCTCTTTTAAACTACGCTCAAAGTCGGCGTAAGGCATTTGCGTCTGTAGCAACACTTTAGTCTTGTTTAAATCAAAACCTTGGCCACGTAAATGAAAACCGCAGGCTGATAACAAGCTCAACGCCAGCACACAAAAACCTAATGACCAAAGTTTTTTCATAAATATGTTTCTAGCTTAATTAGCAACAATATTGACCAGTTTACCTGGGATTACAATCACTTTACGGACCGTTAAACCATCGGTAAAGTTTTGCACGTTTTCATTATCCAGAGCCATGGCTTCAATTTCATCTTTGGAAGCCGAAGCAGCAACAGTAATTTTGGCTCTTACTTTACCATTTACCTGAACAATAATCAGTTTCTCGTCTTGAACCATTGCGGCGTTATCGGCGACTGGCCAATCGGCATTGACCACGTCTGTCTCATGACCTAATGCAGCCCAAAGCTCTGTACAAATATGTGGTGTAATTGGTGAAAGCAGCAGCACTGCAGTTTCAAGCGCTTCTTGCATCACCGCACGGTCTTGTTCACTCGACTCTTCCGACTTAGCCGCTAAATTCAGCAATTCCATCACTGCAGCAATTGCCGTATTGAAGGTATAACGACGCGCATAATCGTCAGTCACTTTAGCAATGGTTTCGTGTGTCTTGCGGCGAAGATTTTTTTGATCGCTATTTAAACTTGCCGCATCAATATTAGCTACCGCACCTTTTTGCACATGACCATGCACCAGTTTCCATAAACGGCGTAAGAACTTTAATGAACCTTCAACCGCAGAGTCTTGCCATTCCAAAGTTTGCTCAGGTGGCGACGCAAACATGGTGTATAAACGCATGGTATCAGCGCCATATTGATCCACCATTGATTGTGGATCAATACCATTATTTTTCGATTTGGACATTTTAGTCATGCCCGCATGGGTCACTTCTCGACCAGTCGAATCAACCGCTTTTAGCACCGCGCCTTTATCATCACGCTCGGTGATTTCCACCTCTAGCGGCGATACCCAATTGCGTGCACCTTTTTCATCCACATAATAAAAAGCATCGGCCAAAACCATACCCTGACACAACAGTGCTTTTGCTGGTTCATCAGAGTTCACAAAACCAGTATCGCGCAACAACTTGTGGAAGAAACGGAAATACATCAAGTGCATGATGGCGTGCTCAATACCGCCAACATACTGATCAATTGGCAGCCAATAGTTAGCACGTTCAGGATCTAAAATGCCTTCATCGTGATCAGGGCAGCAGTAACGCGCATAATACCAACTCGACTCCATAAAGGTATCAAACGTATCCGTCTCGCGAACACCTTCAACTCCATCCACCACCGCCTTTTGCCACTCTTTATCGCTGTGAAGTGGACTAGTCACGCCATCCATTTTCACGTCCGTTGGCAAACGAACTGGTAATTGATCTTCTGGTGCAGGAACGACTGAACCATCAGGCATATTCACCATTGGAATCGGTGCGCCCCAGTAACGCTGGCGCGACACACCCCAATCTCTAAGGCGATAATTAATGGTCTTTTCGCCTTTGCCCTCAGCTTCGAGTTTTGCAGCAATGCCATTGAAAGCATCTTCAAAAGCCAAACCATCAAATTCACCAGAATTAATAAGAATACCTTTTTCGGTATAAGCCGCTTCTGAGATGTCCAATTCAGAACCATCAGCAGGTTTTACGACTGGCTTGATTTCAACACCATATTTAGTGGCAAATTCAAAATCGCGCTGATCGTGCCCAGGAACCGCCATCACAGCGCCAGTGCCATAATCCATCAAAACAAAGTTAGCTACCCAAACTGGAATTTGCTCGCCAGTTAACGGATGCGTCACCATTAAACCAGTGGCCATGCCTTTCTTTTCCATAGTCGCCATTTCGGCTTCGGAAACTTTGCTGTTTTTACACTCGTCGATAAACTCAGCCAGCTCAGAATTGTTTTCTGCAGCTAAAGTTGCCAGCGGATGCGCAGCGGCAACGGCGACATAGGTCACGCCAAACAGAGTATCAGGGCGAGTGGTATAGACGCGCAAATGATCATCAGCATAACCATCAATGGCAACGCCGAAATCTAAATTGACACCTTCTGAGCGACCAATCCAGTTTCTTTGCATGGTTTTAACCATATCTGGCCAGCCATCTAGCGTATCTAAGTCATTTAATAGCTCTTCAGCATAAGCAGTGATTTTAATAAACCACTGAGGAATTTCTTTTTGCTCAACAGGCGAATCACAGCGCCAACAAGCACCATCTATCACCTGCTCATTGGCCAATACGGTCTCATCATTCGGACACCAGTTAACTGATGACGTCTTTTTATAAACCAAGTCTTTTTCGTATAACTTAGTAAAGAACCATTGCTCCCAGCGATAATAATCTGGATCACAAGTGGCAAACTCACGATCCCAGTCGTAAGCAAAGCCCAGCATTTCCAGCTGACCTTTC
>JABXIW010000336.1 GCA_013372875.1 Gammaproteobacteria bacterium | reverse complement strand
GCAACGGATTTGGATAGAGAAGGAGAGGCGATTGCTTGGCATTTGAAAGAATTGCTAGGCGGTGATGATGCTCGGTTCCGCCGCGTAGTTTTTAACGAAATTACTAAGAAAGCGATCCAAGAGGCTTTTTCCCAGCCATCAAACTTAGATATGCATTATGTCAATGCACAGCAAACGCGTCGTTTTTTAGATCGAGTGGTGGGCTTTATGGTTTCGCCGCTACTATGGCGAAAAATTGGTCGTGGTTTATCTGCGGGTCGAGTACAGTCTGTTGCAGTGCGTTTGTTGGTAGAAAGAGAGCGGGAAATTCGCGCCTTTATTCCAGATGAATATTGGGATTTACATGCTAATACGAACAGTCAAGCTGGTGATGCTTTACGTTTATTGGTCAATAAATACCAAGGAAAATCCTTTAAGCCAGTTAATGAAGCGCAAACTCAAAAAGCAGTGGATGCACTAAAACAATCCAGCTTTAAAGTCAGCTCGATTGAATCAAAGCCGCAAAAATCCAAAGCGCCTAAACCTTTTATTACTTCGACTTTGCAACAGGCGGCTAGTACTCGTTTAGGATTTGGTGTCAAGCGCACTATGATGATGGCACAGCGCTTGTATGAAGCAGGCTACATCACCTATATGCGTACCGATTCGACTAATTTGAGTGCGGATGCAGTAGCCGAGTGTCGCGATTATATCCAAGATCAGTTTGGTAAAAATTACTTGCCAAAAGAAGCGATGAGCTACTCGAGTAAAGAGGGTGCGCAAGAAGCTCACGAAGCTATTCGTCCATCGGATGTAAGCAAAAAAGTAGCGCATTTAGCCAATATGGAAAAAGATGCAGAGCGTTTATATGATTTAATTTGGCGTCAATTTGTCGCTTGTCAGATGTTGCCAGCAGAATTTGATGTAACCAATTTATTGGTAGAAGCGGGTGACTATCAATTAAAGGCTAAAGGCCGCGTAATGCGTTTTGATGGTTGGACTAAAGTCTTACCTATGCAAAAGCGTTCAAAGGATGATGAAGAATTACCAAACGTCAAAGAAGGCGAATTACTGAATTTAGAATCGCTTGATCCTAAACAGCACTTTACCAAACCACCAGCGCGTTATTCTGAAGCAGCATTGGTCAAAGAGTTGGAAAAACGAGGCATTGGCCGACCATCAACGTATGCTTCGATTATTTCGACTATTCAAGACCGTGGTTACGTTAAGCTGGAAAAAAAGCGCTTTTACGCACAAAAGATGGGCGAAATCGTTACTGATCGTTTGGTGGAAAGTTTTAGTGATTTGTTGGATTACTCATTTACCGCCACCATGGAAGAGCGTTTAGACGAAATTGCCAGTGGCGATAAAAATTGGAAAATGACGCTGGATGAGTTTTACCAATCCTTCTCAGAGAAGCTGAAAAAAGCCGATGAGGAAGAAGGTGATGGTGGTATGCGTCGTAATCAACCTGTGCCAACCAATTTGACTTGTGATCTGTGTAATGAACATCACTTTAATATTCGCAATGCCGGCACTGGAGTTTTCTTAGGTTGTGATGGTTATTCGTTGCCGCCTAAAGAGCGTTGTAAAAATACTAAAAACTTGATGCCTGGTGATGATTTTGTTGCCGCTAATGAGGAAGAAGAAGCGCGTCATCTTGTGGATATTAAACGTTGCAAGATTTGTAGCTCCTCAATGGAAGACTATTTGCTGGATGAAAACACCAAGCTTTATATCTGCGGCAATAACCCTGATTGTGCGGGTTATGAGGTAGAAAAAGGCGAATACAAAATTAAGGGTTATGATGGTCCCGTGCTGGAGTGTGACAAGTGCGGCGATGAAATGCAGCTAAAAACTGGCCGTTTTGGTAAGTATTTTGGTTGTATGAACGAAGATTGTAAGAATACGCGTAAGTTATTAGCCAACGGTCAGCCAGCCCCGCCAAAAGCCGATCCAATTCCTATGCCTGAGTTGCAGTGTAAGAAAGTGGATGACCATTATGTACTGCGCGATGGTGCCGCAGGTATTTTCTTGGCTGCGAGCAAGTTCCCACGTAATCGTGAAACTCGTGCGCCAGCAGTGGATGAGTTGTTGCCAGTAAAGGCGCAGCTGGATCCGAAATATCAGTTTTTAACTACGGCGCCTGTCAAAGATCCACATGGCTATCGTACTTTCGTCAAGTACAGTCGTAAAACTCAGCAGCAATATGTGGCGAGCATGACCGATGAAGATAAGGCCACCGGTTGGACTGCATTTTATGAAAATGGTAAATGGGTTGAAGCTACGCCAGTGAAGAAAAGTCTTCAGAAATAGTGAGTATCGACTTAAAACACAGTAGAATAGGGCCAGCGTCAATGCTGGCCTTTTTTATTGTCAGCTTTCTAAGTGTGTCTTAACTGGGAAATCAATGTACTCTTTATTGCGATCGATCTTATTTTTAATGGATGGCGAAACTTCGCATCATTTGTCATTAAATAGCTTAAATGCCATGCATAAACTCAAGCTCTCAGGCTTGATGGCAAAGCCGCAAGTTGCCGACCCTGTTGAAGTGATGGGCATTCAATTTCCTAATCGGGTGGGACTTGCCGCGGGCTTGGATAAGAATGGGCAATACGTCGATGCTTTGAGTCAATTTGGTTTTGGCTTTATTGAAGTTGGAACCGTAACGCCACGCCCACAAGACGGTAATCCAAAGCCTCGTCTGTTTAGAGTTAAAGAAGCGCAAGCCATTATCAATCGCATGGGTTTTAATAATGATGGCGTTGATAAGTTGCTTGAGAATGTTGCGGATATTGAGTTTGGGCGAAAAAATAACGGCATTCTTGGCATTAATATTGGTAAGAATTTTGATACACCAGTGGAAAAAGCGGTTGATGATTACCTGATTGGCATGGAGAAAATTTATCAGCGTGCCGATTATATGGTGGTTAATATTTCTTCGCCTAATACCCCTGGTTTGCGTGATTTGCAGTTCGGCGAGAATCTTAAAATCTTGCTGGATAACCTAAAAAAGAAGCAAGCTGAGTTGCACCAGCAACATGGAGTTTATAAACCATTAGCCATTAAGATTGCTCCAGATTTAGAGAAAAATGATATCGAAGAGCTGGGTAAAACCTTTGTTGAATTTGAGTTAGATTCCATTATTGCGACTAATACTACATTTGACCGTTCTAAAGTCGAAGGCATGAAAAATGCCGCTGAGCAAGGTGGTTTAAGTGGTAAGCCATTGGCGGATAAGTCAACAGAAGTGATTAAGCAATTAGTCGCTGCTATGGATAATAAAATCCCCGTGATTGGCGTTGGCGGAATTACCGATGCGCAGTCAGCAGTGGACAAAATTAATGCGGGTGCAGCTTTGGTGCAAATTTACTCTGGTTTTATTTATCACGGTCCAGAGTTGGTTTACCAAGCGGCAAAAGCGATTAAAACACTCAAATAAGTCTAAAAAATCCATAGCTAAGGCCTAAACTCATGTCAGAAACACAACACCAATTTTTTGCTTCTTGCCCACCTGGCTTGGAAGCACTTTTGATGGATGAGCTAGGGCAGTTCGGCGCGCAAAACTTAAAAGAACATCCCACTCACATTACTTTTGAAGGCGATATTTCAGTTGGCTATAAAGCCTGTTTGCATTCCCGTTTAGCCAATCGAGTTTATCTATGCTTGCTACACGATCGAATTGAATCGGCAGAAGAATTGTATGAAAAAGTGAACCGAATCGAGTGGGGCTGGCATTTTGATTTAAAGCAGTCATTTGTGGTGGATTGTGTTGCACGCAAAAGTGTTTCCATTAAGCACTCTGGTTTCGGCGCGCTAAAAGCTAAAGATGCCATTGTTGATTACTATCAAGAAAGATATGAACAGCGTCCTTCCGTCGATAAAGACAATCCTGACTATCGGGTGCATGTTTTAGTTAATGGCACTCAGTTAAAAGTAGGTTTAGACCTAGCTGGTAGAAGTCTGCATCAGCGTGGTTATCGAGATTCGAAAGGTGCGGCGCCCATTAAAGAAAATTTAGCGGCGGCGATGCTTATTAGAGCCAATTGGCCTGAACTTGCTAAGCAAGGTTATAGCTTCCACGATCCCATGTGCGGCACTGGTACTATTTTGATTGAAGCTGCCATGATAGTGGCAGAAATTGCGCCTGGATTGCTGAACCCAAGATTTGCCTTTGAAAATTGGAAACAGCATAAGGTAGAGCTTTGGCAAGAAATGTTAGCGGTAGCACAGCGCCAAGCCACTAAAAACAAGTTGAATATCGTCAATCAAATTGTCGGTACTGATCGTCATCGTAAAAGTCTCGAAATGGCGAGAAGTTATGCTGAGAATGCAGGTTTAGCCGAGGTTATATCCTTCAAAGAACAAGACATTCGTGCTGCAGCTAATTTAGAGCTTTCAGATAGAGGCTTAATTGTTACTAATCCGCCTTATGGCGAGCGATTGGGCGATGAGAAAACCATTCTTGAGTTGTATAAAAACTTAGGCAGCTATTTCAAGAAGCAATATGATGGTTGGCAGGCGGCTATGATCACCACTGAGAATGCTTACGCTAAGGCGATGGGCATTCGTTCGCACAAACAGTATAAATTGAAAAATGGCGCTTTAGATTGTCAGTTGTATTTGTTTGATATCAAGCCAGAGAATGCTTATCAACCATTCGATCCGAATAAATTGAATCCAAACTGGGAAAACAATTTATCCGATGGCGCACATATGCTGAAAAATCGCTTGCGTAAGAATATGCAGCGACTAAAGTCTTATCTCAAGCAAAACTATGTGACCTGCTATCGACTGTATGATGCGGACTTGCCTGAATATTCCGCTGCCATTGATGTTTATGAAGACGAAGTGGTGGTGCAAGAGTATGCAGCGCCGAAAGATATTCCTGAGAAAGTCACGCTTAAACGCTTGAATGAAATTCAAAGGGTCACTTCGGGAGTCTTGCAGGTAGTTGAGGCAAAAATCCATATTAAGCAGCGTCAAAAGCAAAAAGGCACTCAACAATACGAAAAGCACAGTGATAGCGATGAATTTAAGCTAGTTAATGAGCAAGGTTTAAATTTTTACGTTAACCTTAATCGTTATTTGGATACAGGCTTATTTTTGGATCATCGCAAGACTCGCAAAATGATCATGGCAGAAGCCAAAGGTAAACGCTTTTTAAATCTGTTTGCCTATACGGGTTCTGTCAGTGCCTATGCGGCGTTAGGTGGCGCTAAAACCACTACGGTGGATATGTCAAAAACCTATATTAATTGGGCTATGAAAAACTTCGCTGCCAATAAAATCAATGTTTATGGCCACAGCTTTGTGCAAGCTGATTGCTTGCAGTGGCTGGCTGATGCTGATGAATCGAACCAGTTTGATTTGATTTTCTTAGATCCGCCGACTTTTTCTAACTCTAAACGTATGAGCCAAACATTTGATGTACAGCGCGATCAAGTATCTTTAATAAGACAAGCCATGCGATTGTTAGATACTAATGGTAAATTGTATTTCTCTAATAACTTTAAGAAGTTTGAATTAGAAAAAAGCTTAGTGTCTGAATTTGAGGTCAAAGAGATCAGTAATAAAACCTTACCTGTTGACTTTCAAAAAAGCCGAAATCGGCATAGATGTTGGCTGATAGAGCATAAACCTTAGGAAATTGACATAAAAAAACCCAGCTAGGCTGGGTTTTTTATGAGCGAGTAACTATTACTTTTTCTTCTTAGCTACTTTCTTTTTGGCTGGTGCTTTTTTCTTAGCAGGAGCCTTCTTCTTAGCTACTTTCTTTTTGGCTGGTGCTTTTTTCTTAGCAGGAGCCTTC
>JABXIW010000166.1 GCA_013372875.1 Gammaproteobacteria bacterium | reverse complement strand
TACGAATCACATCCATCGTGCCTTCTTGAGCGCGTTTGTATTGATCTTTGAGCTCTGCTAATCGCTCCTTAAATGCAGAATAGCGCGCGAACGCTTCTACCTTAGTGGCGGTGTCGCCTTCTACGCCCAATTGCAAGCACACCACTTTGTCACCGACTTTTGCATCTCCGCCGCTGAGCGTGCCGTTCCTACCGTTCGCATCCAGCACGGTCAGATTGCGCCCACAAACAATATCGTTATTCATGCTGTGCACCGCCAACTCAATATCTTCGCCAGCTTGCAAATCACAATATTGGGCGTAGCTGGCACGAATCGAACCTTTGGCTTTGACGTGACAACTCTTTGGCTGGCCATCACTCACGGTGTGGCCAATGATCCCTTTACCAACTTGAATGTCGTCTTGCGCTTGTACGTCAGCCGATTCAATGAAGCCGCCTACAGTAATAGAACCCGTCGCTTTAACAATCATGCCGGATTCAATGTTGCCACCGATAATCACATTCCCTTTGAATTTCACGTGACCTGTATTCACGCCAACGCTATTGAGACAGAGTGCGTTATCAACTTCAATGGTTTTGTCTTTAATTAGAGGCGTACCGGATACCGATGCAATCAATAGGTTTGGGTCGTGCTTGCTTATCTCGGTGCCCTTGCCTGGCTTCATTGGGCTGTCTTTTCCAGCTTGTGGAGGAATCACTCGTCCTTGAACAGTAAAACCTGGCGTACCTTTGGTCGCAGGCGTGCGGCGCATCACCTCATCGCCTACGTCAACCGCGATAGTTTCACCGAGGTTACGTAAATCAATTTTGTCGCTAGCAGATTGGCCGTCTTTGGGTTTGAGGATGCGTTTGGTGATGTCTTTAACGAGAGGAGTAAAAAGAGCGTCTTTGCCTTTGATCGGTTGCTTACCAACCGCTACAGGTTGAGAAAAAGTTTCGCCGGGTTTGAGCTGAGTGCTGACAACCAACACTTTCTTCAAAGCCAGTTTGTTGATGCCTTTCGAAACTCGCGCTTGAGCAAGGGCTTGAACAATCTCGGGGCCACGTAAGCCTCGGCCTCCGTACGCGCCGACAACGTTCATACTGGCGAGCATGTCATTATTCGATAATTCAACCTCAACTTGCGCGTTGCGCTTTTCCGCAATGACGATGCCTTCGTAAGCCTCGGCTTTACGTTCTTTGGCGCAGTTCATGAATCTCACGACTTCCCCCTCAACAACAAACATCTTTTCAGCGTTCATTGCGACGAGCTGCTCGTTTAATTCATTTTGATTTAGCTCACCACCGAGGTCCACTTCTCCCGGAAGACGGGCTATCACCTTGGTCTTATCTTCAGATAACTCAAGACACAGCTTCCACATACCCTTACCACTTTGCTTCCCATCAACACTTTCAGTCTACCCAAATCCGTTTTCTGAACAAACCTCGCACTTCGAAGAATAGGGCTCAGGTCACTAAAGGTCGAAGCCTTGGTATTATTGAGTAAATAAAGTATTAGGCATGGTGATTCATCCGCGTAAATCATTCCACTCTCGTTTCACTTCATGCTCCACTCTACAGCATGAGAAAGTTGTAGCTTGTAGTTATAGTGCTTCAATACAATAGAAGTGGCGACGCCACTCCTTCCCTTTTATTGGCGATTTTGTTTACAGCTCAACATTGAACTTAGTCGGTCATGAGTTTGCTTTTTATCATTCATCAAAAACAAAAAAGGAGTGAATTTACAGTGTAAAGTCACTCCTCTCAGCTCGTCTCAATTTACAGTGTAAATCCATAAGGCGTTGCGTTTACACTGTAAATTGACTCAACAACTTTTCTAACTCACTTCTTAACTGTTGCTCAACTTGCTTTCTTCCCGATAATCCAAATTGTTTGGCACAAATGCCCCAATCATGGTTTAAGAACACTTTACTTATCATCAAATCAGAAACAGGCCCCAAACCATGTTGACGCAGCCACTGTTGTAACCACACAAAAATCGATTCATAGCTTGCACCACCCTGCGCATAGCTTTGAAGCAATACTCGCTTAGTCGGATGTAAGGTTTGATGTTGAATCGGTTGACGCAACAAGCTTCTAGCCAGACTCGGCTCTAACTTAGGATAAACAAGGGAAAGGCTCGCAGACAAAAACTCATGAAACAATGCTTGTGCGTCATCAATCCAAGTTTGCGATTTATTCGCAAGTTGGCGAACCATCAACAATGAATAACAACCACTGGCGGCATCGCGCATAGTTCCTAAACGAATGGATTGATAACCAGCTTGTTGCCAAAACTGAATCAACTCATCCGTCGCACCAAAACTTGTCGATAGATAATCCACATGGGCACCAACACTTTCCTCGAGTAGTGTTAGCATGCGCTTGCCAACGCCCAAACCTTGTAGATCAGGATGCACCGCAATTCGCATTACTCGTGAAGTAATAAGCTTACCTACTTTTACCAAACCAAGTTGATTGATGATGGTGATTGGCGTCAAATGCCCCTTAGGACGACGTTGACCAAGTTGAACGGCTTCAATTAACTCGTCATCAAGACCGCCCTCCTCAACCGTGAGAATGACTCCGATGATATTTTGTTTATCCATCGCGAGATAAACGGAGCTGTTGTCATCTCGCAGTAAATGGAGCAAATCATTCGGTGAGGTTTGATAATGAGCGTTAACCAGTAAAGCAAAGCATTCGCGTAGTAAGTTGGGTTGGTGAACCAGTGCTTGCTTGTCCACTTTGTTCAACGATACGTTCGCCATGCCTTCAATGGATTGCGGCGATAATTCCGCGTTCAAGATAAAAGCGTCATACAACCACGTTTCTAACTTATCATCTACGCTCCAACGAATTGGCTGCTGCATGTGATACGTCTTCATGCCAGGTCGTTGTTGTTGCAACCATTCAATGAACTTCAACGTGAAGCCACGTCCGCAGCCTTCATAGCCATGAATCGTGCTAGAAAAGACCAAACGATGATAATGCTCGGTGATTTGTTTGAGCATCGGAACGGGAATCGCAGCCGCTTCATCGACTAGCAACAAATCGCACTCAGGCAACGAAGACAACAATTCGTCAGGCGCAATAAACTGAATATACCCATAGCCGACTTCCAAACGGTCTTTCTTCATCTGTTTGGCATCAGTAAGTAAACGCAAGGCGTGCTGATAGACTGGCTCAACAGCGTTAATAGAAGGCGCGGTAACCAATATACGCAGTGGCTTGTGTTGCAATAACTGAGCACAAGCAATACCTAATGCGCTGCTTTTACCTCTACCGCGATCAGCCGTGAGCACTAAAGGACGCTTGCGATGCCCATTCACCACTTTCTCGATTAATGAAACAGCGTGAGTCTGCTCTATGTATTCTGTATTTCTCTGCGCAATAGCAAACTCAGAAACCTGAGGAAAGACTTTCCCCTGCTCAAGCACTATCAGCTTTTGCCATTGGGTCTGCATCCATTGCTCAGCGAAGTGTTGTGGTTGAGCAGTATTTGTCACAACAAGTAGCATTCCACCGCCAACGAGAGAGCCAATTGCCGCCGTAAAGCTATTAGCATCGAACTCTTTTCGCGCGTCAAACAGCAGCACATCACATTCTCTTCCGAGTAGTCTATTTCCCTGCTTCATTCCAACACAAAAGGCATTCTCGAATGACCAATCCCCAACACAGAACCAACGTTGTGTGGTTTGAGTTTGAAGAAATGCAGAGAGAATGGACTCTTGCCAACCGGCCTCTCCTTGCAAAACAATGCCTGAGCGTTGAAAAGCATGTTGAGATTGGCGTTGAAGTGAAGATAGAAATTCAGATTGTGCGTGCATGGGGTCTATCCGATGTTGAACTGCCGCCATGTTATCACATCTGCTATTCGGAGCATGCTTCCACACGCTCAAGATCGCAGACATAAAAAAACCGCCCGAAGGCGGTTATCGTTAAAGCTTAGTTTTATTGCATTTTGCTTTGAACAAAAGCAAGAATTTCTTCCATCAAGCTGTCATCGACTTTCTTCAGATTGAGAGCAAGATTGCTTCCTTTACGACTGTAGCTTGCTCGACCTTTGACAAGGTCAACTTTTTCAGCTTTTTTTGCAGGTTTAGCTGGTGCTAACTCTGAGATCCAACTTTCGATGCTTTCCGTCACTTCTTTGGTCAAACGAGCCACGCCTTGTGCCTTGCTACGTTGCCACAAGTAACCTTCAGATGTACGGCATTTATCCAACAAGTTTTGCTGCTGCTCAGCGGTCAATGTTGAGAACTGTTTGTGCAGTTTAACGATGGTTGGACGACCTAAATCGCCAACATTTGGATATGCTTGTAGCAATTCTAGCGGCAATGCCGCGGCTTTAAGCGCACCACTTACCAATGCTTCACTGCATTGGAACATTTTCGCTAGCGCTTTTTGGTCTTCGGCTTCACCGCTTTCCAGCTTAGCCTGCATCTCTTTGCCTTTTTCGTAAAGCGACAGCGGTTTGTGAGCATTCGCGACGTCAGATAGGAATTTCGCGTGTTCAGTGTTGATGCCATCACCAACGTAAACCAAGAAATCCTTACCCGCCAAGATACAAGACATACGACGGAGGCTACCGTCTAGTACTTCAATTTTGCAATCGTCAGTGCGACGACCAACAGCTGGGTACTGTTGACCTCGCTCTTTCAGTGTCACCAAAACATCAGATAAAGCATGCTCATTCAAGAATGATTGTTCACGGGCATTGTCCGCGAACACACGCGTCTCGCTTGCCACTTTATCTGCGGGAATACGAACTAATTCAAACTGAACCGTGCCCTCACCCGCCACTGCCAACTCGATGTTTTGCGCTTTTTCTTTTGCTGCCGTTTGCGC
>JABXIW010000245.1 GCA_013372875.1 Gammaproteobacteria bacterium | reverse complement strand
TCTTTTTTTGATCAAAAAAAGCTCTTGATGAAGTTGAGAATTATCGGGGAGCACATCGAATAGCTGAATCTTTTTAGCAGCTTCGCCCACCCCCACACTGGCTCGGTACTGCTCCGTTTGATTAACCACCTCAATTTGCAAAGTGGCTTTTTCACCTGCATAAACAGCTTCTGGTTTCAGTACTTTGATTTTCAACTGGCGTAAATTTCGATAGGTATAAAAAGTAGAAAGCGCACCAATGGAGAGCAACACAAAGCCTGCCATATAACCCATATTATTTTGATAGTTGGTGGCAGCAACCAAGATCAACAAAATAATCCCCAACATCAACCAGCCATAACGCGTGGGCAATATATAGATATTTTTTTGTCGCAACTGAATTTCAGGCTTAGCTGGCAGCCTTGCATCTACCCAGCGATAGAATTTTTCACGAATACTGGCAAACAACTTCATGGCTTTAGGACATATCAGTTCCGATTAATCAGCTCGGAACCTTAACTTGTTCTAGCAACTCATCGGCCAACTGATGTACCGAGCCCGATCCTTTCTGAGAAAACTCCAATCGATGAGCCACCGTAGGGATAAAAATCTGCTGAATATCTTCAGGGAGTACATAGTCACGGCCATCAAGAAAAGCCCAGGCTTTTGCCGCCGCAATTAAAGCTAAGCCACCTCTAGGTGATAAGCCATGCTCAAAATCCGGACTTTGCCGAGTGGCTTTAATTAAACCAATCACATAATTTAATAGGTGCTCACTCACAGTTACGTCGGTAACCTTACTTTGAATTTCAGAAAGTTTTGCCAGATCGAGCAAAGGCTCAATCTCTTGTAAATTTTGTCTTCCGGCTTTGCCTTTAAGTAACACTCTTTCAAAACTTGGATCGGGATAACCTAATTCTAAGCGAAATAAAAAGCGATCCAATTGCGATTCAGGCAAGGGGTAAGTGCCAATTTGATGTGATGGATTTTGCGTGGCTATTACAAAAAATGGCTCTGGCAAAGCAAAAGTTTCACCTTCAACCGTAACCTGCCCCTCTTCCATCGCTTCCAGCAAAGCGCTTTGTGCTTTGGGGGTGGCACGATTGATTTCATCACCAAGAATTAGCTGACTGAAAACTGGGCCTGGATGAAATTTAAATTTGCCATCATTTTTATCAAAAATATTCGCGCCAATAATATCAGCAGGCAAAATATCACTGGTGAATTGTATCCGTTGAAATTCTAAACCAAAAACTCTAGCGATGGCTTGTCCTAAAGTGGTTTTACCCATTCCGGGCAAATCTTCAATTAATAAATGACCTTTTGCTAATAAACAAGCCACCGACAGTTTCACTTGGTGGGACTTTCCTAAGACGACTTTATTGAGCTGATTTAGAACAGGCGTTAAAGCGTTGTGCATAGCTTTCCTATAATTTTAATTGCTAAATGTAACAGACTATTAACAGTAGCTTTTATTTCAAATGAATTCAGTTAGCGTTCATTTTCAAAACTACACAATTACTCTCGACATAAACACTAATATACATGAGGAAATAATAATGTCATTAAAGAAAGTATTTTTAGCAACCACTCTGGCACTCACTTCAGGTTTAGCTCTAGCAGACAACGTTAGTTATGACTACCTAGATATCGGATATGTTGATTTTGATGGTGCGGATGGCTTTAATTTCGAATTATCAAAAGAATTTGATGACAACTTTTATGGTCGTTTAGATTACACGGATCTAGATGGCGATTTCGGCGGTGACTTTAAAGCAACTCGTTTAAACCTTGGTTACAAAACAGCTTTAAGCTCGAGCGTAGATTTCTTAGCAGAATTAGGCTATGAAGATATCGACCTTGGTTTTGCTGATGACAATGGCTATAACGCTCGCGTTGGTTTACGCGGCATGGCAACCAGTAATTTCGAGTTAGGTGGCTACGCTACTTATTCAGATGTTCTGGAGACAACTGATGTAACTGTTGAAGGTCGCTACCATTTCAATAACCAATTTTCTATGGCTTTAGAAGTTGGTAATGATGAAGATTTAGACGAACATTACGGTGTCAGCTTCCGATTTAATTTCTAAGCTCTATTCTTAAAAAAAGCCACCATAAGGGTGGCTTTTTTATAGCTGGGGTTTTCTCTCTATTTTTAGTATGATTCTAAAAAATTTGAATTCACATGGATTTATTATGAAAAAAAGCATTTTTGCTCAATCTATAGCAGCACTATCTTTAGCAACCGCTTGCTTTGCGGCGAGTGCCAATGACAAATTAAGTTATAATTACTTTCAGTTTGGCTTGGTGCATAGCGCTGGGGAATTAACCAGCGATAAATCTGGCTACAACTTTGATATCAGCCTTGATTGGACTGAATCTTTATACCTGCGCACCACTTACAACACCCAGTCAGCTGATGTTTGGGCTGGCGGTCAAGTTGCCGATGTGGATGCCAGTGAGTACAGTTTAAATCTTGGTTTTCACACCGCTATGACTCGCTCGACCGATTTAATCGCCGAAGTCGGTTATTTAAAGCAAGATGCAGAAGGCCTAATTCCACAATCCACTTATGGCAATGATGAAGATGGTTTCCAAGTTAAATTAGGCGCAAGAACTCGCTGGAATGCCAACTGGGAATCCTCGCTGTTTGCTGGCTACAAAGATGTTGATTTTTCACCTTACGTTAATGAAGCTCTACATGAAGATGATGATACGATTTTCGGTGCAGAAATCCGCTATTATCTGAACAAGACCTGGTCATTAGGTCTAACCGTTGGGGAAGAAGCCGCAGGTGAAACTTCACAACTGACGTTAAGAGCCAATTTCTAAGTCTGATTATCTAGTAAATTAGTGGTGGCTAAAGCTCTTTTAGCCACCTAAAAAACACCTCTTATCAGCAAATGTATAATTTTTTGACACTTTTGCTAAAGAGTTCACAAAACCCCAGCCACTAATGCGATTTTGCGCACATTAAAGCCTGCAATTTAGTGTTAAATTTTCTGACAATCCAAAAGCAAAACCATTTTGGTTCATAAAAAGAGATTTATCATGAAATATATAGTTGGCTTGATCGTATTATTAGTAGCGTCGAAATTTATTATGACAACCCCCGATGTCATGAGTTATTTCAATAATAACAAGGAGTTAGTAATGGCTTTAGCACTTACTTTGGCTTCTCGACCACTACTTAAACGTATCTTTGAATAAGATAAAACGAATTTGAACTAAATTATCATTGTCCTCTGATATAGCGGTTATGCCGCTATTTTTTTGAGTGCACAGGGTTGTGAGCTTAAAAATAAGCCCAGCGTTTGCTGGGCTTTACTTTATCTAACGGCCATTAATACTTTTAAAATCAATTAGTTATAAAATGATTCTTGCTGCTGCGCCATGTTCACGAGCATTGCGGCAGGAGTAAAACGCTCGCCATGCAGTTTTTGATAATGCTCAAGGCGCTCCACAACTTTAGCCACTCCCAGTTTATCCATATAACGGAATGGACCACCCTGGAACGGCGGGAAACCAATGCCGAAAATTGCGCCAATATCACCATCACGCGCACTGCGAATAATGCCTTCATCTAAACAACGTGCCGCTTCATTCAGCATCATTAAAATGCTACGTTCGCTAATTTCATCGGCAGTCATGGATTTGCTTGGTTCTATACCTAACAAACGATACACAGATTCATCGACTTCTTTCGGACCTTTCTTCTTGCCGTCGTATTTATAGAAACCCTTACCGTTTTTCTTACCCAAACGACCATCTTCTATTAATTTTGCAAAAGCCTGTGGTGGCGCCATACGCTCGCCAAACGCACCTTCTAAAATTGGCGCGACCTTGGTTGCCACGTCGATTCCTACTTGGTCAAGCAAGGTAAATGGACCAATTGGAAAACCTGCTTTTACCAAAGCCTTATCCAACTTTTCAACCGCCACTCCTTCACTGAGCATAATCGCCGCTTCATTCATGTAAGGCGTTAAAATCCGATTGACATAAAAACCAGCACCATCATTAACCACGATTGGCGTCTTGCCTTGCTGTTTACCGAGTTCAACACAAGTTGCCACCACCCAATCTTCGGTCTGAGGAGTACTAATAATTTCCACTAGCGGCATTTTTTCCACTGGTGAGAAGTAATGCAAACCCACCACCTGTCCTGGACGCTTTGCCGCATTGGCAATATCGGCAATCGGAATTGACGATGTATTAGTAGCAAAAATGGTGTTCTCGCTACAGTTTGCTTCAACTTCATTCACCATTTGATGTTTGAGCTCCAGCTTTTCAAACACTGCCTCGATCACCATATCGCAATCCTTAAAGCCCGAATAATCCACTGAACCGGTTAAACGCGACATGGTTTTCTTGGCATCCGCATCGGAAATAAAGCGGCGCTTTAGTTTTTTGCTGATAATTTTCCAAGAATAGTTCAGCGCCTTACTAATACCTTCAGCGCTAATATCTTTCAAACGAACCATTTTCCCTGCTTTATCCGCAGAAACATAAGCAATGCCAGAGCCCATAAGGCCGCCGCCTAACACGCCTACTTTATCGACTTTCACAGCTTCTGCGTCTGAGTCAATGCCGGTGTCTTTTTTCAGCTCAGTGGTAGCAAAGAAAATGCTAATCAGAGCCTTGGCTTCTGGTGACATCACCAATTCTGCAAAATTCTTAGCTTCAATGGCATAACCCGCTTGCTTGCCTTGCGACACGCCTTTTTCTACACACTCTAAGATTTTTTCTGGCGCTGGATAGTTACCTTTGGTTTTCTTGAGCAATTGCTTTTTCGCCTGATCGAACAAAATATTTCTGCCCAATGGATTTTTCTCTAAAGCCAGCTGCTGCAAACCTTTCATGGAAAAGAATGATTGCTTCTTTTTCTCGCCTTTTCTGAGCTGCATGACACGCTTTCGTGCGGCTTTTAATAAGTTGGCGCTTGGTACAACCTCATCCACCAAGCCAGATTTCAAGGCTTGCTTTGGGAAAACTTGCTTGCCTGTTAACATCATATCCAGGGATGCGGCAATACCAATTAGTTTAGGTAAACGCTGAGTGCCACCACCACCTGGTAGTAAGCCCAATTGCACTTCTGGCAAGCCTAATTTGGTAGAACTAGAGTCCGTACAAACGCGGCCATGACAAGCTAAAGCAAATTCTAAGCCACCACCTAAGCAAGCTCCATCAATCGCAGCCACCACTGGAATTTTTAGGCTTTCAATTTTATTGAAAATTGCATGACCATTACGACTCATCTGCTCGGCTTCTTCTAAAGTATTTGCTGCATTCAGCATATTGATATCAGCGCCTGCAATAAAGCTCTTGGCCTTGCCACTTTGGAAAATAATCCCTTTGAGATCTTTTTGCGCAGCAACTTCATCAATCAGGCTTTCCGCTTCATCGATAAATGCTTGCTTTAATACGTTTTGTGCTTCGCCCACTAGATCGAAAGTGATTAAGGCGATGCCATCGTCTTGTAAATCAAACTGAAAAATCGTCTGCTGAGCCATTAGTCAACCTCCACAATCATTGCCGCGCCTAAACCGCCTGCGGCACAGGCAGTGGTTAAACCTACGCCGCCACCGCGACGTTTTAATTCGTTCAAGGTTTGCGTAATCATACGCGCACCCGTGGCTGCAAACGGATGGCCATAGGCAATTGAGCCACCATTAACATTGAATTTATCCATATCGATATCACCGATCTTGGTTCTTTGCCCAAGATTATCTTTAGCCCATTGGGTCGAACCAAAGGCTTGAACGTTTGACAGTGCTTGCGCCGCAAAGGCTTCATGCATATCAATCAAGTCCAGATCTTTTAACTTCATTTTGGCTTTTTTCAAGGCTAATGGCGTGGAATAAGACGGTCCCATTAGCATATCGTGATCCGCTTGATTGGCCGAGAAAGCATAACTTTTGATATAACCCAATGGCTCATAACCCAGTGCCTTGGCTTTTGATTCGCTCATTAATACCACAGCCGCCGCACCATCACTTAATGGCGTTGAATTAGCCGCGGTTAAAGTACCGTATTTACGGTCAAAGGCAGGACGCAATTTTGCGTAACCTTCCAAAGTGGAGTTAAAACGTACAATATTGTCGCGACTTAATGGCTCCTTGGTGTAAGGTGTCACATGCGCCGTCATCACTTCGTCATCTAATTTGCCCGCTTCCCAAGCAGCTGCGGCTAAGCTGTGCGAACGATGGGCTAAAGCATCTTGCTCTTCACGCGTAATGCCGCGATCACGAGCCATCTGCTCGGCATTTTGCCCCATGCTCAAACCCGTGGAATACTCTTTGATCGCAGGCGGTACTGGCAATAAATCTTTCGGACGTAAGTGCTTTAAAATTGCCATCTTCTGACCAAAGGTTTTGGCTTTTTGCAAATCCACCAGCGCCAATGATAATTTCTTACTAACACCAATCGGTACTACCGAAGAAGAATCAGCACCGCCAGCGATACCCACCGAAACGTCGCCCAGCATGATCGATTCCGCCAAACTGGCTATCGACTGGAAGCTAGTAGCACAAGCACGAGACACCGAATAACCATCAGTGCGCACATTCATTGGCGTACCCAAGATAATTTCACGCGCAATATTTGGAGCTTCTGGCAAAATCACTACCTGACCAAACACCACTCTTTCTATCAAATCGGGATCAAGCTCGGTCTTGGTGATCAATTCATTAACCACCATCTTACCCAATTCAATCGCATTAATTCCGCGATAATGGCTAGATTGCTTGGCAAATGGCGTTCTCAAGCCTGAAACAATGGCAACTCGATCCTGTTTAGGACGACGGCTAGCAGGCTTTTTGGCCGCAGCAGTACTGGTTTTAGCAGTGGATTCTGCACTCATGGGATGACTCCAAATGTAATTCTTACAACTGATTGTACCTGATGCATTCATTTTTTCAAACAAACGTTTAAATCCATCAAAATATGTAAAATGACCAGCATCAGCCCCTTAATTAGAACATGGCAGCATGAAAAAATTGCGACAAGAAACAATTAGTTGCAATTTTTTGCAGATTACTGGTACACAAGACGAGGCAACTTCTTTAGATTATAATGCTGATTATTGCTAGGTATGGATAGAAGACTATTTTGAAACAAGAATTACCCAAATCTCAGGCCTCAGAGACCAAGCAGCTTTTTGCCGAATTAGAGCAATACCTAAGCTCACGCATCATTGGCCAAAAAGCCTTAGTACACAAAATTTTAGTGGCGCTTTTAGCTGATGGCCACTTGCTGGTGGAAGGTGCCCCAGGTTTGGCCAAAACCCGCGCCATTAAAGAACTGTCAAAAGTCATCGAAGGCGATTTTCAACGCATTCAATTTACCCCCGATTTACTACCTGCAGATTTAACGGGTACAGAAATTTATCGCCCACAAGATTCCAGTTTTAGTTTCCAAAAAGGCCCATTATTCCACAACCTTATTTTAGCGGATGAAATCAATCGTGCTCCAGCTAAGGTTCAATCCGCCTTGCTCGAAGCCATGGCCGAGCGTCAGATCAGTGTGGGTAATAACAGTTTTGAGTTACCGTCACTGTTTTTAGTGATGGCAACGCAAAACCCGATTGAGCAAGAAGGTACTTATCCGTTACCAGAAGCGCAGCTGGATCGTTTCTTAATGCACATTGAAGTTGGCTATCCTGATAATGAAGCGGAAGCCGCCATTTTGGCTTTAAACCGCCAAGAGGCGTTAAAGCAGCCAAGCCCATCAATTAAAGAGTTAAGCCAAGAGCAATTATTTGCCGCTCGTGATGAAGCCATTTCGATTTATATGGCCAAAGAAGTGGAAGACTATTTGGTGCAATTAGTGCTGGCGACTCGCGAGCCACAAAAGTACGATGCTAATCTTGCCAATTACATAGAGTTTGGCGCTAGCCCGCGTGCCACCATTGCACTTGATCGCTGTGCGCGCGCAAATGCTTGGTTAGATGGTCGTGACTATGTCACTCCTGGCGATATCCAGTCTGTGCTATTTGATACTTTGCGTCATCGTATTATTTTAAGCTATCAGGCCGAAGCGGAAGGGATCAGCAGTAACCACATTATTGAGCAACTGATCCAGTTGGTGCCAGCCCCTTAAACTAGCGGTCTTATGAGTAAATCTAATTCTGCCAATCGCACCTCAATGCAGGCTGAAACCATTGAGTTGAGTCTGGAACAGCTTATCGCTTGCCAGTTTATGGCCAATGATAAAATTCCTTTGCCCAACAAAAAAACCAAAGCACATCTTGTGGGCGGCCATTTGTCGCCTTTTAAAGGTCGCGGCATGGAGTTTTCTGAAGTTCGCCAATATCAACCAGGCGATGATATAAGAACCATCGATTGGCGAGTAACAGCGCGTACCGGAGAAGTGCACACCAAAATTTTCCAAGAAGAGCGCGAACGCCCTGTTTTTATCCTGCTGGATTTACAAGACAGTATGTTTTTCGGCTCAAAAAATCGTTTCAAATCGACCTTGGCTTGCTTGCAAGCGGCTCGCGCCTTTTGGGCGGCTTTTAATTCGGGTAATCGTGTTGGCGCCCTACTGAATAATTTGCACAACCATTTAGAATTAAAGCCTTCGAATCGACGTAAGGACGGTTTACGCTTATTACAAAAGGTTTTGGAACTGCATAACCAGAGATTGCACCAACTTTATAAAAACCGTACTGAAGAAGATACTTATAAGATCAACAAAACCGCCTTGATTGATTCTCTGATCCGTCTACGTCATTTAACCAAAGGCGGCTGTCTGATTTATATTTTTAGCGACTTTATGGACTTTTCACCCGAATGCGATAAACAGCTGGCGCATCTTGCCCAGCACAATGATATTTATGGCATTATGCTGACCGATCCCATTGAGCAAAACATTCCGGTTGCTGGTCAGTTCAAACTAACCGATGGCAAGCAAATCGTTAGTTTCAATTCGCGCAGCGCAAAGAATTTGGCCAATTACCAGAATCACTTTGCGCAAAGGCTGACCAATATTAAGCAACGCTTTATTGATAATCGGTGCTATTTTACCGAGTTAAGCACAGCTCAGGCTGTTAATCATTTACAACTGAACCCTCTCGACCACGAAAGGCAAACGGCCATCTTTGGTCAGTCAGCTTCAAATAAGGTAGCGCATGGCTAATCCAGAGTTATTAGCAAAGTTAAAAGACGTGCACCTGCCAGCCGAAGTTAGCTGGTGGCCACTGGCAATTGGTTGGTGGTTATTAATTGCAATTGTAATAATCCTGATCGCTGCCAGCATCAGTTATCAGTTACACAAAAAAAATAAATATCAATTAAGTCGTGCAGCGATAAAAGAGTTACAAGCCGTTGCCGAATCCGATGAAAAAAATTGGTTAATTCAATTAACCGTGATTTTAAAGCGCGCCAGTTTAAGTCTATACCCAAAGCGCAAAGTTGCTTCTTTAACCGAGTCCAGCTGGATCCGTTTTTTGACCCAAACTGGCAATGGCATCTGGGATGATAAGTCTCTAGTGCTACTAAGGGATGCTGTTTATAAAGATGCGCAGGCTATCCCGAGTGACAATAAAGAGCAATTATTTGCCCAAGCCAAGCTGTGGCTAATGAAGTTACCGGATGAGGTCAAAAATGTTTGAGTTAGCTTGGCCATGGGTATGGGTATTATTACCACTGCCAATTTTAATTTGGTGGTTTAGCCAGCGCAAAGCACAGCAAAATGCCTTGCAAGCGCCATTATTTTTGCAATGGAAACAATTTAATCAGCAACATCAAGATTCTAGTTTCAACTTTCCATGGCTGTTGTTTTTAATTTGGTTGTTATTGCTACTTGCTGTGAGCCGCCCACAATGGGTTGGCGATCCAATTCGCTTACCTGCCTCTGGCCGCGATCTAATGGTGAGCATTGACGTTTCTGGCAGTATGGAAATGAAGGATATGGTGGTCGAGCGCCGCCAAGTTGATCGCTTAGTTGCGGTAAAGCATATCCTGAATGACTTTATCGATCGTCGCCAAGGTGATCGCATTGGTTTAATTTTATTTGGCGAACAAGCCTATTTGCAAACGCCTTTAAGTTTTGATTTAAAAACCGTTCAAATCATGCTCAATGAAAGCGAAATTGGTTTAGCTGGTCCGTCGGCTACAGCAATAGGCGATAGTATTGGTTTGGCGGTAAAGCGTTTGAAAGATCGCAATGCCAAAAATCGAGTTTTAATTTTGTTAACGGATGGCGTTAACAACGCAGGCATCATGCGCCCCATGCAGGCTGCGCAACTGGCGGAACACGCTGGCGTCACCATTTACACCATTGGCATCGGCGCTGATGAGGTGGTAACCAATAATGGGCTCTTTAGTCGCCGTTTTAATCCCTCGCGCGAGCTAGATGAAGAAACCTTGACTCAAGTAGCGCAACTAACAGGCGGCCGCTATTTTAGAGCAAGAGACACCGATGAATTGGACCAAATTTATAACATCATTAATGAACTTGAACCAGTGGAAGAAGAAGCCGAATCTTATCGTCCGACCAAGGCCTTGTTTTTTATTCCAGCACTGTTAATTTTAGCGCTAAGTTTTTTTATTAAGTTGCTCCAGTTATTCCGAATGCCCAAAGCAAGTAACTCTGAGCAAACTAAGGAGCCTAGCCATGTCTAGTTGGTTATATGAAACCATTGGTTTGCATTTTATCCGTCCATGGGCATGGCTTTTACTGATCCCTTTGATCATTTTATTCTTCTGGCAAGTGACCCATAGAAGCTATCACAGCAATTGGAGCGATCTAATTGATCAGCATTTGCTGCAATGGATACTGCCGAATAGTGAAAATAGAACCCGAAAACGAATTTCCCACAGTCTACTGTTAGCTTTTTGGTTATTACTGGTATTTGCCCTTTCAGGTCCCAGCTGGCAAAAGATCCCGCAGCCGATTTACTCAAACAATGATGCCAATGTCATAGTGCTAGATCTTTCAAGCTCTATGGATGCTAACGATATCGAGCCGACGCGACTGGCGCGCTCAAAATTTAAGCTATACGATTTACTGGAAAAAATTGCCGAAGGTAACACCGCATTGATCGTTTATGCGGGCGATGCCTTCATTCTGAGCCCATTAACCAGCGATGAGCGCACCATCGAAAATTTGATTCGCCCTTTGCAAACTGAATTAATGCCAATCAAAGGTAGCCAACCGCAATTAGGCATAGCCAAAGCCATCGAGCTTTTACAAAATGCCGAGCAAGTCAACGGCAACATTATTTGGGTTACCGATGGCGCCGAAGCGCATCAATTAGATGATATTGAGTCGCTATTAGATAAGCACCAATACCGCTTAAAAATTCTAGCTACAGGCACCGAACAAGGTGCGCCAATTACCATGGCCGCTGGTAGATTCTTAAAAGATAGCCAAGGTAATATCGTAGTACCAAAACTTAATTATGCCGAATTAGCTCAGTTTTCAGATCAAGTAGGCGCAACCTTAACCGCCATTTCTGCCGATAGTCACGATATTGAAGTTTTGAGTCAATCCAATTTAAGTCCGCTGGAAGGCCGTTACCAAAAAGAAGATATTTTTGCCGATAGCTGGCATGATTCAGGTTATTGGCTACTGATTCTTCTGATCCCAATTGTGCTTTATTCCTTCAGGAACAAAAACATTTTAGCGGTGCTGTTGGTTTCCTGCTTTGTCACTATGACTCCTTACCAATCAGCCGAAGCACAAGTTACTGATAAATTATTCTTAAATAAGGATCAGCAAGGACAAAAACACTATAAAAATGGTGATCTCGAAAGTGCAGAGAAAAATTTCCAAGATCCAAACTGGAAAGCTATGGCCGCTTATAAAAATGGTAATTATCAAGCCGCTGCAGGGTATTTGTCACAAGCAACCAATGCGGATGAACTTTATAACCTTGGTAACGCTTTAGCCATGGCAGGTCAATATCAAGAAGCTATCAACGCTTATCAGGCAGCGATTGATTTACAAGCTGATCATGCAGATGCCATCTATAACAAGAAAGTTATCGAAGATTTATTAGAGCAAGAGCAACAGGACAGTCAGTCTGAGCAGGAGCAACAAGAGCAACAACAGCAGCAAGAACAAGAGCAGCAGGAGCAACAAGAGCAAGAACAACAGCAGCAAGAACAAGAAAGCCAGCAGCAGGAATCTGAACAACAAGAGCAGGAAAAACAAACGCAAGAGCAGCAGCTTAAAGAAATGTCTGAACAAGAAAAACAGCAAGAGTTGGAGCAATGGTTAAAGAAGATTTCGGATGATCCTGGCCGCTTGATCAGAAATAAAATGAAACTTGAATATAACCGTCGTGGCTATCGCTCGCAGCCATCAAAAACTTGGTAACACTGATAATATTATGCGAACCCTACAACTTTTAACCCTTATTGGACTCACTTTTTTCGGACTATTACTCAATAGTGCTTATGCCAAAATTGAGCTGTCATTGGATCGCAACGATATTCGTGTCAATGAAACTTTCCAACTAACTTTGCATGTTGAAGATCCGAAAACCCTTTCTGCGCAACAGCCACTGGATTTTTTGCCCTCAGAATTTCAAGTATTAGGCAGTGAACATTTTAGAAAAAGCACCGTTATCGATCGTCAATTCGCTAATCGCATGGGTTGGACCATAACTCTTGTGTCTACCGAAGCGGGCACTTTTTCGATTCCAAGTTTTAATATTGGTAATGAGCAATCGGAAGCTATGACCATTCGGGTTTTGCCTGCACTAACTAACCTTGAAGAAATTAATCCCAATTCAAAAATAAAACTCACGGCTAGACTGAGTGAAGAAGCAGTTTATGTTCAGCAGCAGATCATTTATAGCGTGCGCATTTACAGCTCTGTTGCTAGCAGACGCCATAACCTAAGTCCTTTGCAAGTAGAAAATGCCATCGTCAAGAAACTCGGCGAGGCCTCGGAATTTCAACTGTTGCATGAAGGGGTGCGTTATAACGTCAAAGAAGAAAAGTATGTGATATTCCCGCAAAAAAGCGGCGAACTTAACATTCCGCCAATCACGTTTCGTACCAATATCGTTGATGCACAAGCATCCTTCGGAAGTTTAAGTCGTTATCGTCCGATTGAATTAAAGTCGCAGCCTTTTACCGTGCAAGTCAATCCCAAGCCTGAAAATGCACCAGCGCCTTGGATCCCTGCTAAAAACATAGAATTGAGTGCAAAATGGCAAGCTGACAGTGAGCCTTTTGAAGTTGGCAAACCTGCAACTTTAGATTTTTATATTAAGGGTGTGGCTTTACTTCCAGAACAACTACCAACCATTGAATTTCCAGAAGTGGATGGCTTAAAAATTTACCGCGACAAGCCTGTGATGCAGAATATTATCAATGCAAATGGCGTAAACAGTTACCATCTGGAAAAACTAGCGGTCATTCCTAACGCCGCCGGGGAAGTTACTATTCCAGCAATTAAAATTCCTTACTGGAATACAACAACCAACCAAGAAGCCTTTGCCGAATTGGAGCCGATTACTATTAATGTTAATGCTCAAGCTAATAGCGTTGCCCTACCCAGCATCAATCAAGTTACACCAGCGGTAACTCAGCCAGCAAACCTAGAGCCACAAGCTAAACAAAATCCATTATGGCAGATCTTAACTTGGGTATTTGCTGCTTTATGGCTGATCACGAGTTTATTGTTTATTTTCAGACGACCTAAGACCGTTAGTAACTATCAAGAAAAAAACACACAAACTGACGCAACGACACAGCAACAGACTAGCCTGAGCTTCAAACAAGCCGCGAATACCAATGATCCTCAGGTATTCTCGCAAGCAGCGATTGATTGGGTTAACCAGCGCTCTAAATTTAATGTGACCAACTTAAACCAACTAGTTCAGGGTTGCCCAGATCCAGTGCTGGCTATTGAGCTGCAAAAACTACAAGCAGCTTTATATGCCAAAGATCAAGCCGCCAGCAGCAATTGGGACGGCTCAAAAATTTATCAGCTTCTAAGCCAAGTTCAATTTTCTGGTAGAAACTCAACCTCAAAAGAGCAGCTACCGCCGCTGTATCCTCAATAAAATACTGATAGAATAGCGACAAAATTAAATAAAGAGTCAATTATGAATATTGCAACTACCAAAGCCATTATCAGTGGCGGCGCGTCTGGGCTTGGCTATGCCTGCGCGAAAATGATTATCGATAATGGCGGTCAAGTCACCTTGCTGGACATCAATCAAGAACAAGGCGAGCAAGCAGCTCAAACCTTAGGAGTCAATGCACACTTTGTGACGACCGATATTAGCCAAGAAGCGCAAGTTGACGCAGCAGCGGATAAAGCCGCTGAGCTGATGGGCGGTATTAATTTGGCTATTGGCTGCGCGGGAATTTTAGGCGCAGGTTTAATTCACAGTAAAAAAGGTCCAATGCCTGCTGACTATTTCCAAAAAGTGGTTGATATTAATCTAGTGGGTAGCTTTTTATTAACTCGTGCTGCTTCCCGCCATATGCAAGAGCAAGAAGCTGTTGATGGTGAGCGCGGCGTTATTATCCATACCGCATCGATTGCCGCTTACGAAGGTCAAGTTGGTCAAACCGCTTATTCTGCAACTAAAGCGGCCATTACGGGCATGGTGCTGCCTTTAGCTCGTGAATTTGCCCGCATTGGAGTTCGCGTTATGGCGATTGCACCAGGGGTTTTTGAAACACCTATGATGGAAAAAATCACACCGGAGATTTGCGAGCAAATTGCCGCTGGCATTCCTAACCCATCACGTTTTGGTAAACCTGCCGAATTTGCTGAAACCGTGCGCCACATTGTGGAAAATCAGTACCTTAATGGTAATACCATCCGCTTAGACGCCGCGGCTCGTTTACAATAAGCCTGCAACAAGTATCAGCATATGTTTTCTATGGCATATGCTGATGCCTTACCATCTGTAAAAACGCCTGATCGGTAGTTTTTTCTCGCGCTACCAAAGACAACTTATCTTTATTCATGATCTGCCAATAACTATCAAACGCTTGGCTATACTGTTTCTGTGCTTCTTTTTTCACCTCTTGTTCCGCTCGCGCTTGCTGTAACTTTTGTAATTGTTTCAATTCATCGGGCACTACTAATACACACATTTCCATTACCTTTGCTTGTTTTGTTAAGTTAATTTAAGCAAACAAAACTAGTAATTTGCTGGTGCAATTATGGCGAATTATGCAAACTGCAATACAAAAAAGCCCAGCATTAGCTGGGCTTATAAACATCAAGTTAAATGATTATTTAACCAATCGATGACTTCGCTGTACCAAAATCTGTAGTTCTCTTAATGCCACCGAGAACTTAGCAAACTCATGGCTGCTGCTTTGTCTAAAATCACCAACCATTTCTGTCCAACGCGATAACAGATCATCATGCTCCGTTAAGAAATGCTTAATGCGCGCTTCTGCAGACTTTTGCTTTTGCGTCAAAGGTAAAACTGCGTCGATTAAATTACGCTGTTGATAATCTAACTCTTCGCGGAAAGCCGCACGCGCAAAGGCTTGCCAGTGGTTACCCACAGGTTGGGCGATAATTTGATCCAAGAACCAGTGTAGACCAATCTTGTTGCCTAACTTGTAATAAACTTCTGCAACTAATTGGATTGGTAATTTGTATTGGCGCGCCAACTCAATAATGTCCATAGCTGAGAACATGGTACTCAAATAAGCCACCTGCTTAGCAAGTTTTAACGGCACCCCCTTCTCGACCAACGCTGCCACATCTTTCTCGATGCCTTGTGCTTCTTTGGCTTCCAATGTTTTATGGACGACTCGCTGCAATTCAGCAACCCCATCACGGAAGTAGTCAACAATTGCTTCGATGGAGTGCGATTTACTGCGGTTACGAACGAACCAGCGAGTTGCACGACGTACGATGCGCCTTGCTTGGAACATCATCTGAATTTGCACATCTGCAGGCACTTTATTATCCAGCTCTTCGATGCTGCGCCATAGGCCTTGCATATCAAAGACTTCTTTGGCCATGGCGTAACATTGCGCCACTTCACCAATGTTTGCACCCACCTCGTCCATCACTCTAAAGGCGAAATTAGTTCCCATCAGATTGACCATTTCATTAGCCACGCTCATGGCAATAATTTCATCCTTTAGCGGATGCTTGGCCATTTTATCTGCGTATTTTTTACGCAAAGGCTGAGGGAAATAATTCACTAAATAGCGTTCGAAATATTTTTCTTGGGTAACCGCAGGAATTCTTAATTCATCCTTTAGTTCCATTTTGCCATAAGCTAACAACACCGATAACTCTGCACGAGTTAGGCCTCTTTTTTTAGCCTCACGCTCAGATAACTCTTCATCCGATGGCAAATATTCAAGTTCACGATCCAGCAAGCCACGCTTTTCTAAACCATGAATAAAGCGCAGATGCTCTTTAACCATTGAACCAGCACGGCGTTCCGTAATACTGATGGATTGAATTTGACGGTAATTATCTTCAATTACAATATCCGAAACTTCATCGGTCATGCGCGCCAACAAATTGTTGCGCTGCTTAACCGTTAACTCGCCATCTTCTAAAATGGTATTTAACAAGATTTTGATATTAACTTCATTATCCGAGCAGTTTACGCCACCCGCATTATCAATAAAGTCGGTATTAGCGCGACCACCGGTTTGCATATACTCGATACGTCCTAGCTGAGTACAACCTAAGTTACCACCCTCGCCAATAACTTTAGCCTGCATTTCTTTACCGTTCACGCGAACCGAATCGTTAGCCTTATCGCCAACCTGTGCATTGGTTTCCGATGAAGCCTTAACGTAAGTACCAATGCCGCCATTCCAGAATAAATCCACCTGCATTTTCAACGCGGCATGGATAAATTCGTTCGGCGATAAATTCTTCGCTTTAACTCCAAGCATGGCTTGAATTTCAGGCGTTAAATCAATTGATTTAGCACTACGCTCAAATATACCCCCACCCTGCGAAATGAGCTTTTGATTATAATCCGTCCAACTAGAACGCGGCAGATTGAACAAGCGCTCACGCTCTTTGTAGCTTTTTGCAGCATCTGGGTTCGGATCAACAAAAATGTGCAAATGGTTAAAAGCAACTTGTAGGCGGATATGCTTAGAAAGCAGCATACCATTACCAAACACGTCGCCAGACATATCGCCACAAGCAATTACCGTAAAGTCTTCTTTTTGGCAATCAACACCCATTTCGCGGAAATGACGCTTTACCGACTCCCAAGCCCCTTTGGCAGTGATGCCCATAGCTTTGTGGTCATAACCATTACTACCGCCAGAAGCAAAAGCATCGCCTAACCAATGGTTATATTCCTCTGAAATGCCGTTAGCAATATCTGAAAAAGTTGCGGTACCTTTGTCGGCAGCAACCACCAAATAAGGATCGTCCTCATCATGGATTTGTACTTGAGCTGGCTGCTTAATCTTGCCATTTACAATATTGTCCGTAACGTCTAACAAAGCGCGAATGAATGTTTTATAGCACTCAATGCCTTCAGCAAAGAAAGCATCGCGGCCACCGGTTTTTGGCAGCTGCTTACAAACAAAACCGCCTTTCGCGCCAACAGGAACAATAACCGAGTTTTTAACTTGCTGTGCTTTGACCAGACCTAAAATTTCTGTTCGGAAATCTTCACGACGATCGGACCAACGTAAGCCACCTCGTGCTACTTTACCACCGCGTAGATGCACCCCTTCTACTCTTGGTGAATAAACAAAAATTTCAAACATGGGCACAGGCTTAGGAATGCCGCTGATTTTGCTTGGCATTAATTTGAATGAAATATAGCTCTTGTCCTGACCGTTATTATCTTGTTGATAAAAGTTAGTCCTAACGGTTGCATCAATTAACTCTAAGTATTTATTGATGATGCGATCTTGATCTAAACTATCAACCTCGGCAATCAGTTGCTGTAAATCGCGCATCTGTGCATTGTATTTACGAATACTGAATTTATCTTCAGGATTAAACTTCAATGTAAATAATTTGACCAAGCCTTTGGCAATTTCAGGGTATTGACTAAGCGTGTCTTCAATCGAACTTTGACTGAAAGTAAAACCAATTTGCCACATATACTTAGCATAAGCCCGCAACATAGCAACCTGGCGCCAATCCAATGAAGCAGCAATGATCAATCGATTAAAACCGTCTTTTTCTGCTTGATTAGACCAGGTTTTAGCAAATGCCACTTGGAATTTATCGCGAACCTTGTCTAACTTAATGGCTTTTGGATAACGAACATTAAAATCCATAATCCAGAAAGTACCTAGCTCATCTGAGCTAACACAATAGGGAGTTTCATCGATTACCGTCATGCCCATATTTTCCAACATAGGCAGAACTTCCGATAAATGCATCGGACTATCTTTGTGATAAAGTTTAAAGCGCAAATATCCTTCTTTTGACTCTTGCGCTTGATACAACAACATACCCAGCTTTTTATCATCGCTTAGGTTTTCAATGTGCTTAATATCAACGATAGCGGAATGGATCGATTGTTGATTTTGATAACCTAATGGGAAGGCATGATCGTATTTAGCTAGAAGCTGAGCCGCATTTTGGTCATCAAAATGATAACGGATTTCATCTTTCAACACTTCTTCCCAACTCAAAGCAGCCTCTTCGATTTCTGCTTGCAAACCTTCTAGCTCAAAGTCTACTAGTTCAGTATTTTTCACTGGGACTACAAAATGTGTTCTTGCTAGAGTCGAGTCTGAGAATAAAGTATTGAACTCGATATCGGCTGAGCTGTTAAAGGCTTTAGCCAGAATGCCTTCAATCTTTATACGGATTTTAGTGTTGTATGTATCGCGAGGGATAAAAGTTAACACTGAAAAATAGCGACCAAAAGGATCGCGGCGAACAAATACCTTAACTTGACGACGCTCCTGAATATGCAAAATTCCGAGGCCAAACTCTAATAATTTTAGCGTTGGAGTTTGGAATAACTCATCGCGTGGATAAGTCTCCAAAATATTCTTTAGCGCTTTGTAATCATGACCACCAGGCTGTAAATTTGATTCCGATAAAACATTGGCTATTTTTTTACGTAACACCGGGATAAACTGCGGATCCATATTGTAGGCTGCAGAGGTAAAGAGACCGAAGAAGCGGTATTCCCCAACCACTTCACCCTTACTGTTGACGCGCTTGATGCCAATATAGTCGATATGGCTAGGACGATGAACTGTCGATACATTGCTCGTCTTAGTAAGAATCAACAAGTGCTCATTAGATAAGGCCAGTTTTTGTGCACCTTTTGGCGCTTGCGATAACACATACTCTTGGTATTTTTTTTCGTTGGTTAAAATACCCAAGCCTGAGCCTTTAACCGACTGTAACGCTATTTGTTTGGTATTCTTCTTCAGGTCATAGGCTCTAAAGCCCATAAAGACGAAATGGTTTTGTCCGACCCAGCGTAAAAAATCCAGCGCTTCTTCAATTCGCTCAGGCAACAAAGGTGGGGGATTAGTTTCAAGCTCGCCAATGATCGACAGTAACTTATCACGCATCGGCTGCCAGTCACTGACCGTTAAGCGCACATCATTTAACACTCGCGATAAATCTGTCTGAACTTGGAAAAGAGTTTCGTCATCTAAAATTCGATCAACTTCCAAATACATTGGCGTTTCGATATTGCCTTCACCATCTAAATCTTTTTCTAGACCTACAATTTTTCCAGCCTTACTACGATTAATGGTCATCGGAACATGCAGATGCAGATGAACGTCGATACCATGACGATTAAGCTCCATACGAATAGAGTCAACCAAAAATGGCATATCCTTATGATTTAGCTCAATAATACTGTGCTTGGCCTGCCAACCATTAGCTTCTAAGGTTGGATTAAAGACCCGAATTTTACTAGTACCATCAAAATCTTGAATAAAATTCCACAGACTTAGAATCGAGTCGTAAATATATCTTGGATCTTTTTCTGCAAATTCTTGATGCGAGACGCTGTCGTAAAGGATTTCTGCAAATTCACAAATCAAAGGAGCTTTGGTTTTGGCCAATTTGCTGTTGATGAGCTTTTTAACTTGGGTTAGTTGCTTTTTGCTATTCGAGCTTGCCATATTAATTTCCTAGTCCCATTTATTGACGATAATGACGGCAAAATGATTCCTGTAATTTTAGGACATTTAAAACAAAAATGGCACTGAATTTTACGATTATTCAGTGCCATTTTCGCAGTAATACTTCCAGTATTTAAAAACTTAACGGCGATAAAGCACCGCAGCCAATGCAGGCAGTAAAACAATAGCTCCAAGCATATTTACTAAGAACATAAAGGTTAGCAGAATCCCCATATCAGCTTGGAACTGCAGATCGGAGAAGATCCAAGTACTAACACCTATAGCCAAGGTTAAACCGGTAAAGATCACTGCATTACCCGTCAACTTCAAAGTTTTAAAGTAAGCCGTTGCCACGCTGTCGCCAGCGCGAATAAACTTGACCATACGGGTAAAGATATAGATGCCATAATCAACACCAATACCAACCCCTAACGCAATCACCGGCAAAGTAGCCACGGTCAAACCAATTTCAAGCCAAGTCATCAAGGCTTGCGCCAAATAGGAGACCACGATCAACGGCAAGATCACACAAATAGTACCTCGCACTGAGCGGAAGCTGATAAGACACAGTAAGGTCACCGCCGCATAAACCCATAACAACATTGGTAACTGAGCTTCTTCAACCGCTTCGTTAGTTGCTGCCATCACCCCTACAGGACCTGTGGCGAGCCTGAAAGTAACCGATTCATTGTTGTTGCTATCAATAAAGTCTTTAGTCGCCGCCACCACGCGCTCAATAGTCTCAGCCTTATGGTCATTCAAGAAGACCAATACTGGCATTACACTACAATTGGAGTTCAACAAGCCGCTACTGGTTTCTATTCGACCAATGGTTTCTGGCAAAATAGCTTCATCACTGGTTAGTACTTTCCACTTCAAGTTATTCTCAGACAGCATGCCATTAACGATTTTCGAAACCTGCGGCAAGCTAATAGTGGACTGAACACCAGAAACATTCGCTAAATGCCATTGGAAATCATCAATGGTTTTCATCACAGGATACATAGTACAGCCATCGTTCGGCACTTCTGCTAATACTGAAATTACATCGGTACCAATAGAAAAATTATCGGTAATGTATTTGGTATCCAAGTTGTAAACCGAATCTTGACGCAAGGCAGGTGCGCCGGCATGCAAGTCACCAATTTTCATGTTTTGTGCTTGCCAATACCCTAAGCCGCCCAACACAACGCCCATTAACACTAAACCAATTGCCATCGGTTTGGTGGCAAACTTTGATAAAGTCGTCCACCACTTTTCGCGTGCAACTTCACGCTGATGGGTCGCTTTAATAAAGCCTTCGTCAAATTTGCTATAAGACAATAATAGTGGCAATAAAATTAAGTTGGTTAAGATCAGTACCGCCACCCCAATACTAGCGGTAATTGCCAGTTCGCGAATGATATCAATTTCTATCAATTGCAAGGTTAAGAAACCCACCGTATCACTGATCAAGGCAATGCCGCCTGGCACTAATAGACTCGCACAAGCAATGACGGCAGAATCAAATGCAGACTTACCATCAGCCACGTTATGTGCTACGCCATTGATCATTTGCACCCCATGGCTGACACCAATAGCAAAAATCAAGAATGGCACCAAAATCGACATAGGATCGATACCATAACCAAGTGCCGTTAGAAGACCTAGTTGCCAAATGACTGCAACGATAGAAGTAAGCAGCGGCAATATGGTAAGTTTGATTGAGCGCGAATACCAGAACACTAAAATCGCGGTGATAGTCAAAGCAACCAAGAAGAACATCAAAACGCCTTGAGCGCCATTACTGACATCCCCAATCATTTTTGAGAAGCCAATAATTTTTAAATCTACTTGTGGATACTTGCTCTCGATATCAGCACGAATCTTTTCTAAATCAGTCGCCACTTTTACAAAGTCTGCTTTGACCGATTGAGTATTTCCCTCAGCATCGGTGGCGTTATATTGGGACAATAGTTGACCCGAGACCATCGCAGCTGAAAAATCATTCGCCACTAGGCGACCAACGATTCCCGCCTTCAAGATGTTTTCTTTTACTACCTCAAGCGATTCTTCTGAACCATCAAAACGAGCATGCACTACAGGCCCACCTTCAAGCCCTTGTTCACTAGCCTCAATGTAACGAGTATTGGGCGTAAATAGCGACTGAACTTGCGGCTGACTGACCGCAGGGATAGCTGAAACTCGCTTAGTGGTTTCGTTTAAGGCTTCAAAAAACTCTTGATTAAAAATATTACCGCTTTTATCTTCAAGTGCCACTAAAACTCGGTTAGCACCACCGAACTCTTCTTGGTACTGAATGTAGGTTTGCATGTACTCATGCTTGAGCGGAATATTTTTCTCAAAACTGGCATCAACTTTTAATTGAGAGGCAAAATACAGCATGGCTAATGTCACCACAGCGAATAAGCCAATTAATAAGCCTCGTTTCTGGAATAAGCCTCGAACTAACGATTCTAATTTATTCTGATTCATTTAGTATTATCCCCAATTAATCCGTTGCTGCTGCTTTTGTAATAGATAATTTTTCAATCCCGCCTTCGCCGACGATTAACAATTCATCGCCCAAATTAACTAGTGCGGCACGACCTTTGAGGTCTTCTCTTTGTTGTAACTCCAACTGGCTACCGACTATAGTTCCACTGGTGCCCACTGCAACCCAGTCACCATTTAAAAAGACAATATCGTGTAAACCTGAATTAGTATCCAAATCAATCGCCTGCCAACTCGCGCCAGCATTGTTAGAACTGAATAAGTTACCTTTCAAGCCATAAACAAAAAGACGCTGATCCGGCGCTACCTTCACGCCAAAGAAAGAACCATCATAAGGTGATGATAATTTTGTCCATGTTTGGCCATTATCATTGGAAACTGCTATTAAACCTGAGCTGACTTCTTCACCGTATTCACTTTCACTCGCAACGTATTTTTCACCAGCCAAATAAAGAGTCTTGCTGCCCGCCTGATGAGCTAAACCATAGAAGTGACTAAAACCACCATAAAAGTCTGCTAAGGCCGCCACTTCACGTTGATTCCAAGAATCACCACCATCATTAGACTCTAGATAAAGTCCGAATGCGCCCACAGCAATAATTTTATTCAACTCTACAAATTCGACATCAAATAATGCTGGATTCTCGATAGCATCTTTTTCTTGATGAGTTAAAGTCCAAGTATCACCACCATCTTTAGTAATTAATACCGTTTGTTCAAAACCAACCGCAACTCCCCATTGATCATCATAAAAGTCTACAGCAGTTAATGCGCTTTGGGTTGGTACTTGTTTCTGCTCCCAAGTTTCGCCCTGGTCATCTGAAATTAAAATATGCCCCCGTTCGCCAACTGCGATTAGCCGGCCGTTAGATAACTTTTGCACGTCAAGTAGCAAGGATTCTTTTGCCTTAACAGCCATAATAGATTCCGCTGCTTGTACCGAATGCGAATTACTCAAACAGGCTAAAGCAATGAAGATTAGCCCTTTCGTGATCACAGAAAACTTCATAGATTCATTTCTTCCGATTTAATAATTATTGATAACTCATCCGACTTCAAATTTACTACATTTTTCAGCCAAATACTAAAAAGCGGTCAAAATTGACCGCTTTTTTTAAAGTTTTTGACTTTTAACGACGACCTAATCGACGTAGTGCCGAAGGCGTGAAGTGATTGCCTCTAAAGTCAGCATTGAAGTTATACATATCTTCTTGGTTGTCCAAACCAATCACCAGGTAGCGACCCGATGGAAGATCGTAATAGGCTTCCAAAGTTGACCATAAAGTTGGCACTTCATAGTAGTTAACCGCATGCGCCATGGCTACACGCCACAAATCACCAGCTTCGTTATAAATATCTTCTATCGCAATTTGCCAGCTGTCTTCATCAATATAGAAAACACGTTTGCCGTATTGATGACGAGTGTCACTTTTAAGTGTTGCTTCTAACACCCATACACGGTGCTTTTCATAACGTACCAAATCTTGGTTGATTACGCCTGGACGAATGATGTCATCATAAGAAATTTGATCCGAATGCAACTTATAAGTGTTGTAGGGGATATACATTTCTTTTTTGCCAGTAATGGTCCAGTTATAACGATCAGGAGCACCGTTATACATATCGAAATCATCAGTAGTTCTTAAACCATCAGAAGCAGTACCTGGTGCGTCATAAGCTACGTTAGGTGCACGTTGTACACGACGACGGCCTGCGTTATAGATCCATGCCTTACGAGGCTCTTTAACTTGGTCCATGGTTTCATGCACTAACAATGCCGTACCCGCTAAACGTGCAGGTGCAGTCACGTATTGACGGAACAAGAATAATACGTTGCCATCGGCTAGCTTTTCAGGAGTCATGTCTGGACGGTTATATACCTGATCCAACTCATCCTTAATTTTAACCAAAACATAGCTACCGTCTGGTTGTGGCGTTGCTTGGCCAGCTTCACGTTCAACTGCCACGCCACGATAACGCGTTAAGTGATTCCAAATTAATTCCAAACCCGTTTGTGGGAATGGGAAAGGAACACCAATCGCTGCCCCTTTAATGCCGTTACCACCGTCCACTAATTCAGCGTTAGGCGCATTGCGCTTAATCGCGTCATAAACGTACTGCGGATAAGAAGCAGTACGACGAGACTGATAAACGTCCATCTTATATTGATCAGGATAGGCTTTAAATAACGCAATTTGACCAGGAGATAAATTGTCTTGGTATTGCTGATAGTTTTGTGCCGTAATAGTAAATAAAACTTTATCGTCAGCAAAAGGATCTGGGTGATGGTCACCTGGAGAATAACCCGCTGGAGCAGAAGTGATACCGCCATTCCATGCTGGAATTGAACCGTCTTCATTACCTGCTTTAATGGATCCCATTGGAGTAAAAGTATTACCGCCTAATTGCGCCGCCTTTTCAGCCGAAACTTTTGCATTAGCCGTTGCCGCTAAGAAACTTGAAGCGACTGCAGTTGCTAATAACCATTTATTCATAATTTTAGCCATATTGTAACTAGCCCTTTTTAATTAACTGAATATCTAACAAAGTTAGATTGAATAACTAACCGCAAGCGACACATAGTCACGGTCATGAATTAAGTTTGCACTTTCGTTGCCGAAGAAACGGTTATAGCCGAAATCCACTTTCCAAGTGCTTTGGTAATCCCAACTTACGCCTAAAGAAAGTGCTTTACGCCCTTCTAGGAAGTTAGCAATTGGCGCAGGAGTATTACCGTCAACGTCATGTTGGAATACGATACGCGGTGCTAAGTTACCACCCCACAATGCGTTGTCGTAATTCCAGCGCATTGCCATACGATAACCCCAAGAGAAATCATCAGCGAATGCGTTAGTTTCTAAGCCTTCACACTCGGTAAATACTCGAGTACCACTTACAGGATTAGTGAAGCCACAAGGAGATGTTTGACCTGGCAAATAAGCTGCTGACCAGAAACCATCACCAACACCATTACCGTTAAAGTCATGGATAGCTAAAGCTCGGTTCGGGTTACCTGAGCGGAAAGTACCTTCTGCTTCAAAACGCAGCTCATCTTGAGATGGCATATCCTGAATTTGGTTCATACCAACTTCGACTAAGAAGACCGTTTGATCAGAACCCCAAAGCGAACCTAATAGTTTGGTAAATGTCGCCTGAGCTTGAATGGTATCCAATAAACGATAACCTGAAATCTCAGTGCCGAATGTTGTGATGTTAGCCACCTGACTAGTACCACGAGTTACCGGCCCTGGCGCCGACAAGCCATCAAGTGGCTCCAAAGTTGCGAATAATAATTCAGCATCATCAACCTGTAGTGGCTCATCTTTACGATAAGACACCTCACCAGCAATCGACCAACCACCATCAGTAGCAGTATTGAAACTAATACCACCCATTTGAATATCTTCTGGATATTCTAGGAAGCCTCGCACAGTACCAGTCAAATCTGCCGAATATGCAGAAATGATTGGGCGACGGTTATGATAATTCATGTAATAGAAGCCCCACTCAGTTCCACCCTCGGTGAAATAAGCGAGTTTCAAACCATATTGGCCTTGGTCATCAGCATCACGAGTCGGCTCACGTACCGCAACGGTACCTGGAGTTCCTTCAGGAATTTGCGCAAAACCCAAATGTACGTCTTGACCAGTAAAACCTAAGAAATCACGAGTTGCGAAATAAGTGCCAGGCTCATCAACTTTTACCGGCTCCCATTCGTACTGATAAAAAGTCTCTAATGACATATTTTCAGTCAAATCTAGTGATGCCCATAACATACCCGATGGAATCAAGGCTTCTTTTAATTCTGCTCCTGGGTTACGCAAAGTACGCAAGTTAACTGCATTGGCCTCATTCAAACTGTGTTGAATAAAGGTAGATTCACCCCAGCTAACCACTTGCTCACCTAAGCGAACTTGTAAAGTCGATGCTTCACCCACATCCCAAGTTGCCCAAGCATAAAAATCTAAAATTTCCGCATCGTAACCTTGTTCGGTACGCGCTGTATTTCCACCAGCAGCCCAAGCCCCAGCAGGGAAACCGTCTAAATCTTTGAAGCGAGTAGTACCATCCATGATCTCACGGTCGTAGTACCACAAAGCACGTGCAAATAAACCATAATCGCCATCTTTATGACGCATATCAAATTCATGCACACCTTTAATTACGTTAGAGAACATGTCACCTTTATCGTAATTTAAGTTGCCATCATCAGAGTTGTTTGACCATGCGCCTTGAGGTAACACACAGTTTGGATTAGCGGTACAAGACGCGTAAGTTGCGGAAATAGGAATACCATTATTTTGCAATGGATATAAGTTTGCGCGACCAATCAGATTGTTATCGCGATCTTCCACTCGCCAACTAGCACCTAAACTAAAAGTGCTATCAAAGCTAATTTCAAAATTATCCGTTTCAAACTCAACTGCTTGAGTCGAAGTTGCCGCTAAGGCAATAGCAACACTGGCTGCTACTTTAGATAAGGTTTTAAGAGGAGAGTTTTTTCGGTTTAACTCGTTCATTTTCATTAATTCCTTCCCCCGTGATAGGAATTTACCGTTTTTATGTAATTTCAGCGACACCATGTCTCAAGACATCATACCACTTGATTTAACGCATACTAGCAGTAATTTCAGTTATCTAGCAAGGGTTTATCTAATATGAGTCTATTTTTTAATCAGTCAGCTGAACCCAATATGAACCGAGTAGCTGATAAGTGTCAATGAAGAGTAAAGAGAAGTAACCAGTTGAATCTTAGAAGTGCTTATTGATAGCAAATCCTTCTGCTATATCAATAAGTTAGGATAATTGAATGTTTTAATCTGATGCCTTACTGCCAACAAATCAGCAGTAATTTCTTTTAAAACAATAAATCCTTTAAAAATTGTTGCACATTATTCACTCTTTCCAGTGAATTAAGCATATCCATTTCAGGGCTAGAATTTGCCGTTTTGACCAAAATCAAAGCTGTCAGTAATACCACTCCTACTACCAAACTTACTTTCGGTAACCATTTAATACTTTGTCTGTTGAATGTCATTTTTTGTATCCTCAATTATCCTATTTAACCCAACGTAACCTTATGCTAATAAAAGTTACTATCTATTAGATGCTTCTAAAGCCCATTTTGGATTAGAAGCATCTGAAAAAAATTTGCACTTATTACTACAGTGCCTCGTCTCTATAGCGGCGGATATAGATAGCGCCTACGATAAACAGGGCACCAATCACCAAACCAAACCATAAGTTGCCGTCTGCTAATTGGCTGCTATAGCTGCCCCAGCCGCTATCAAATTCCCAACCAATACGTCCCGCTATGTCTTTTAATTCCGATACGCCTTCTTCTTCTACCTGTGACATCATGGCCATTGGCGTCGAGTAAGCTTTACCGATACCGGTCAATTGATTGCCGATCCAGCTAATAAAGTAGCCTGATCTAAAGACGATACTTTCCACAATTAAGATCACGATAATGGGCAACCATGAGACTAAGAAAGGTACTCGCTTCGTGGCACTCGAAATAAACAGTAAGTAGCCTATGAATGGGAATACCCACAATACCGCCATCACGTTCGCCATTAGCTGATAAGCGCTGGCCATAAAGATGCTGCCTGGAGCGAATACCATACCCGCTATATCGCCATAGGACATGGCTGCAAACAACAAGCCAATCAGCATCATGCCAATATTAGTGGCGATGGAAATGACCCAAATGATCAGTGGTAATAGTAAAGTTACACTTACTACTTTCGACAATACTGTTTCAGTATCTGAAATCGGTAATGATTTCCAGAACAAGATGCTTTTATCTTTACGATCGTCATATAAAGCACCTAAACAGTAGAAGTAGCCGACAAAACCCATCACCACAGCCAAGTTGATGATATTCATGTAATACCATGCAGTCATGGCAAGGCTTTTATCTTCATCGCTGGCCGTTGCTTCCCATAAACCAAATAAATCCGTTGGGTTTGAAGCACCAATGCTGACTTTAACCGTGTCATTGGTCAAAAACAGTACCGCCAACAAAGTGGTAAACAAGCTCAAAGCCGAAATGCCTACTGGCACCCATTGGAAACCCGTTTTATGTTCCCAATATTCGCGTTTAAGTAAGGTCAAAAAAGTGTTCATTAGGCGGCTCCTTGCATTTTAGCTACAAACAGATCGGCAACGCTTGGTTTACGCACCTTACCCATTTCTTGAAGATGAGGCTTGGCGACGCCACTAAACAAGCACACTTTTTGCCCGAAGACTTCGCGTACTGATAGCGGTTTCATCGCCAAGGCTTGTTCCTCATACTCCTTCTCAACCATGACTTCATAATAGGTTTCTGCAATCGCATCCATCGAGTCATCTAACACGATTTCGCCATTTTGAATAAACACCAGATCGCTCAAGATATGCTCCACTTCTTCTACCTGATGAGTAGTGATAATAATGGTGCGGTCTTCATCGAAATAATCATTCAACAACTGCTCGTAAAATGCTTTACGGAACAAAATATCCAAGCCCAAAGTTGGCTCGTCTAAAATCAATAAGTCCGCATCGATTGACATGATCAGTGCTAAATGCAGCTGCACCACCATGCCTTTAGAAAGCTCTTTAACTTTTGAATTTTGCTTGATTTTGGTTTTCGCCAAATAATTCATGCAGCGCTCACGATTAAATTTCGAGTGAACGCCTTCTACAAACTCAATCGCTTGGCTAACGCGGATCCAACGCGGCAACACCGCCACATCAGCAATAAAACAAACGCGTTCCATTAATTCGTCTCGCTGTTTATGAGGATCCAGACCAAAAATCTCTAACTTGCCGTCAAATGGGGTTAATCCCAAAATTGACTTCAATAGTGTGGTCTTGCCCGCTCCATTAGGCCCAATCAAACCCAAAATACGACCCGATTCCAGGTTCATATTGATATTATTTAAGGCTTTAAAGTTGCCATATTTCTTACTCAAGCCCTGTGCTTGTAAGATATTAGCCATTAGTGTTTTCCCCGTTATTATCGCTATTTGCTGCTAAATCTGGATTTTTATATTTGTCATCGCCTTGTTTGGCAGGCTTTACCAATTCTTCTAAAGAAATGCCTAAACGCTCGATTTTCTCAAGTAATGCTGGCCATTCCACCGTTAAAAATTGCTCTCTCTCAGCTGCTAAAAGCTTAGATTTCGCTCCTACTGTGACAAACATTCCTAGACCTCTGCGTTTTTCTGCTAATTCGTTATCCACTAATAATTGATAGGCTTTCGATACGGTTATCGGGTTTAACTTATATTCCGCCGAAATATTCCGTACTGAGGGTAGTGCTTCCCCTTCCGCAATCGCGCCTTCAAGGATCATATTGAGTACCTTGTCTTTCAATTGCAGATAAATTGGTTGGGTATCATCCCAGTGTACTTGCATACTTTATTCCCGGTTGTCTAACTCGTTTTCGGCAATTTGGCTAATGTTTCAAAAGCAGTGTTATGCCGATTTAGTGTTATACTAATATATAACACCTATTCACGTCAAGATAAGATCCACAAGAAAATATTAAAAAAACCATAAACTCATGATTTTCTTACGATAATTATTTAGAATAAGTCCAACGAATTTTGTTAAAACAGGAGCAAGAGCTGTTGTAGGCTCGCAGATAACGCTTGAGTAACACACCCAAATGGGGCTTTTTTGTCCTGCTGATCTTGAGCATTACCACCCTTTTCGGCTGGTTAAATGCCACTTATGCGCTAGCGGCTGGTCTTGTATTGGGATTAACTGCCAATGGGCAATATCAGCCAGTTTCTAGTAAACAAATCAGTAAATGGGCTTCTTTACTACTGAAAATCGCTATTGTCGCCTTAGGATTAACCTTACCCATCACCGAACTGATAACCACCGCTAAATCCAGCTTTTGGCTTACATTGGCGGTTATTGGCGGCACTCTGGCTATTGGTTTATTAGTCGCCAAACTGCTCAAACTGAATCAAGAACAAAGCTGGTTAATCAGCTCAGGCACAGCTATTTGCGGCGGTAGCGCCATTGCCGCAGTAGGCAGCGCCATCAATGCCCAGCAAACCAATATGGTCATATCGCTAGCCATTGTGTTTATCCTCAATGCGTTAGCGCTATTTGTTTATCCGATAATTGGCCACTGGTTAGAGTTAAGCCAGATTCAATTCGGTTTATGGGCGGCCATCGGTATTCACGATACTTCGAGCGTGGTCGGCGCAGCATCCCAATATGGCGAGCAAGCGCTCGAAGTCGCCACCACCACCAAATTGGCGCGCGCCTTATGGATCATCCCAGTGGCGCTATTAGCAACCATTTTGCATTCCAAAACTCATGCAACTAATCAAACTAAGGACAAATTCAAAATCGCCATTCCTTGGTTTATTTTGTTGTTTGTTATGGCCAGTCTAATAGGCAATTGGATCGACTTGGGTGAGTTAGCTCCTTATATCAAAACAGGTGCCAAAAACTTGTTCGCGCTCAGTTTATTATGGATGGGGGCAAGTCTGAATAAAGCTAATATTATGAGCATATCGCCGAAAGCTCTAACGCTAGCGGTTATTTTATGGCTGACTATTTCACTTGCTGGTTTAGCCGCCATATACTGGTTTTTCTGACCGGATATTTCCAATAAGGATTGTCATAGATGTTTGCTTTTCAGTTTGAAGCGCTAAACCGCCAAGGCGAATTACGCCATGATGAAACAACCATTCTCAGTTTTATTAATCACGATAATGCCTTATTTTTGCCTATTTATAAGCAGTTTGTGGCTAGTCGCGGCACGGATCTAATGTGGTTAACTAAAAATCAATTAGAAAACAAAGTCGATGAGCTATCCCCTATTCACTTTATTTATTTGGGTAAAATTAACCAGCAACATTTTTTTGCTTACCGTTTAAGCAGTTCAGATTTGCTCAGATCCATGACGGATACTCAGCTGGGGGAAACTAGCGATGGACTTAGAAACATATTACCGCACTTAACAGCGCAAGACGCTTATCTTGCCAATGTAGCAACCGCCTTAAATCAGTGGCATTCTAGCCACCAACATTGTGGTTATTGTGGTCATGAGACATTTGCCAAAGATAGCGGCTTTGTGCGTCAGTGCAGTAATACTGAATGCTCGGCTGAACATTTTCCGCGTACCGATCCCGCAATTATTGTTGCCATTACCCATACCGATACCAATGGCGTTGAAAAAATTCTACTCGGTCGCCAAGCAAGTTGGCCTGAAAAACGCTATTCAGTCATCGCAGGCTTTGTCGAACCTGGCGAGAGTTTAGAGCAAGCGGTAAAGCGTGAAGCCTATGAAGAAGTGGGTCTCGAGCTTAGCCAAGTGGAATATCAAATCTCACAACCATGGCCATTCCCGCAATCGGTCATGCTTGGCTTTAAAGCGCAAGCAGTTACCAATGAAATCCAACTTAAAGATCAAGAGTTAGAAACTGCTGACTGGTTTAGCAAAGAACAAATTCACCAGTTAGTCGCTCAAGAAAAGCTGCTATTACCTTTTGCCTATTCGATTTCCAGACACTTAATAGACAGCTGGCTCGCAAAAAATTAGAGTTAACTGTAAAGTATTCTGACTAAATAAAACCAAAAGAGTTATACACTTCACACTTCTTTCTTTAAAAAGAAAATGCGCAGTTTTTTTGCTTGCAAGCGAGCAGAGTCCCCCACTAAAGTGATAATGATTTTTGAAAAAGCATGGAGCTTGTAATTTCATTAATCGAACAACTATTGAATTTAGAATATGACTTAAAGGAGAAAGTTAATGGCAAAATTTAAAGTGCTTGGGGGAGATTTCAAGGCCGGCAGAGGTCGCTTTACCATGAGAAGTTTCTCGCTTCCTAGCTTTAATCTCAAAGCTTACTTTGAAACTGTTTCACTCAAAGATGTTGCTCACATTAATCGTGCAACACCTGAAATGGTCGAACTAATTCTTAAAGACCCTATCAATATTGAAAATGAAAACTCCAACGAAATGACTTTTATTACAACCTTGCATGACAAGCGACGTTTCGTAGGTGTTACTGATAAAGATGTGTTCTTTAAAGTGGTAGAGTCTCATCGAAATATGAAGAACCAGCGCACCACTCGTGGCGCGGTTGCCACCACAAGTTAGCGTTTAACAGGTAGTTAGCGTTTAACAGGAAAAGTTAGGACTTGCGAAATATCCTCAAGTCCTAGCTTGATCATAAGCAAGCGATCAAGTCCTAAAGCAATGCCTGCACAGCTAGGCAAACCTGTTTTCAAAGCATCAATAAAATATTGATCGATAGCAATTTCTTCTAAATTATTATCTTTGCGCCAGATATTATCGGCTTCAAAACGCGCCAATTGTTCTTGCGGATCTTGCAGTTCATTGAAACCATTAGCCAGTTCAAAGCCTTCTATATAAATCTCAAAGCGCTGCGCAACTAATGGATTATCAGGATCTAACTTCGCCAGTGCTGATTGGCTAGCTGGAAAATCAGTAATAAATGCAATGGTATTATCATTACCAAGTTTTGACTCAATTTGATCTACAAATAATAGACTTAAATAATCATCGCGATCTAAATCATCTGGTAACTCGCCCAACAATTCTTTGGATTTGCTTTTTAATTCTTCGAGACTTACTTGATAAGGATTAATTTGTAGAAAAGTCTCAAAGGCTTCTTGGTAGGAATAATTAACTCTTGCTCGATTGCTTAAAACTTTGCAAAGTAACTCAAAGGTTTCATCCATCAACTGCCAATGATCAAAATCCTCTCGATACCACTCCAGCATGGTAAATTCAGGATTATGCCTAACACCTGATTCTTCTAGACGGAAAGCTTTGCCGATCTGATAAATCGAACCCGAACCAGCCGCCAGCAAACGCTTCATCGCATATTCTGGCGAAGTTTGTAGGAAACCTTTGTTATTTTTCCCTTCTTCTTTAAACACCCCATCAACACGCATCGACTTCATATAACGATCCGTCACCCCATGCTCCATCAGCAAAGGTGTTTCAACTTCCAAAACATTTCTTTCATCAAAGAATTGCCTTACTTGAGCATTTAGCTCAGCCCGAGCTTTTAGAGTTTGAGTGGAACAGGTAGGTTTCCAGGACATAATGTTAGAGATTAATCTTAATGGGGAAAAGCTTTGCGAAAACTTATGACGATAAAATGTTCTTATACGCGGCAAATTGAGAATTGAAATGCGGAGTTTAGTTTCCTAAATGAGCAAATTTCAATTCTCAATTTAACAAAGTATAAGGACTTTTTAGCCCATTAGGCGCGGGAAACGTATTCGTTGGATCGAGTATCGATCTTCAATTTATCCCCAATATTCACAAACAAAGGCACACGCACTACCGCACCAGTATGCATGGTCGCTGGCTTAGAGCCGCCGCCTGAAGTGTCGCCTTTTAGACCTGGATCGGTATCAGTGACTTCTAACACCACAAAGTTTGGTGGATTAATTTGAATTGGGTTACCGTTCCATAGCACCACGTGGCATTTATCTTGCTCAATCAAATACTTAGCATTATCGCCTACCGCTTTTGAGTCTGCTGAAACCTGCTCAAAAGTATCTGGATCCATAAAGTACCAGAATTCGCCATCGGTGTATAAATACTCCATAGAAGTATCTAAAACATCGGCGGTTTCAATCGACTCACCCGATTTGAAAGTTTTTTCGACGGTGCGTCCCGTAAGCAAGTATAATACTTTGGTTTTACTGAAGGCTTGGCCTTTACCTGGACGTACGAATTGGTTATCGACGACGCTGCATGGCTCGCCATCTAGCATGATTTTTATGCCATTTTTTAAGTCGTTGGTGGTAATAGTGCCCATAAATCCTCTAAATTTAGCTAAATATGATTCAAAACGTGCAGATTCTAGCTCAAAACGAGCCATTTTGGCAGGACAAACAGTGGAAAAAATTACTTTCTTCCGCCATTAGCGATCCAGTGGAATTGTTATCGCTATTGGATCTTGCTCCCGATCAGTTGCCCTACGAGATAGATCCGACACAGAAATTTAAGCAGTTGGTGCCCAAGCCTTTTGTTGAACGCATGGCCAAAGGCGAGCCTAACGATCCATTATTGCTGCAAGTTTTGCCATTAGCCAAAGAAAATGTTGAAATTCAAGGGTTTAGCTCCGATCCATTGAATGAGTCAGCGGCTTTATCAAAAACGGGCATGGCGGGTCTGCTGCACAAGTACCAAAGTCGTGTTTTATTTATGCTGGCTAGTCACTGCGCCATCAACTGCCGCTATTGCTTCCGTCGCGAATTTCCTTATGCCGAAAACCGTGCCAGCAAGCAAAATTGGCAACAATTGGCGGAATACCTTGAAGCCAATCCAGAAATTAACGAAGTGATTATTTCTGGTGGCGACCCTTTAGCGGTTAATGACAGGTATCTTACTGATTTTGTTAGATTTATTGAGCAAATTCCGCAAATCATTCGACTTCGAATTCATTCTCGTTTACCGATAGTGATCCCGCAAAGAGTGACCCAGCCGTTGTTAAATTTGGTTCAATCTCGATTGCAACTGGTAATGGTAGTGCATACTAATCATCCAAATGAAATCGACTCGCAAGTTTCAATCGCTTTAAACCAATTATCCCAAGCGGGTTATCAAGTCTTTAATCAAAGCGTCTTACTCAATGGCATCAATGATGATGTCGAGACATTAGCTCAGCTCAGTGAAAAGCTATTCGCAAATAAAGTAAGCCCTTACTATCTTCACGTCCTTGATAAAGTATCAGGCACAGCACACTTTGAAGTGGCCGAGCAAGATGCCAAATTATTAATCAAACAACTGCAAGCCAAATTGGCGGGTTTTTTAGTCCCCAAATTAGTCCGTGAAATCGCTGGCGAGCCAAACAAGACGCCTTTACATTTGACCATTTAAATCAATAACTTGCATCAAAAATGGCTAGATTTCAGCCAGTGCATTAGTTAATATGGAATTAATAATAAGGAAAAGGAGCAGGTGATGGCATTATCACAAGGCAAGTTGGGTTTAACCATTCGGGTTAAACAAGAGGCTAGCGTAAACGATATACCCAATAGCGTCAGGAAAATTCAGCTGTGGCTGAAAGATTTGCCTGTGATCGATTTGGGCGAAAGTGCCTCTTCAGTTTTTCACTTGCTGTATGACCTTAACCAATCCTCTTTTTCGCCAAAAGAGCGGCTGCAACTATTGGAAGCTACTCGCGATACCTGCGATCAACTGATCAGTTCCTTATCCGAAACCTATATTCATAGCCCGCTCAATTATGCGCCAAAATTAAAGTCGGCATCTGAGCTAGTGCATGCCATCGCTTCTGAGCAAATTTTTGGCTACAACGCTGTGATTGAAGATTTAGCACAAAACCCTGAGTTACTAGAGAAATATGCAAAAACCATATTGCCTGCAGCTTGTGCTAATACTTTAAAATGCCAAGGTTTGGTACAACTGCAACGCTACCAGCTTTATAAAACCGTTGGCAGCAAAGTGTGGCAACAGCAAAACATCATTTACGCTCTGGCCAATCAACACGATATTTTTGAGCAAAAACTCAAGCATGAATCCAGCGATTTACATTCTATTGCTTTGCAGTTTAAACGTAATCTTGCGGTTTCGACTTGTAACCCCTTCCAAATGAAGCATGGCGAGGTTAATGAGTCCTATCAAATTCTGGAAAGCATCGCACCTTTAATCGAGATAAACCCAAAAGTGACCGCTCAATGCTTATATGCATATTCCACCAGCCTAGGCATAGCGCCGCAACCCAGCGATGCGATAGATAGTGATTCGGGCGATTGGATTGGCATAGATCTCACACAAGCCGTTGCCGCCGTTGAAAATAATGCCATTGAAAACAAAGAAGGTTTTTTTAGTCTGTTCCGCAAAAGTACTCAACTTGAAATCACAGACAGCCTAAAAGTACATCTACTTGATCACTGGAAAACGGTAAAAAGCCGTAACTTTATTCGCGTCAACTCTGAAGATTCCACCGAAGCGGCGATCGGTATGGCCGCCTCTCATCACTTCTTAGTTGAGCGTTTAGGACAAGAAGTTAGAGAACGCTTCTTTGGCAAACCTAAAGTTAAACCCATGTTTGAAACCAGTGGCTTGAGCATTCAGGCTGATGATGACGATAGCCAGCACAGTTTCGTATGGCGCCGAGAAAACACTTTTGGTTCGAGCGAAAAGCCAAAAACAGATGACGCTTTTGACTCAATTTATAAGCCCAGAAGTTATGAGCAACGCAAAGAGCAAAAACAAAACCAACCATTTAAAGAATTTAAAACCAAAAAAGGTTATGAGTGGGTTCACGGCTTAATTAAAGATGTCAGCCCTGCTGGTTTTTGTTTGGCCTTTTCCAACGCACCATCGAACCATGTGGAATCGAATGAGCTAGTGACCATTCAAAATTATAAAAATGGTGAGATCCAATTTAATTTAGGTCTGATCCGCTGGAATCGATGGCATAACGAAGAAACCTTTTTAATCGGGGTTGAACTGATTTCTCCACAAGCTACCCCCGTTCGTGCAACGCTAGACTGGGATTATGCAAAACCTGCCTATCATCATAATGGCTTGTTACTGCCAGAAATGCCCAATGTTGGCATTGATAGCAGTATTATTTTGCCACCTATGGGTTATCGCTCAGGGCAAACCGTTGCCATTATGACACCTGAGCAAGAGTATAAAATCGAACTCACCAAGCGAATTCTGCAAACCTCAAACTTCTTGCAGTTTCACTATCAACCAAAGTAACTGATTTCTACTAGTTTGGTATTGAAACTCTAGGAAGCGAGTTTTTACTTTTGAAAACAGTAAAATACTGCTAAATTTGTGCTTTAGTTAATACATTTTTTTGCCAATCACGATAAGATTGGCATCACAAAATTCATAGAAGTTATTCAATGACCGACAATAAAAAATCACACATCAATACTTTGATATTGGCTTCAAGTGCCAATGAATGTGAAGAATTAGCCAGCCAATTAAAAAACTTAGGTCTTGCCATTCGTCATCAGCAAATCAATAACAGTGAAAAGCTGAGTGAACAGCTTAAAGAAAAAATTTGGCACCTGGCACTGTTTTCAAGCTCATTGGATAACTTTCCGGTTAAACAAGCCTTAGCACTGCTAAAAGCTCAGAAAACTGCCCTACCCGCCATTTATCTAGCCAAAGAATACGATGAGACCAAGCGTCTCAACATGATGCGCATGGGATTGAGCGACTGTGTAGCTAGAGACAATATTGATTTATTGGCTTGGGTTATCAAACGTGAACAACGAATGGTAGAAAGTGAAATCGCTGCGTTCGAAGCCAATAAGCAAATTATCGAGACCAGTAAGCGGAATGAATTGCTATTGGATAGCTCTAAAGATGCCATAGCTTATATCGCAGAAGGAATGCACATCTACACCAACCCAACTTATTCCGAGCGTTTTGGTTATGACAACGACGATTTGGTGGCTTTAACCTTAATGGATCTGGTAAGCGCCGATGATACGCAAAAATTAAAAGACTTATTTAAGCAACAAAAAGAATCTGGCGGAGAAGTTGAGTCAATCATCAATTGTAAGCGCGAAGATAACACCGAATTTGAAGCTAACTTTATTGTATCTTCAGCGGTATATGACGAAGAGCCTTGTTTGCAGTTATTGGTACGAGAAGTTGCCGATCAGACAGAGCTCATGGCGAAACTTAAAGAAGCCAGCTCTATCGATCAAATTACCGGCCTGCTTAACCGTCCTGCATTAGTAAAGAAATTAACGCACGCGGTCAGCCAGTCGGAAGAAACTGGTATTGATTCGATTTTATACTTCATAGAAATCGATGATTATCAAAATTATTTGTCAGAATTTGGTATTGCTGCCTGTGACGAATTATTAGCTAGCGTTGGCCAATGGTTAAGTGCCAACTCGCCTGACAATGCAGAAAAAGGTCGTATTAGCGACAGCAGTTTTGCAGTGCTATTAACCGAGTCTGATAGTTTGCCAAGTGAACTAGCTCGAAACCTATGCAATAACATTAAAGAAAATTCTTTTGAGATTGCCGGCCAAACCATCAAGATTACCTTTAGTATTGGCACAGTAACTACTACCGAGAATCAACTTAAAGCAGACAAATTCTTGGCTCAGGCCAATGCGATTTGTAATAAGGTTAAAAGTGATGGCGGTGATGGCTTTAAGATCTTTAACCCAACATTGGATACGCTGCTCAACGAAAAAGAAAAAGCCATCTACGATGAATTTATCGAAGCCAAAGAAGCGGGCAATATTCGCGTGCTTTATCAACCCATGATGCCGCTAAAAGGCAGCAGTAATCGCCAATACCTATCTTTCTTCCGCTATTTAAATAGTGCAGGCGAGCTAACCCTTGGCGATGGTATTTTCGATATTTTCGAGAAACTTGGTGTAGATGCAGATATGGATCGTTTAAGCATCAAAACCGCGCTTAAAGAGCTGGTATCGAAAGACAAAGATAAGCGCTTGAAACTCTTTACCAAATTAAGCCCAGGCACCTTGGTTACTGAAGATCTATTAGAATGGCTGCTGGATAAAATCGAGAAAGCGGTTATCGAAACCAATCAAGTCGTGCTTTGCGTAGAAGCGGATGTTGCTCACTCCTATCTCAACCGTGTTAAATTGTTAGGTGAAGCCTTATCCGACTGTGATATTGGGCTTTGTATCAACAATGTCGGCTTAAACGATAAAGAGTTAGTGGCTTCGATTAAGCCAAATTACGTCACTCTCAGTGGTGAATTTATCGATACCATTAAATCCGAAGGCTCGGAAAAAGTGGTGGGCTTAACCAATATTACCAATCAAAATAAGATCATGACCATTGCCACCAAGTTAGAAGATGCTTCAACTTTGGCTTTGATTTGGCCTCTGGGTGTTGATTTTGCCATGGGAAATTACGTCTCTAAGCCATTAGAGGGTATGACCTATGACTTTACCGAAAATGATTTCTAATGGTTGGTTT
>JABXIW010000212.1 GCA_013372875.1 Gammaproteobacteria bacterium | reverse complement strand
AAATGGTAATTACTATCATTATCATTTTAATGCTCAAATTTTGATGTCGTCTATTCTTGAATGCTTGGCATTTCTAGTCTTTATTTATCAGTGTGTTATATTGTTGAAAACGATTTCTGACAAATCTATCCAAATATCACAGCTGTGATTCACATCACACAAAGGGAGTTATCGTGCAGAGCCCTATCACTTTAGAAGCGCTCCATATCTTGGATGCGATAGATCGCAGAGGCAGCTTTGCGGCAGCGGCAAATGAGCTCGATAGAGCACCATCTTCACTGAGTTACCAAATCCAAAAGCTCGAACAAGATCTCGACATCAATATTTTTGACCGTTCAGGACACAAAGCGCTCTTTACGGAGGCGGGTAAGCTCATTTTGGAAAGAGGGCGTGCAATTCTGCAAGCGAGTGAAAAGTTAGTGAATGATGCGACTTTGCTTGCTAACGGTTGGGAGTTGGATATTACTGTTGCGTTTGATGGCATCATTCCAATTTCAAACTTCTTTCCGATGGTGGATGCGCTGGCGGAAGTAAGCTCGACACGCATTAGGCTACAAGAAGAAATTCTTGCAGGAAGCTGGGAATCTCTGAATACAGGAAGAGCTGATCTGCTTGTGTGCCCTTCGTTGGATACGTTACCGCAAGAAGTGAAAGCAGAGAAAATTGGCAAGATGTCCATGATTTGGGTTGCTGCAACCGAGCATTACGTTCACAAACGCAGTGGAGAGTTTGATGATTCAGCAAGAGAGAAATACCGAATTATTGCCATTGCAGACACCGCACGCGAACAGCCAGCACTTTCGATAAACATCATTCAAAAGCAACCTAGACTCACTGTTACTAACTTTACCGCAAAAGTAGAAGCATTAACCGCAGGCTTAGGGATTGGTACCTTACCTAGACAAATCGCGCTACCGTTAATAGAAAAAGGCGAACTTAAGCAAATTGAAGGCACAGAAGAACAGCCGATGGATATCATTCTAGCGTGGAGAAGAAACACCATGGGTGAAGCGAAATCTTGGTGCATTCAGTATCTGAAGAAGAATTGGAAACTAAAGTAACAGCGTCACTTTTTACTTCTTAGATTCAGATGAGTCTACTGAATCTAAGAAGTTGAGCGGTAGAAAGAGAGCACGCTCCTCACTCATTAATTTAAAGGTAGCACCATATCTGCCGTACCTTCTGCAAACTGGACATCAACTTCAAACCCCAAACGTTGAGCAAGCATCAGCATCCCTCGATTGGTCGGCATCGTCATACCTGACATTTGTTTCGTGCCTTTAATTTTGCAATAGCTGATGATCTTCTCCATCAAGATTTTTCCTAATCCTTTTCCTTTCAAATCTGAGCGAACCAAAATCGCAAATTCAGCATCACTATTGTCTGGCGTGATCAGCGCACGCGCGACACCAATGATCGACGGTCCACTTTTATCGAATGCTACTGCGACAAAGGCCATCTCTCGGTCGTAGTCAATTTGAGTGAAATTAGCTAAAGCTTCGTGGTTAAACTCACCAACCTCTGAGAAGAACCGTTTATAGAGATCTTCTTTGGATACACTATTGATGAACTGAGCGTGGAGTGGCTCATCTTCAGGAAGAATTGGACGAAGAAGGATTGGTTGACCATCACGCAGTGTCACAGTTTCAACAAATTCAGCAGGGAAAGGGCGAATAGCCAGTCGTTTTTGAGCGTCACCTTCATATTTGCAAAGCGTCACATCAGCATCAAGTATGGTTAAGTCATCTCCAGACACCAATACTGGATGGATATCCAGTCTTTGTATTTCAGGTAACTCAACCGCCATTTGCGAAATACGAACTAAGAATTTTGACAGCTCAGTAATATCGAGCGCATCTTTGTGTTTCTGAAGACGGATCTTCCCGGACTTTAATGCAACCACGACTAAATATCGTGCAAGCGTCATATTCAAAGGAGGCAGGGCGGCCACCGCATCTTGAGCGATGTTCCATTCAGATCCACCTTGACCAAGTAAAATGACAGGCCCAAATACCTTGTCGACCGCGATACTGATTCGCAACTCTTCCGCGCTGCCAAGCTTCGCCATGCCTTGAACTAGCAGGCCGTGTACGTTTGCAGATGGGTAACTGAATTTGACGGTATCTAAAATCGATTGTGCAGCGTTAGAAACTTCTCGACTATTTCTCAAATTAAGCGCCACGCCGTGTACGTCTGATTTGTGAGGAATATCAGGAGAGCGAAGCTTCACGGCGACCGGGTATCCAATATTTTCTGCCATGTGAACAGCTTCGATTTCATCCGATGCTATCCAAGTAGGCAAAACATTAAAGCCAAAGAGCTTAAATAGTGGGCTAGTTTGGTGTGTATCTAGTGTAACTGTATTTTTATCCAGTAGTCGTTCATCTACCCATTTTTTTGCAGAATTTACGCTACCTGAGTGCAGCGGCTCTGCTGTTGTTGGCGTTTCCATCAACTGTTTCTGGTTTCGTCGGTACTCAACGAGGTGCATGTACGCAACGACCGCGCTTTCCGGCGTACGATAGGTAGGTATCCCCGCTTGAGTGAATGCCAGTCGAGCATCTCGAGATGTTTGTTCCCCAGACCAGTTAGTTAGAACATTAAAATGTTTATGTCGAGGGTGATTCTTGATGGCTTCAATAACCGCCAAAGCCGTTTCATAAGAATCAGACACGGCAGAAGGACTGTGCATAATCAAAATCGCATCAGCACAATCATTATTCATTACCGCATTGATCGCATCTACGTAGCGTTTTTTCGTTGCATCTCCGGAAAGGTCTATCGGATTAACACCCCGCCAGTTAGACGGTAAAATGGCTCTGAGCTGATCGGTTGTTACTTCGTCCAGAGTCGCTAAATTGCCACCTCGTTCAACTAGTGTATCGACCGCCATGACGGCAGGGCCTCCACCGTTAGTGATGATGGCTAAGCGTTCTCCACGCAACGGAACTGAGTGCGTCAGCGTCTCTACCGCAGCAAATAACTCATGCGTATTGCTAACACGCAGCATACCCGTTCTTCGTATCGCAGAGTCATAAATCACATCGAGCGTATCGCCATCTTGCTGCTCGAACGTATTCATTTCTTTTGAACGACCAGCTTTCAACACCAATATACGACGATTGCGAGAAGCGGCACGGGCTGCGGACATAAATCGTCGTGCATCTTGAATGGAGTCGACATACAACAATATTGCTTCGGTATTGCCATCCATACTCAAATAATCGAGCAAATCTGCAAAATCAATATCTTGCCCACGACCAATCGAGATAAATGAAGAAAACCCGATATTTTTGTCGTTGGCCCAATCTAAAACCGTGGTACAAACGGCAGCCGATTGAGAGATAAAAGCAATCTTTCCCGGCTTTGCTGCGACAGGCGAAAACGTACAATTGAAATTATGCCAAGGTAAGATAATTCCAAGACTGTTTGGTCCAAGAACCCGAATATTAAGAGATGACAAATCTAGCGTTTGAGCATCATCAGAAATCACTATCGCGAATGGTGTGCCACGCTCATCCAGCTCTTTGAGAAGTTGTTCATTTCGCGAAGCATTAGTACAGAGAATCGCGATATCCGGCGTATAGGGCAGGGAAGCAACATCGCGATAGGCAATGACACCCGATACCGCTTTATACCTTGGGGTAACTGGCATGATTGCACCGTCAAACCCACTTTGCAGAAGATTCCGCATAACGACTTGCCCTGCACGGAGTTCTTTTTGAGAGGCGCCAATTACCGCTACAGAACTAGGTTTAAAGAGCTTATGTAGTTTATTCATGTGAACTCCTGCGGCTTGTCGCGACTTACTTGCAATCTGCTACGTTGATATCAACAATCATAAACGAATAAATAGGCCAGAAAACATAAACGAACCGGACATTGAAGCAAATCTATACAGTGCTTGTAGAGTTTGTGTTACTCATCACATCAAATTCGCAGATTATTGTATTTGATGCTTGATAAACGGGCCTGCTATCGGCATGATTT
>JABXIW010000268.1 GCA_013372875.1 Gammaproteobacteria bacterium | reverse complement strand
TACATTTAACTCAGCTCAGCATGGCAGCAATTGAGCAACTTTCGCCTTCATTTGAAGCGTTACCTCATACTGAGCACGCTGATGGGCAATATCGATTACGACGCTACTCAGTCGTGAGTTTTGAAGATGGACAAGTGATCGATTTGAACAAGAACAGCTTTGTACAGTCTTCAGATATCAACCGATTTCAGGGTGATGTCATTCGTCAATTTGAACCTATCGAGAAAGACATTTTAGCAAGTGAAGGCTTTCGCGAAATGTGTGCGCTATTCGTGAGCGCGAACCACCTTCCAAATGGTCAAGAAATCGAAATTCACCAGATTCGAATCACTGCATTAGATAGCGAAACGCAGGTCGCGCCAGAAGGTGTGCACCAAGACGGTTTTGATCATATCGCGATGGTTGGTGTTGGTCGTCACAACATCATTGGTGGTGACATCATGCTATACAGTAGCCATAACCAAGCCCCATTTTTCCGCAAAGTATTAGAAAACGGGGAAGTGGCGATGTTGGCTGACAGCAAACTTTGGCACAACGCTTGTCCAATTCGTTCTGTGATTGATGACCAAGCAGGCCACATGGATGTCTTTGTATTAACCGCAACGGACAAACGTAATGAACTTCAATCTTAATCAAATCAGAGAACAGTTTCCCGCGCTGGCTCAGTATCATAATGACAAACCAGTTACGTTTTTTGATGGGCCTGGCGGCTCGCAAGTTCCTCAATCTGTGCTTGATTCAATGGTCGGCTACCTTGGGCGTTTTAATTCCAACTTGGGTGGGCATTACTTCTCTAGCCAAGCTACTGTCGATGTCATGCAGAGTGCGCGCGAGTCGGCACAAGCGCTATTGAATGCACCTTCGTCTGGTAATATTGTCTTTGGCGCGAACATGACATCACTGACGTTCCAGTTAAGCCGTGCAATCAGTCGTGATTGGCAAGAAGGGGATGAGATCATTGTCTCAGCGCTTGACCATTACTCGAACGTTTCAAGCTGGCAACAAGCAGCAGAAGACAAAGGAGCTAAGGTTCACCAAGTTCGAATCAATGAAGCTGATTGCACTTTAGATCTTGAGCACTTACAAAGCCTACTTTCAGAAAAAACACGCTTGGTTGCCGTGACATATGCGTCAAACACCACGGGATCGATAGTCGATATTCAGCGCGTAGTTGACATGGCGCACGGTGTTGGTGCTCAAGTTTATGTCGATGCCGTGCATTATGCTCCTCACCACTTAGTCGATGTACAAGCGCTGGGCTGTGATTTCTTAGCGTGTTCAGCTTATAAGTTTTTTGGACCGCATGTAGGTATCGCTTACGTGGCTGACCAATGGTTGCACAGCCTTCGTCCTTATAAAGTAGAACCGGCTACGAATATTGGTCCGGGTCGTTTTGAAACGGGGACACAAAGCTTCGAAGGCCTTGCTGGTGTTGCGGCCGCAGTGGAATATTTGGCTCAGTTTGGCGACAACGACTTACCACTTCGTCAGCGATTAGAACAAAGTTACGCGCTTTACAATCAACACGAACAGCGCTTAAGCGAGCGTTTTTTGCAACGACTCGACGCGCTAGAAGGTGTGAAACTCTATGGCATCGAGAGCGAAGATTGTCAGCAACGTACGCCGACGTTTGCCCTAACGTTTGACAAGTATTCACCAGAGTTTATCGCTAAGACCTTAGGTGAGCGCAATATCTGTGTTTGGAATGGTCACTTCTATGCGCTTGGTTTGGTTCGTCAGCTTGGCATTGAAGAATCAGGTGGGGTCGTACGAATTGGTTGTATGCATTACAACACTATTGAAGAAGTGGATATGTTGTTTGATGTGCTAGAAAGCATCCTTGATGCTTAATCTCTCATCGCTCTGAACGAAGAAAAACAAAAGCTCGAGCCAGTGCTCGAGCTTTTTCTATCTAGGAAGTTTGTATAGTAAAGCAGACGTATCTACGCGCTTACTTCAACTTCGTAAGATGTAAATTTGCGGACGTTAATCACACCGGTATCAAAAATCAGATACTGACCTTTGATGCCTTGCAAAATGCCAGTCACAACCGGGTTTTTGTCGAAGTTATGAGAGGTGATTTTCGTTGGGTGTTGCTGAACGGGGTAGCTAAGATCGGTAATGGTTTCGCTCAGCACCTCGATGGCATCTTCACCAAATTGCTGTTTGATTTCAGCAATCTTGTCTTGCACAAGAGGAAGCAGTTCAGAAAAACGATCTTGTAACTCAATCGGTTCACCATCGCCTTTAAGCAAAGTGCGCCAGTTTGTTTTGTCTGCAATATGCTTTGCCAGTTCCACTTCAATCAAACCTGAAATGTGACGCGTTTTGACTTTGAAAATTGGCAGACCCTGAGTTGCACCTTGATCAATCCAACGTGTTGGAATTTGAGTGTGGCGAGTGATGCCCACTTTCAAGCTTGATGTATTTGATAGATACACGAAGTGATCCACCATACAGTTTTCTTCTCCCCACTGCGGTTCGCGGCATGTACCTTGATCGTAGTGGCAAGTCTCTGGCTTCATGATGCACATATCGCAGCTCGCAAGCTTCTTCATACACACGAAACAGTGGCCTTGAGAATAGCTCTTCTTGGTTTTCTTACCGCATGAGCAACAAAAAATATTGCCAGTATGCGTCAACGTGAGTGTTTTACCGAGAAACGGTGACAAATCGACTTCTTCATCACCCACAGGAAGACGATAGCTGACGGCACCATCGAGAGAAGCACGCATTTTGTTTAGCGTACCAGTAGCAATTAATGACATGACATTACTCGTTATTGTGTTTTGCGACAGTATATAACGAAGTGCGCTCAAGATGCAGGGTTGACAGGGTTAATAACTGGCAATGTTTCCACAATGAATGACCATTGTTTCTCGTCGCAAAGCATGATGGTGCCTCGCTTGAGTGGTTGTGAATTGCTTCGCAAATAACAAGTAAGTCATCAAATTGGACGATTTTAAACCGTGATAACGGTTCAAAACGCGTTATCATGTATCGGAAATAAGAACCCAAGCCAAAAGTAATTTTGTTTCTTGATAAATGACTTTATTTGAAGTTCGAAATATCATTGAGTACACTGTGTTGTATATAAGTTAAGCAGGTCACTTGCCTATGAAGTGGATACACAAATTAATCTTCGCTCTTTCGATTTGTACGATCAGTTTAGTTGCTCTGTACAGTGTGTTAGGTGATACGCGTAAGCTCGTCATTACACCTGAACAATTCAATATTTATGCTACAAAAGATGCGAGCGAAGGTGGGCTAAGCTCGGCCGATATCACCTATGATGCGCAAAGCTTGGTACTCAATTGTGAGCTAAAAAAAAGCAGTTATGCTTGGCCGTATTGCGGTATCTCGGTTTATACCGATGTTGCGAAGCCAACGCATGGCATCGATCTTTCTAATTACCATACCATCCGATTAAAGCTTCATTATGAAAAGGCGGGAGATGGGCAAAACCCAAGCCATGACCTGCGTCTTTATCTGAGAAACTACAATCCGGAATACTCGAAACCGGATGATGAATACACTATCAAATACAATGGCATGCAGTTTTCTCCATCGAGTTTTAGTGAAACCATCGAGATTCCGATTAAGAACTTACAGGTAATGACGTGGTGGCTTGCGGATAACAAGGTCGATATTGGACATTCTGCGCCAGAGTTTTCGAACATTACGCGTATTGATATTGCCACTGGTTCGGGTGCTGCGCTTGGTCAGCACAAAATTGTGATTGATAAGATCGAATTTGAAGGTGCCTATCTTGCACAAGAAACGTTGTTGTTTGCTCTATTGTTTTCTTGGATGGCTTTAGGGCTGGCTTTCTCTCTGCATGAACTACGGAAAAACAGAGCGGCGTATGAAAAAGCGAAGCGTCGTCATCGTCATCTAGAAAAAGTGAATGGCACTTTGCGCGCGCAGAATTACGAATTTGCCGAGTTGGCGCACCGAGATGCGCTAACCGGAGCGATGAATCGTCATGCTGTACAAACTTGGTTAGAACAGCAAGCACGCCAAGTACGTTGGGGGCACTCGACGTTGAGCATCCTTTATATGGATTTAGATAACTTTAAGAAGATTAACGATAAGTTCGGGCATCAAATGGGGGATGATATTCTGCGTGAATTCGTCATGGTCGTTGCCAGTTCTATTGCACCTGATGACCGTTTGGTTCGTTGGGGTGGTGAAGAGTTTGTGGTTTTTTGTCCAGATACCAATATCGAACAAGCCGTGAAAAAGGCCGAGATGATACGCAAGAATGTCGCAAACCACTTGTGGGTTCATGGTGAGGCGCTTACTTGCAGTATTGGTGTGGCCCAAATGCAAAATGAGCGCGTAACCGAGACCATGGCAAGAGCCGATGAAGTATTGTATCTCGCTAAGCGTAATGGTCGAAACCGCGTTGAAGTGAATTACGGATTGTTGAGTTGCCAAAAGAATGAGGCATAAATAGATAGCATGACGTTCTAGCGATTCACACTTTTCGTTTAAACGCGCCGTTGTACTGAGCTTATGAAAGCAAGGTATGACGGCTTTTTTGTGTCTACAGTTTGTGTTGGCAGCCTATTGAGTTCGATTGTTCATTGAAGCTGGTATGAGGGTTTGTTCAGGCTTTAAGAGTAAAGGTTGATTGAGCACTAGGAATTCCCCCTTTAGAGGGAAGAATGCAAAGTGAATCCGCCAATACGAGGTAAGAAAGAAAAAAGGTGGCCAACTGGCCACCAAGAGGGAAACTGCTGAACACCACTTTAGGGGAAGTTTGGGCTATCAATTCGATCACCGTGAACAGCAGTGTAGTGCTAATCGAGTCAGTGTTTCTTTACCAGAACAACCAAGCGAACAGTGTCAGTGCACCGATACAAGCAATGTTTAGTACGAAGCCGATTCTCATCATTTCTTTTTGCTTGATGTGACCCGTACCGAACACAATTGCATTTGGTGGCGTTGCAACTGGCAACATGAAGGCACAAGATGCGGCTACCGCGATAAGCGCTGACAGAATCACTGGTGATAGACCAAGTGCTTCGGCAATGGTCGCGAACACTGGTACCAGTAGCGCAGCACTTGCTGTGTTACTTGCAAACTCAGTCAAGAAGACGACAAAGGCAACCACAGAAAGAATAGTGAGTAATACACCTGCTTGCTCAAGGAAGCCAGTTAGGCTGTGCGCTAGGAAAACGCTGGTGCCTGTCGCTTTTAGAACGTTACTCAAGCAGATACCGCCGCCGAACAGGATCAGAACACCCCAGTCTGTTGTCTTTTCAATGTCCTTCCATTCGACTGCTCGAGATGCGCCTAGCAGCAAGATGGCACCAATCGCAACCAAGGTGTCGAATTTTGCAAAACCGCCAAGCATGGTGTTGATCGGCTTGCTGAAAATCCACAAAGTGACGGTAAGTAAGAAGATTGCCAGTGTGACCATTTTGCCGTTCGTCCACTCAACAGGTTTGTGGTCAAGTTC
>JABXIW010000076.1 GCA_013372875.1 Gammaproteobacteria bacterium | reverse complement strand
GCAGCCAGATCAAATCAACAAAGTGGTTGCACTCGGTGACAGCTTGTCTGATACAGGCAACATCTTTAACGCATCACAATGGCGCTTCCCTAACCCGAACAGCTGGTTCTTAGGTCACTTCTCCAACGGTTTTGTGTGGACAGAATACATTGCCAAAGCGAAGAACCTTCCGCTCTACAACTGGGCAGTTGGCGGCGCGGCTGGTGAGAACCAATACATCGCGCTAACAGGGGTTGGTGATCAAGTTTCTTCGTACTTAACCTACGCAAAACTGGCGAAGAACTACAAACCAGCAAACACCTTGTTTACGCTTGAGTTTGGTTTGAATGACTTCATGAACTACAACCGTGGCGTTCCAGAAGTGAAAGCGGATTATGCAGAAGCACTGATTCGTTTGACGGACGCAGGTGCGAAGAACTTCATGTTGATGACACTGCCAGACGCGACGAAAGCGCCTCAGTTTAAGTACTCAACACAAGAAGAGATCGACAAAATTCGTGCGAAAGTGCTTGAGATGAACGAGTTCATCAAGGCACAAGCGATGTACTACAAAGCGCAAGGTTACAACATCACGTTGTTTGATACTCACGCCTTGTTCGAGACGCTAACTTCTGCGCCAGAAGAGCACGGTTTCGTGAACGCGAGCGATCCTTGTTTGGACATCAACCGCTCATCGTCTGTCGACTACATGTACACCCACGCATTGCGCTCTGAGTGTGCGGCGTCTGGTGCTGAGAAGTTTGTGTTCTGGGATGTCACGCATCCAACAACAGCAACTCACCGCTATGTTGCAGAGAAAATGCTAGAAAGTAGCAACAACTTAGCCGAGTACCGTTTCTAACCAGACACGGCTTCTGAGTTGATACCTTATCTTCGTACACACGTTGATAAGCAAAATGGCCACGACATATCGTGGCCATTTTTATCGAAGGAACTTTGTGGTCACAGCAGTCGCAGCGCTAAACAAGTTACAGTGGCGCGACGTCGGTTCCTCCTAAAGACTGGTAAAGCGTAACCTGTGTGAGAAACTGGTTGTAACGGTTCTCCAACAAAGAAGCTTGTGCGTTTCTGGTCTCTTCTTGTGCATTCAAATAGTCCATGATCGATGTCGAGCCATACTGATACCGCGCAGCATAAATGGACTCAGCGGCACTTGCGGCATCATATTGCTCTTGTAAACGCGCCGCCTGATACTTCAATTTTTCTCATGCCGACAAAGCATTTTCGATGGCTTGGCTATTTTTCATCTCATTCCACTGCAAAAACGGCAACGTCATATCTGCACCTAAACTGCCGATCGGGTTGGAAAGCAGGTCTTTGAGCGCTTGTGACGATCCACCCAAAGCCCCAGTGAGCGTCAGTTTGGGCAAGTAGTCCAAATCTGCTGCGTCTTTATATGCTAGCGCGGCTTTGACTTCATAAATCGCTGCTTTAATGTCGGGTCTGCGGATCAATAAATCAGACGGAGCACCAACACTCAACGATAGCATATCGCCTTCAGGCAGCATTTGGATGTTTGCACTGATACTCTTCGGCGGTTGATTGAACAAAATCGCAAAGGCGTTGTTTGCCTCAAGTAAACTCTGTTCAAACTCACTTTGCTGCGCTTGTAAGCTTGCCAGCGTACGTTTGGCTTCAAGCACATCTAACTGATCCACAGCGCCAAGTTGGTACTGTTTTTCAATCAATTGTAGCGTTTGAGCTGCGTCTTCCACATTACGCTGACTGAGGTTTAAGCGCTGTTTTAGATAGCCGATTTGCCAATATAACGATGCCGTCGTTGCCACCAAACTTTGTGCGGTCGCCTCGCGATCTTGTTGACTTGCCATCGCCGTCCACTTGGCTTGGTCAACGTCTGCCGAGATTTTTCCCCACAAATCCAACTCGTAATTGACGGACAAGTTAGTGCTGTAGCTATCTGCCGATTCCCCGCTATCAAGAGATTTTTGAACTTGCCCTGATGTGGAAGAACTCAACGTAGGGAAAAGGTCATCTTGCGCTAAACCCAGCTGTAAACGCGCTTTCTTTAGCGTTAGCGTTGCCAGCGTCAAATCGTTGTTTTGAGCCAACACCTGAGTAATGTATTGATTAAGCGTTGGGTCGTTAAACGCCAACCACCAAGGATCCATACTGACATCACCCGCAACATGCATCTGTTGCCAATTTGCAGGCACTTGCACCTCAGGAGCTTGATAGTCGCTACGCATAAGCGAACCACAACCTGACAACCACACTGCGCTTAAGGCAGCCGCGCCCAATCGAGTCTTGAATTTCATTGTGTTACTCATTTTTAGTCTCTCGCTAGCGCTTCTATCGGATCGAGTTTGGCAGCATTGCGAGCGGGTAAAAAGCCGAAAGCGATGCCAATCAACGTTGAGCAAATAAACGCCCAGATGATCGAGTTCATTGAGTAAATCATTTGGAAGCTGCTGCCAGATGTACTGAATGCAAAACCAATCAAAAATGCCAAGCCAATACCAGCAATGCCACCACACAAACACACCAGTACCGCTTCAATCAAAAACTGACGCAAAATATCCGCTTGCCGCGCACCCACAGCCATTCGTACACCGATCTCTTTCGTGCGCTCTGTCACCGACACCAACATGATGTTTATTACGCCAATTCCCCCGACAATTAGGGAGATCACCGCAATCGCTGAGATCAGTAACGTCATGGTTGCGGTGGTTTTCTCGATGCTCTGACGAATGGTGTCAGTGTTAATCGTGAAGAAATCTTCTGTACCGTGGCGCATTTTTAACAAGTTGATGATGCTCTGCTCTACCGCCGCACTTGGGGCGTTCTCATCAATCCGTACAGTAATGCCGTTGAGGTAGCGTTGTCCCATCATGCGTCCCGACATAGTGGTGTATGGCACCCAAATTTTCAGCGCGTCGCTGTTACCAAACGCGTCTTCTTTTTTCTGCGTGACACCCACAATACGCACTGGCAATGAACCAAGAAAAATCACTTCACCAATCGGATTTCTATCCGCAAACATTTCCTTTCTGGTGTTGTCATCAATCACTGCTTCTTGGGCGAGCGAATTCACGCTCTCTTCATCCCAAAACTGACCTTTGGCGATCTCATAACCGCGCACACGGAAATAATCTTCCCCAACCCCTTCCACAGACGCGGTTGCATCCTGATTGGCGTAACGCACGGTTAAGCTGTTGGATAAAGACGGCGTGACACTGTCGACAAAAGGTAGACTCTCCAACGATTTAGCATCGTCGGCGGTTAGCGTTTTCACTCGTCCGGAGCGGCGGTCACCAAACCCTTTGCCCGGCCTGACATCAATGGTGTTTGTTCCCATGGATGAAATATTCGACAAAATTTGCTGTTGTGAACCATTACCTAGTGCCACCACGGAAACCACCGAAGCTATACCAATAATGATGCCGAGCATGGTCAAAAACGTGCGCATTCTGTGGCTAGACATCGCCAGCAGCGCCATTTTGAGCGCGTCAATAAAACTGTCCCACTTCCACCACTTACTGGCGGCTTGCGCTGGGCGATGAAAAGATGCGCTCGGTGTCTGTACTGCTTGCTCATTGATTACAACTTGTGCATTTGGCGTATCTGCAATGATTTCACCATCTTTGATTTCAATGATGCGATCCGCAAAGTTCGCCACGTTCATATCATGAGTCACTAAGATGATCGTATGCCCAAGTTGATGCAATTCTTTAAGCAGTGCCATCATCTCTTGCCCACTGTGACTGTCTAATGCGCCAGTGGGCTCATCGGCGAGAATCACCTCACCACCGTTCATCAGTGCACGAGCAACACTCACGCGCTGTTGCTGGCCACCACTCAGTTGGCTGGGCTGGTGAGTCAAACGATCTTCCAGCCCCAAGCGAGCCAATAGTGACTGCGCTCGCTCCGTTCTTTGACGATGAGGAACTCCCGCGTAAACCGCCGGTACTTCCACATTTGCCACCGCGGTTAAATCCCCCAGCAGATGGTAACGCTGGAATATAAAGCCAAAATACTCGCGGCGCAGTTCCGCCAGTTGGTCGGATTCCAACGTCGAGACATCTTGCCCATTAATGAAGTATCGACCGCTGGACGGTTTATCCAAGCAGCCGAGCACATTCATCAGCGTCGATTTACCTGATCCTGATGCACCCACGATCGCGACCATTTCACCGCGTTTTATCTCTAAATTAATGTGGTTCAACACGGTAAGCGACTCGTCGCCAGAGACAAAACGTCGAGTTAAATCCTCAACTTTTAAAAGCACATCACTCATCTTAGAACCTCATTGGAGGTCGACGACGATCACCTCGGCTTGATGATTCTCCATCCATAGCATTGCCAAGAACAACTTGGTCGCCTTCCTTCAAACCTGAGAGAATTTCTGCGTTCACTTTGTTGTTGATACCCACTGTCACGGGCTTTTGCACCACTTGGCCCTGTTCAAGCACTGGCACGGTATAGTTGCCTTTGCCGCCAGATTTTTGCAGCACTTGTGAAGGGACAATCAAGGTATTTTCCGATTGCTCAAGGACAATCGAAACTTGCGCAGTCATGCCGATACGCAAAATACCTTGCGGGTTCTTCACATCAAATACAGCGTTGTAGTAAATGGCGTCGCTATCTGAAATGCTCAAATCGCTGTCATCGCCATCCATGATGGTTGGCCCCGGCTCAATGGCGCGCAATGTGCCTTTAAACTACTGATTCGGTTTGCCTAAAATGGTGAACAGCGCCGTTTGGCCTGGGTGAACAAAAATCACATCGGCTTCCGAAATTTCGGCTTTCACCGTCATCGTATCTAACTTGGCTAACTCGATAATAGTTGGCGTGGTTTGATTGGCGTTTACGGTTTGTCCTTCTTCCACCGCGGTGTAAACCACCGTGCCATCCATCGGTGCGTTGATGGTGGTGTAACCGAGATCTAACTGCGCATTGTCGACGTTGATTTTGGCTTTCTCGATTTCGGCATCCAGTAGCGCTAACTCGGCTTTGTAGATGGCGAGCGTCGCTTCGGCATTCTCGTAATCAGCTCGTGAGCTCGCTTTCGCTGCCAACATGCCTTTTTGGCGCACGTATTCATAGTTTGCTTGTTTAATCTGCGCTTGCTTAGCCTGGTACTGAGCGTTGAGACTATTAAGAGACGCTTGGGCTTCTTTGAGGCTGTTTTGCTGAGTCAGGCTGTCAATCTGTGCAATCAAGTCCCCCTGTTTGATCTCATCCCCTAAGTTCACAGCGAGGAGTTGAATTTGCCCAGATACTTGCGCACCTACATTCACCAATTTGGACGCTTGCAACATGCCGTTTACTAATACCGCCTTTTCGATATTGCCTTTGCGAACGACTTCTGTCGCGTAAGGAGAAATGGGTTCTGGACGTTGCAGATAATGATAACCACCAGCACCAATAGCAAGTAGGCCACACAAAACGAGCCATTTTTTATTGAGTTTCATAGCAGGAGTGAAGTAAATAATCGTTTTGATTTTATACTGCTATTTTTCTTAGCCGTACAGGGTACGAGACGTAAAGATAGGTAAATTAACGTCAAGATACTGAAGGAATAACATCGCTAATTTGAAAAATTCGAGATATTATAGTCACTTCAAAACTTTATCATTCAATAAATATAACAAAGATCATTTTTAATATAGAAATTCAAGTTATAAGTATTATAAACAAAACTTTTAAATACCAACAAACCAGTAAAATATAAAATTATTCAATATGCAATCCTTTTAAATTTCATTATGGTCATTTTGATGATTGAATTTAAAGAGGAGTTAAGTGGCAAGTTAAATAAAAAATACCCACATAACACAGGTAAGACCGAGAGGAGTATGTCATGTGGGTTTAAAACGATAGTTCTCTTGCTGATTCGAACTACCAACGTTGGGATGCAATGGAAATACAAATGACTCAGAGTTTCCATCACGGACACTTTATCGCTG
>JABXIW010000141.1 GCA_013372875.1 Gammaproteobacteria bacterium | reverse complement strand
TTAACTTGCGCGCTTGCTCTAGCAATGAGTGGCATGGCATTCGCAGACGTTACGGTTAGCGTTCCTGACGACGTATCAGTATTGGCAGCAAACGGCGAAAAAGCGAAACTTTCTGGCGGCTTTTTTGCTTCTGAAAAAACATTGACGCTACCGGATGGCGTAAACCAAGTCGTTTTCCGCTACGCACCTTACTTCAACCAAGGTAATGACCGTCTAAGCGTAGAAAGCGACGCTATCGTGGCACGCTTCGATACTGCAAATGCAGAGTTGACGATTGAAGTTCCAAAATACCGCAACATGCGTGACGCGGAAGAAAACATCAAAGATCTCGATTGGAAACTGGTTGATGGTTCAGGCAAAGCAGTCGCAGTTGACCAAGACAAGCTGATCAAACCGGGTATGCAAATCGGCCGTGATTACGTGCGTGAAATCGAAGATTACAACCGCGCTGGCGGTACAGCAGCCGTCGCTTTTGCTGGTGCAGCGACCATGCAACCAGTCACGATTCCTGAAGACATGAAACAAGCGCGTGCAACCGCAGTGAAAGCAGATTCTACGGCAGAAGAAATGCTGCACTTCTGGTATCAAAAAGCAGACGCAGAAACAAAAGCGCGCTTTAAAGCGTACATCAATCAGCAATAATCTTTGATTGACTGACCTGATTTTAAAAGCCACTCAATGTGGCTTTTTTTGATCATGCAAAATAGACAGCAGCAAGTCAGGTGCTTGCACGACTTTGGTCTTGGTAAGGAAATCATGCAACAAACGTCGCTCTGGATGAAAAACAAGCAGCACAAGGTTCACCAACGGGACGCCAGGAATAAACATTTCGAGTAGATAGCTAATGCCAAGCCGGATGGAAACCGTCACTTTGGTCGCGGCACGACCATTTTTCATCACCACTTTGATACCAACAAAACGCATGCCGACGGTTTGCCCTTCCTTCAACCAATACCAGTTAATCACGAGAAGAATGGGAACAGTGAGGAGATACACCGCGTGGGTGTCGTAAACAAGCGTGAAGTTTTCTTGCAGGGATAAACGGAAGTCATAGAGCCAAAAATTGATACCCAACGCGATAACAACGACAACGCTAATGACGACGAACAGATCAACGAAACCGCCTATAAGCCGCTGCATTTTGCTCGCAATTGAAGAGTACATATAACCACCTACAACAACAGTGAACGCAGTCTAGGCATTGTTGTATATGTGCTCAATTGATAAGTCTATAAATTCGTATCATGTCTCAAAAGTGATTTTTAATTTACACCGATATAACTTAGTTATCTCGGTTTCAGCGATGAGTAGATGCTTACCAATAACGCTCATAGATAACGTGACCGCCTGTTCGAGTTCGATACTTTTCTAACCCTAGCCCTTGCAGCACAGGCAAGGTATCTTTAATCATCTCTGGGTTACCACACAGCATCACAAAGCTGCTTTGCGGAGAGAAAGGCACATCCACTTTATTGGCAAGCTCACCAGACGCAATCAACTCTGGGATTCGACCTTGCAGTTTTCCGAGTGACGATTCACGACTCACGATTGGCACGTACTTTAAGCGTCCTTCATATCGGAATTGAAGATGCTCAATCAGGTATTTGTAGACCAAATCTTTTTCGTAGCGAACACCATGCACCAGCACGATACGATCATTGTGAGGAAGCAGGTTAATGTCATCCAGCAAAGATAAAAACGGGCCAATGCCAGTTCCCGTCGAAAGCAACCATAGATCACTCGCTTGCTTAGGAATGGTGTCGTGAATGAGATCGCCATGCGCGGTTTCACCCACATAAATCGGGTCACCCGCTTTTAGCTTTTGCAACCTTGGAGAAAGTTGCCCTTGAGGATCTGCCACAATGAGAAATTCGAGCCACTCGTGTTGCTCGCTTGGCGCATTAACCACAGAGTAAGCACGGCTCATCGGCTTGCCCTCATCATCGAGCAAAGCAAGCTTGGTGAACTGACCGGCTTTAAAGGTAAGAGGCGCGCCTGAGACCCTTAAACTGAACAGCTCGCCAGTCCAGTCAATGCGTTTTTCCACCTTGGCTAGATTGAAACCTTTCAGCTCAGTCATGAGACACCTCCTATTTGGTTACTCTTAGTTAAACTTACGCCTTCAACTCGATTATGTAAAGTTTCTAGTTTACATAACAAGATTGACATTTCGTTTCACATTTTAAAAACAATTTTATTACATATTAAATAATTACATCTAGAATAAATGCTCAAAGTGATAAGTCGCGTCGCAATTTGTGGCAATGCAGATGAAAAAGGAGCACTAAAAATGGACACACTGTTAAAGGACTTTCCCGTTATCACAGAGATCAAAGTCGCATGGGGTGAAATGGATGCTCTGCAACACGTCAATAACGTGGTCTATTTCCGCTACTTTGAGACGGCACGTTTAGATTACTTCAACAAAATTAATCTGCTGGTCGACCTGCAAACCTCGCAAATTGGGCCAGTACTCAGCGAGACGCAATGTCGCTACAAACTGCCTGTAACTTACCCAGACACGTTGCTGGTCGGCTCGCGCGTGATCGACATGCAAGAAGATCGCATCACTATGGAATATCAAGTATTGAGTAAAAAATGGGGCAAGATTACGACGGTCTCAACCGCGACAGGCGTGATGTTCGATTTTAAAAACAACGAGAAAGCGGCTATTCCTGACCATGTGCGCCAATCCATTCTTGAGTTAGAAAGCACGGTTGGCAGTACGCATCATTTGGA
>JABXIW010000225.1 GCA_013372875.1 Gammaproteobacteria bacterium | reverse complement strand
TTTTTATGGGTACAGATTTATTGGAAAGCGGTGAAGGGAATAAGTACCTCGTGGTGGAAAAGCACCTTAAACAAGCCATCAATGGTGGCGTTTACCAAGTGGATGATCGACTGCCCTCCATTCGCTCATTGAGCCAAGAATTAAGCGTCAGCAAAAACACCGTGATTCGTGCGTATCAAGAGCTGGAAGCGCAAAACTTGGTGTACTCGGTTCCCAAGTCGGGTTATCGAGTAAAAATCGCCTTGCCGACCTCTCGCTCAATTCCGGATCCGACTCGCGTGGATTTGCTCTCGATCTGCAAAGAAATCCTCACGTACCCTGAATACCAAGAGCGTTTGCCCGCTGGCTCAGCCCACCCAAACATTGACTCCCCCGCGATCAAAAGCTTGTACGCCGAGATTGGCCGCCACAGCCGCCAGCAAACGCATGTACCGAGCCATTACCAATTACCACCCGGTGATCACCTCTTAATCAAACAACTGGCGAAAATCACACAAGATTTGGGCACGCCAGCCAAGTTGGATGAGATCATGGTGACGCACGGCGCGCAACAAGCAATTAGCCTAGCGCTGCGCGCAACGACACAAAAAGGCGATATCGTCGCGGTGGAGTCCCCTTGCTATTTTGGTAATTTATTGATGCTCGAATCACTCGGCCTCAAAGTGGTGGAAATTCCGAGTTGCCCACGAGACGGTATGTGCCCCGAAGCCTTAGCAAAAGCAATGGCGACATGGGACATAAAAGCGATCATCGTAACGCCAAACTTCACCAACCCTACTGGTGCCATGATGCCGCTAGAAAAGCGTCGGCAATTGCTATTGGCGTCTGGCAATATTCCTATTATCGAAGACGATGTGTTTGGCGGGTTAAGTTATAATAAGCCTTTGCCAAGCCTGAGGTTGCTCGATGACAAGCAACGCGTAATTTACGTGAATTCGCTATCCAAAACGCTCGATTCGCGTTTGAGAATTGGTTGGATGTTGGCGGGGCGATATCGAGATCAAATTGAGCAATATCTACTGTGTGAGAACATGGGCAGTTTGAACCTAATGCAATCTGCCGTGGCAACGTTTCTAACGTCAGGCAAGTATCGAACGCATACTGCGCGAATGGGTCGGGTTTATCAAAACAACATGCGCCGATTTATCCAGATGCTTCATCAATACTTGGATGAATACGAATCTCTAAAAAATCGATACCAGATCAACGCCGTGCAAGGCTCGTTCTTGCTTTGGTTGCGCCTGCCCAAAGAAACGGACAGCTATGCGTTGTATCAAGCGTGCAATAAGCACAGAATCAGCCTACTTCCCGGCACCGTATTTGGCACTCAAGAGCAATATCGACATTGCGTACGCCTCAGCGTGGCAAACTTTGGTCATGAAACCGATTGGAGTCATGCAATGCAAACACTGGCAAAGTTGATAGCAAAGCATGCCTGTTAACTCGCTCTTGCTAAATGAACTTATGCCCACACACGCAAACAGGTAACAACAAAAAACTCCACGCAAAGGTGGAGTTTTCTCGTATCGTTATCGCCCTCAGTGCGACTTAACTTGCCACATTCTCGCGACGTTTTCGGCTAAATTGGCAACGTTGACGTCGGCCTCTTTCATGGCCTCAGATAAGCTCATCGCCCTTGGTACACAAGCAAACACCGCATCAATACCGCACTCATAAACCGCCTGATAGTTGTCGCCCACACAGCCTGCTAATGCAATGACTGGTAAATTAAACTGTTTGGCCACCTTAGCAACGCCCATCGGCGTTTTGCCATGTGCGGTTTGATGATCGATTCGACCCTCACCTGTGAATACGATATCCGCATCCGCAACATGCTGAGCAAGCTTGACCGTTTCAAGCACAATCTCAATTCCCGGTTGCAAACGTGCTGGCGTGTACCCGAGCAAGGCCGCTCCCATACCACCAGCAGCACCCGCCCCTTCACGAGTCAGTACGTGCTTACCCGTCGCTTGTTCCGTCAACTGGCCAAACTTGCGCAATGCGTTATCGAGCAGAGTGACGTCTGACGCTGTCGCTCCCTTTTGCGGGCCAAAGATAGCCGACGCGCCTTTGTCGCCACAGAGTGGGTTATCAACATCGCACGCGACCAACATTTCGCAAGCAGCTAAGCGCGGGTCAAGACCAGAAATATCGATGGATGCAAGCGTCGCTAGCCCGCCTCCATTTGGGGTAATTGCATGACCAGATTCATCAAGAAACGTTACCCCCAACGCGGTCAACATGCCCACGCCACCATCATTGGTAGCGCTGCCGCCCAAACCAATGATTAAGCGTTGAATGCCGCGGTCTAGCGCGTGTTTGATCAGCTGTCCGGTACCAATGCTGCTGGTCAGTTTTGGGTCGCGAGCGTCACTCGGCACAAGGTGCAGCCCACTGGCCTCCGCCATTTCAATAACCGCGGTTTCGCCGTCGCCGAGGATGCCATAAAACGCTTCAACATCATTCCCTAATGGCGCAGTCACTGTTGTGAAGACTTGTTCACCTTGAGTTGCATCTATCAAAGATTGAACCGTGCCTTCGCCACCGTCTGCGACCGGAACCGTAACAAACTCGGCATCCTGCCATACGCGAGCAAGACCCGTTTTGATCGCCTCGCTCACTTGTTTGGCGGTTAAGCTTTCTTTAAATGAATCAGGTGCAATTACCACTTTCATACGTATTTCCAGAGACTTATAAGAGAACGAGACTCAAAATGTACACCAATGCCATTGCCGTGACACCTTGAACGAGCGTAGCCATGGTTTGCGCGCGGTAGGCTAAGCCCACCGACATGCGGCTAAACTGCGAAACTACCCAGAAGAAGCTGTCGTTTGCATGAGAAACCGTCATCGCACCTGCACCGATCGCCATCACCGTTAATACGCGGCCCATTTCTGAATCTAGCCCCAATTGCGTAAGCATAGGCGCAACCAAAGCCGATGTGGTCACCAGTGCAACCGTTGACGAACCTTGCGCCGATTTTAGCGCAGCCGCAACGATAAATGGCATGAAAATACCCACGCCCAGCGCCGATAGCGTCGTACCCAAGTATTCACCTAGCGGCGTTGCTTTTAATACCGCGCCAAATGCACCACCCGCACCGGTAATCAAAAGAATAGGCGCAGCAGCCGTAATACCTTGGCTGATTCGCTCGCCAAACTCTTCAATCTTGTTGTCTGATTTGAGTAGGCGAACAGAAAGGAACAGGCCAATCACCAATGCAGTTAGTGGCTGTCCTAAGAAAGTCAGAACATCAAACACAAAACCTTCGCCCAGCGGTAGGCTTGGGAATTTCGCGATAGAGCCAAAACAGATCAATAAGATTGGAACAAAAATAGGAGCGAATGCTTGGCTCGCCGTTGGCAATTTGCCGTAAGACGCTTTGAGTGCTTGCCAATCATGCTGAATTTCATCTGCGGCTTCAATGCCATCTGGTTCTACATGTTGGAATCGGTTCGCCCACAACATACCTGCTAGCGCCGCAACCGCTGCAACAAACACACCCACACCAATCACTAAACCAAGGTTAGATTCCAGGCCTAAGTTACCCGCAGCGGCAATCGGGCCAGGAGTTGGCGGCACAAACGTGTGCGTCGCGTATAGGCCAGTAGCCAACGCCACACTCATCGCAACGCTTGAGGTTTTTAAACGCTTCGCGAGTGATTCTTTGAGCGAGTTCAGAATGACAAAGCCTGAATCACAAAATACCGGAACAGAAACGATGTAACCGATGATACTCATAGTCAATGTTGGGAAACGCTCACCCAACACTTTGATGACCGTATCGGCCATAGTGATCGCCGCACCACTTTTCTCCAAAATAACACCGATGATGGTACCTAAAACGATAACCAAACCAATGTAACCAAGGATGCCGCCAAAGCCAGAAGCAATGGTTTTGGCAATGCTATCTGCCGGTAAGCCGTAAGCAAATGCCGCAAGGAACGCCGCGATGATCAGCGCTAAAAAGGGATGTAATTTGAATTTGGTGGTCGTGAGCACAATAAATGCGATCACCCCGAGCAGGATTAATATAAGGTTCATGATAACTCCATTTATTCTTATTTTGCTGAGCGAGTCCGTGTTGGCTCACTCAACATGTAGGGACGCATGAATTATTAATCGTTTGCTTTCGAATTCCTTTAGGCGGAGTGACAAATGATGTGGTCAAAAAATGACGCGTATTGTGCAAATGCACAATATCACGCCATTTTTGAGAGCCGAGTCGCAATATAAAGCTCCGCTAACCCCACAAAATTGGTGGTTGGCAGCCCTGTAATCTCGGTGATTTTTTCTAACCGATAACGCAGAGTGTTCCGGTGAATAAACAGCATTTTAGAGCATTCCGTCACATTGCCATTGCATTCAAACAACGCATCTAGGGTTTTCAGTAATTGCCCAGATTTGTCTTTCTCTTTCAACCGTTTCACGCCATCAATAATTTGTTCACCTTGCCAAATATCCGCCAACGGCGCTAACAGCACAGGCAAACGAAGTTCATCGAACAGGTACTTACGTTTCTCTGGGTAGAATTGCTTGCCAATGGCTAATACCTGCTTCGCGCTTTGGTATGACAACGCGACATCTTTAGGTTCATTAAACAGCTGCCCTAGCGCAATGTGAAACGTATGCGAATCGTGATCGCTTAAACGCGACATCAACTTATCAATGCGTTCACTTTCGATTTGGCTATCCCACAGCTTGGCGGAATGACACGGTTTCAGCACCACAATTTCATTCACTGAGACAATCGCAACTAGGTTGTTACGCTCTGGGTATTCAAGCAACTCAACAATATTGCGCACACTCTTCATGCTTTTTGAGGCGGACGGCGTCGAGACTTCAATCACCGTTGCCACCCGTGGTTGAGTCACATCGATAGAAAGACGCATCGCCCAATCTTTCAGCTCTTCATCGGTCAATTTGCCATTGATCCAAGCCAGAATAAACTCTTCGCGATGACGTCTGTCCCACTGAAATTTTTCCACCAGCGCAGCTTGCTCGATTGTCAATTCAGCGGTCATTTTGACCAGTTTGGCGAAATCTCGGATTTTCTCCGGCTCACCTGTCACACCAACAATACCTATCACGTCGCCATGCAATTTCAACAGCATATTGATTCCGGGTTTGACACCCTGCAACGTCAAACATTGCTGCTCATTCAGCTCTAGTGAATCGCCGTGATTCAACGCCAATACCGCGCCATCATGCACTTGCCCAACGCGTTTGGGATCGCCACTGCCAATAATGATGCCTGCTGAGTTCATCACATTCACATTGTGACCAATGATGGACATGGTTCGATCAACAATTTGCTGTGCTAAGGAGTGGTCGAGAATCACCATTTCGATTTTCCAAACTTATAAATGAATCACTCAATAAATCACAAATAGCCTGCTATCGCGATGCTGTCGATG